>NZ_JAKRMR010000005.1:0-185815 GCF_022346205.1 Corynebacterium sp. ACRPZ
GGGTGAACTTCGTGCCCTCAGGCGCCTCGGTGTCGTTGCCGTCCTTGTCCTTGAACGTCGGAGCCGGAACCGTCACATCCTCGCCCGGCTTACCGTTGCCGTCTTCGTACTCAGGCTCGAACTTGTCCTTGTCCTCCTCGACCGGAGCCGGAGCATCCGGCTCGTCGACGGTGACAGTGACATCAACGGTGTCCGTCGTGCCGTCCGGGTAGGTCACATCCACCGGAACAGTGATCTTGTCACCCGGGTTTGCATCCTCCGGCACCGGAACAGTGATCTCACCGGTGTTCTCATCAACCGTCACACCCTCCGGAGCACCCTCACCCGGGGTGAACTTCGTGCCCTCAGGCGCCTCGGTGTCGTTGCCGTCCTTGTCCTTGAACGTCGGAGCCGGAACCGTCACATCCTCGCCCGGCTTACCGTTGCCGTCTTCGTACTCAGGCTCGAAGTCCAGGTTCTGGTTCGGAGCCTTCGGGTTGGTGCCGTCTTCCTTTTCCTGCTCATCCGGAATACCGTCACCGTCATCGTCGGTGTCCTCCTTGTCCGGCGTGTCGTCACCATCGGTATCCAACTCGAACTTCGCAGTCGCGTCGTCCGTGGAACCGTCCGGGTACTCAACCTTCACCGGAACGTCGATTTCCTCGGCAGAATCACCGTCGAGCGCGTCCTTGTCGACGTTGACGGTGACCTTACCGGTCTCCGGATTAACTTCTGCGGTGTAGCCCTCCGGAGCCTCGAAGTCCTCCGGAATGGAGAACTTGGAACCCTCCGGTGCATCAACCGTCTCGTCGGTGACATTGCCGTTTTCATCCTGCTTCTTGAAGGTCGGCTCAGACTCCGCCGGGATACCCGGAACAACCTTCTTGTCCTCGTACTTCGGCTCGACAGTGGTGTTAGTATCCACAACGACTTCAAACGGAGCGGAACCAACCGTCCTGGTGCCATCCTCCAGGACTGCAACAACCGGAACCTCAAACTTCGTGCCCGGCTTTGCATCCTTCGGGAAGGTCAGAGTCACTTCACCAGTGGTCTCGTCCAATTCAATGGTGTAACCTTCCGGCACCTGGAACGTATCCGGAAGTTCGAATTTCGCAACCGGCGACGGAAGGTCACTGCCCTTCTCCGACTCCACCTCATCGGTAGTGGTGTTATCGAACGTCGGAACACCAGACTCCAGCGGCTCACCGGCCTTGCCCTTCTTCTCCTCGTAGATGGGAGCCCAACCAACGAGAACAGTGAAGGAATCAGCAGCAATACGGCTTCCACGAGCATTACCCTCGGCAATGTCCACCGGGTAAAGGTCAGCACGGAAAGTCGTGGTCTTATCGATACCGTTCGGGAACAGATCTTCATCGCCAGTGTCCAGCGGGAAGGATGGAAGCTCACCGTTCGGATCAGCCTCCAACAGTTCACTCGTGTCAACAACTTCACCGGTGTCAGCGTTAACCCACTCGATCTCGTACTTGAGATTATTAGCGAACTTCGCCGGTACACCGTTGGTGTTCGTCTCAGCCACATCCCCCGGCTTCGCCCAGTTCTCAGCGGAGTCGTACGGGGTCACATCGAACGTCACGTAATCCGCGTACAACGAAATGAACGCGGTGTTCAGGTGCTCACCCACCTTCACAACATTCCAAGTTTCACCGGTGTTATAGCGGGCTGTATCCAGGTAGCCGTTGGTATGCCACGGGGTCTGCACACCAAAGCCCGGAACATCCTCGGTCGAGACGAACAGCCAATCCCAGTTGACGTGCTTCGGCATCTTGTCGCTGGAGTTGCCGAGGGCGCCCTTGCGGAAGGTGCCGTAGTTCGGATCCGGTGCAACGGTGCCAAGCAGGTCCCATGCGACGTGCTCAGAACCATCAGGGAACGAAACCTTAGTGCCGTCGTTACGCGTCAGCGGGTTACCCTGGGAACCACCGGTACCACGATCACCCTTCTCATCTTGACCGAAGGTGCCGTTGAACTGCAGCGTGTAGTTGTTGTCTGCGCCTACCGTCGCCATGACAGTTTCGGCGATCCAGCGGTCCTTACCGAACTTGCCGGTCACCGGATCCTTCGCGGTGTCCGCGGCCATCTCGCGCTTGATCCAGTTCTGAAGAGCAGCCTCATTGTCACGGGACCAGCCCTTAGTCGGCGTCCTACCGAGTGTACCGCTAGGAATCTCATCAACACCGATTGCTTCCGGTGCTTCGTTCATGATCTTGTTAATCGCGTAATCCGAAAGGTAGGAACCGTAGATCTTCAAACCCTCAGCAGCCACATCACCGCTATTAAGAGTGTTCATCAGGTTCCAGGTGAATGCGCCCTGGGTGTGGTCCTGCTCCCAGAAGGCCTTGCCCTGCACCTGGCCACCCTGACCGGAGGACTTCTTCGGGTTCTCAACCGCCTGGTCCAGCTTGTGCATGACCTCATTCTGCGGCTTCTCACCGTAGAAGAAACGCACGTTGTTCACGCGGTTAGAGCCAACCAACCACTGCGTCGACGTACCCTGCGTATCGATCGAATTGGCCTGCGGACCAAGGAAGCCATTGTTGTAACCGTAGATCTGCTGGAACGTCTCACCATCCGGGTTCTCAGCCCAGACACGAATCTTCTCTCCCTCTGGCAGGTTCGGGTCTGCGTCAAACTCGTGCTTCTGACCAAGCGCATCGAAGAACGGACGCATCTTGATCGCGTAACGCCCATCCGGACCTGTGACCGTGGTGTAAGTCGGCGAGGTGTAACCGTCCTTATCCACCCACTCAGCGTAGACACGCACACCTTCCATCGGAATCGGCTGGAAGTTCGTCGTGTCCGGGTCAACAGTCATGTTGCCGTTACGGAGGTTCAGCACGTAACCCTGGATAGACTCCGTGTCTCTCTGCGTGGTGCCGGACTCGATAGCACCGTCCTTCGCCGGACCCGGCTCAAAGGTGTAGCGCGGCTCGCCAACCGAGGTCTGGTAAATGCCGTCGGCGTTTACGCCTGGGTACTTCACACCGTTGTTATTGGCGTTGGTCTGGCCAGCTTCATCCTTCGTGGATGCGAACGCGGCGGTTGCCGAACCTGGTGCCGCCACAGATTGCGCAAACGGCGCAACCAAAGCAAAAGACAGCGCGGCGGCGGCTACCGAAGTGCCGCGGCGACGCGCGTTGTAGTTCTTATTCAAAATACGTCCCTTCAACGTGTGCCAAATTGGTCATTCAGCCGAACCCGGGCAATACCGGTGGGAGACACCTGTAATCCAGAGTCAACATGTACAACCGTACGGAAGTGGACACCCGTCCTCAAGGATGCCTAAAGTGTTTCGACGCCGAGACTGCACGGTATTCACCCCCGCTAATACGGCGCATAGCCGTACACTAGCTGCGACTTTGCAGATATCCGTCAATCTAATTGCGAAGCTGGTTACAAAACCTTAAAAAGCTTGAGCTTTGCGACGTCACACGTAACCGATCATGAAACCGCAGGTAGGCGGGCAACCCCCGAGGCTAATCTCCAAGTTTGGACAGTGCTCTACCTAACAGAACGATAAGAATGTGGCTCCGTACCCGCATAAAGGGGTGGACGGAGGGACGTCGACACGCAAAACGCCCCTCCGACCACATAGACCGAGGGGCGATGCTAGCTAAGTACTAGGCCGGCACCGTAACCCGCAAGCTGCGGGTCGATCACGGCAACCCGAACAGCAACCTCCAAGTTAAACACGCCAATACGCTGCTGGATCGCGATGTTCGCGTAGCCGTGGCACCAACAGGGCTGAAACCGCTATCGCTCCATCACGTCGTGGCGCACGATCGTCTGGTCGCGGCCGGGGCCGACGCCGATGTAGGAGATCGGCGCGCCGGAGAGCTCCTCCAGGCGCAGCACGTAGTCCTGAGCCTTCTGAGGCAGATCCTCAAACGTGCGGCATTCGGTGATGTCCTCGTCCCAGGCCGGCATGGTCTCGTAGATCGGCTCGGCGTGGTGGAAGTCGGTCTGGGTCAGCGGCATTTCGTCGAAACGCTTGCCGTCCACGTCGTAGGCCACGCAGATGGGGATCTCCCCGATGCCGGTGAGCACGTCCAGTTTGGTCAAGAACAAGTCGGTGAAGCCGTTGACGCGGGAGGCGTAGCGGGCGATCACACTGTCGTACCAGCCGGTGCGGCGCACGCGCCCGGTGTTCACGCCCACCTCGCCGCCGGTGACCTGAAGGAACTCGCCCCACTTATCAAACAGCTCCGTGGGGAACGGGCCGGCGCCCACGCGGGTGGTGTACGCCTTGACAATGCCCAGCACGCCGGTGATGCGGGTCGGGCCGATGCCGGAGCCGACGCAGGCGCCGCCGGCGGTGGGGTTGGAGGACGTGACAAACGGGTAGGTGCCGTGGTCCACGTCCAGCATCGTGGCTTGGCCGCCTTCCATGAGGACGTGCTCGCCGCGTGAGAGGGCGTCGTTAAGCACACGCTCCGCATCGATGACCATGGGCGCGAGACGCTCGGCGTAGCGGCCGAAGTAGTCCATGGTCTCCTCCACGGAGATCGCGCGGCGGTTGTACATCTTCACCAGCATCTGGTTCTTCACGTCTAGGGCGGACTCGATCTTCTGGCGCAGGATGGACTCGTCAAAGACGTCCTGCACGCGCAGGCCCACGCGCGCGACCTTGTCGGCGTAGGTGGGGCCGATGCCGCGGCCCGTGGTGCCGATGGCGCGCTTGCCCAGGAAGCGCTCCTGCACGCGGTCCAGCTGCTGGTGGTAGGGCGCGACCAGGTGTGCGTTGGCGGAGACCTTCAGGCGGGACGCGTTGGCGCCGCGGGCCTCCAGGCCGTCGATCTCCTCGAACAGCGCCTCCAGGTTCACCACCACGCCGTTGCCCAGGATCGGGGTGGCGTTTTCGCTGAGCACGCCGGCGGGCAACAGCTTCAGCTCGTACTTTTCCCCGCCCACCACAACGGTGTGGCCCGCGTTGTTGCCGCCGTTGGGTTTAACCACGTAATCGACCTTGCCGCCGAGGATGTCGGTCGCTTTGCCTTTGCCCTCGTCGCCCCACTGGGCGCCCACAATGATGATGGCGGACATCGCACACTCCTTATATATGGCGCAATAACGGCCATATTGTAGCGTGAGCGCCATGCGGCTCATCCACTGCGCGTGCGGCGACGCGCCCGTCATTCCCGGCGCCCAGCGCTTCGACCTTCCGCAGCACCCCAGCCAGCGGGACCTGAAGTTTTTGGCGGAGATCGCGCGCGAGGTACTGCCCAAGGACCCCACCCCGTCTCTGGACGAGATCCAGGCCAGCCCCAACGTCTCCCACCTGGGCGAACCGTCGTTTGCGCCGCAGCAGCCCTCCGAGCCGGTGCGCATGGTGGTCTCCGGCGACGACCGCGCCCTGGGGCTCGTGCTCACTCGCCTGATGCGGGCGGATGTGATGTGGGTGGAGGTCGGGTACGTGCCCGTCGATAGGCAATCTCCCGCAGCGGTGATGTGGGGCGCCGGCGATGCGGCGCTCGCTGTCGAGGGGGCGGTGCGGCCGATGCCCTGCATACGCACGGACTTCGGCGAGGTGGTCGCGGGTTCCGCCGAGCTGTTTACTGGCGACGGCTCCGCGCCGTACGTGGGCGAAGTTGTGGTGGACTCCGAGGTACTCGTCGGCGGCGGCGAGTTTGGTGCGCGGCTCGTGCCCACCGTCGACGCGCCCGGGCTGGTCGCGGTGCCGTTTGTCAGCCCGCTTGTGCCCACGCGCCGCTTCCTACGGCGACAGCCCGTGCGCCGCACCGACGCCTCCCGGGTCCTCGCAGGCCGCGCGCTGCAATCAGGGGGCGAGGAAATCGCCGTGCTTATCGACGGCATCCGTCGCCCCCGCCCCGTCACCCGCGTCACGTTCTACCGCCATCTGCGCGACATCCAGAGCGTCCGCGAGGGCTAAATTCTAGAATGTGAGTTATCTCACAGTGGGAATTTTGTGGCGTTTGGTTAGCGTTTCGTTACCTCGCCGGTACTGAGCCTTGTTGTAGGTTTTGGCGGTTTACGTGGCGTCGATAGGCAAAGGCCCACGTCAAAGGGGTGTGACTAGGGCTACCTGAAGTGGGCGGGTTTGTCGCTCGAATTTTTGTTCTAACCGCGGTTTTGAACGGACGTCCAAACGCGCCGTGGAACTCTTCCCTACATTCGTTTTTGTTCCCGCAAGGACCGCTCCAGACGGAAACCGCGGTAGCAAAATAAATTTACTAGCCAAAACCTTTAAGGAGAAATCATGGCTGACTTCAACCGCATCGAGGACCTCGCAAACGCAACCGCATACGACGTCGACGGCGACAAGGTTGGCGGCGTCAAGGACGTTTACGTCAACGACACCACCGGCCAGCCGGACTTCGTTTCCGTCAACCACGGTCTCTTCGGTGGCGGCGACTCCATCGTCCCGCTGCGCGGCCACACCCTGCGCGACGGCGAGCTGCACCTCGCATTCCCGAAGGAGCGCATCGAGGACGCACCGGACCTGGACGAGAACGGCCACCTCACCACCGAGGACCAGGACGCGTTCTACCGCCACTACGGCCTGGAGAACACCCAGGACGTGACCACCTACGAGACTGGTAACCGCTTCGCAGAGACCGGCGCTGCTGGTGCGGGCGCAGCAGGTGCTGCAGGTGCTGGCTACGCTGCCGGCGAGCGCAACGTCGAGACCGATGTTGACACCGAGCGCCGCGACGTTGCCGACGCTGACCGCCGCGACGTCGCAGACAACGGCGAGATCATCCGCTCCGAGGAGCAGCTGAACGTCTCCAAGGACCGTGTCGAGACCGGCCAGGTCCGCCTGCGCAAGTACGTCGTGAACGAGACCGAGACCGTCGAGGTCCCGGTTGAGCGCGAAGAGGTCCGCGTCGTCCGCGAGCCGATCACCGACGCTGACCGCGCCAACTACGACGGCAACATCGGCGAGCAGGAAGCATCCGTCACCCTCTCCGAGGACCGCGTGAACGTTTCCAAGGAGTCCGTCCCGGTGGAGAAGGTTTCCCTGGAGAAGGACACCGTCCGCGACACCGAGCGTGTCTCCGAGGAGGTCCGCAAGGAGCGCTTCGAGACCGACGGCGTCGTCGAGGGCGACGTCGAGGGCGACATCAACAAGCGCTAAACACTACGCGCTAGGGCGCCACAAACCCCGGCTGGGATATCCTCCCAGCCGGGGTTTTCGCTATGCGGGTTGGTTTGGGCCGCCAAACCCAACGCTCGCTAGTCGAAGTCGAACGATTCCGGCTCGACCTTCGGCGTCTTCGAGGTGGGTACCAAAGCAGCCAGCGCCGACTCGTGGGACATCCCGCACACCATCAACAAGTCCACGATCAGCGAGCGAGTCTGCGCCAAAATCGCGTACGAGGACAGCACGCCGTCCTCCGGGATGACGTCCATGCCGGCCTCCTGGGCGGCCTGGCGCAGCTCGTTAACGCACTGCGGGATCACGGTGGCCTGTGCGACACGGGAGTTGACGTCGTAGACCTCGGAAAGTTCCAGGCAGACCTGGGAAAGGGTGTCCAGGAGCTCGATTTGGGCGGGGGTGGCGGAATCGTTGTCGTCCGCAAGTACGCCCGCCCTGCGCGCCAGCACGCGAGTCGTGCGCACCGCATTGTCGACGGGCGGGATCACGCGCGCGAGCGAGTTAATGTAGCGGCGCGTCCCCCACAGAAACGGCGAGACCCGCGACGTTTCCTGGCCGGCCTTGATGGCGGCGGCGAGGTCGTCGATGCCGGTCTGGGTGCCACGGATGAGGTCGAGGGCCTCGTCGATGCTGGCGGGGTCCTTGTCGCGGAGTCCATCGGAGACGTCGTCGAGCACCGACGACATGATGCCCAACACCTTGGACACCTCCGCGCGGGCCGACTGCATCGGTGCCTGCGGAATCAGCGCGATGGTGGCCAACGCGACCAGACAGCCGATGATCGCGTCTACGGTGCGGTCGATGCCCGTGACCTCCGCGCCCGGCGGCATGATCGTGGCAATCAGGATGGCGCCGATCGCGGCCTGGTTGTTCACCAGGATCGAACTGGAGAAGAACGACGCAATGAACAGCGAGCCCGCGACGATGACGGCGATCTGCCAGCCGCCGTCGCCGAGCCGGTAGAAGATGAGGTCGCCCACGAGCACGCCGAGGATGCAACCGAGCGCCATATCCACTGACTTAGAGACGCGATCTCCGCCCGTCATACCGATAATGATGACCACACTGATCGGGGCGAAGAACGGCCGCGGGTGCCCGGCGACGTCGCGGGCCAGGAAGTAAGCCAGGCCGGCGGCGAGGCCGATCTGCATAATCGGGAGCAGGCGTTTGCGCACACGTTTCAGGCGCGCCTGCACCGACTTGTCCACCAGCTGAAGACGCTCCCGCGTACCCATCCTCTGCTTCGCCATGGTTAGACAGTTTAGGCGGGAGGGGAACCGGTCGGGCATGAGAACGGTTGAGGCCTAAACGAAACGTGCAAAAGTCGACATCCTGGACGAGTGTGCAGATTTATTATTGCAGGTCAGGAGGCTATAAGGCGTCGCGCATGTAATCTTTTACAAACACTGGCCCGAGGCGTGGGGCCCGGTACCCGAGGCGTGGGGTGTGTGCGGTTCGCGCCCGGGAAAGTTCGCACCAGGCCGAAACAGGGCAAAAGGAAAACCTCCGGGGATGGCCGGAGGTTCGTCGAGAAGCAAATGCTTACTTGGACACAGACTTGCCCACGGAGTGGAGGTCCTGGCACGCCTCGATGACGCGCTCGGACATGGCCTGCTCAGCCTTCTTCAGGTAAGAGCGCGGGTCGTAGGTCTTCTTGTTGCCCACCTCGCCGTCGATCTTGAGCACACCGTCGTAGTTGGAGAACATGTGGGCCGCGACCGGGCGCGTGAACGCGTACTGGGTGTCGGTGTCCACGTTCATCTTGATCACGCCGTAACGCAGGGACTCCTCGATCTTCTCCTTCTCGGAGCCGGAGCCGCCGTGGAAGACGAAGTCGAACGGCTGGGCGCCCTCGTCCAGGCCGAGCTTGCGGGCGGCGACCTTCTGGCCCATGTCCAGGACCTCCGGGCGCAGCTTCACGTTGCCCGGCTTGTACACGCCGTGGACGTTACCGAAGGTGGCTGCAAGCAGGTAGCGGCCGTTCTCACCGGTGCCCAGGGCATCGACGGTCTTCTCAAAATCGGCTTCGTTGGTGTACAGGTTCGAGCCGGCCTTCGCCTCAACGCCGTCCTCCTCGCCGCCGACGACACCGATCTCCACCTCGAGGATGATGTTCGCCGCGTGCGCCTTAGCCAGGAGCTCCTGCGCGATCTCGAGGTTCTCGTCGATCGGCACAGCGGAGCCGTCCCACATGTGGGACTGGAACAGCGGCAGCTCGCCGCGGTCCACGCGCTCCTGGGAGATGGCGATGAGCGGACGGACGTAGTCGTCCAGCACTTCCTTCTGGCAGTGGTCGGTGTGCAGGGCGATGTTGACGTCGTAGTGCTGCGCCACCTCGTGCGCGAACGACGCCAGCGCCTTCGCGCCCGCAACCTTGTTCTTCACGCCCAGGCCAGAGCCGAACTCGGCGCCGCCGGTGGAGAACTGGATGATGCCGTCAGACTCCGCCTCGGCGAAACCCTTGATAGCCGCGTTGATGGTCTCCGACGAGGTGCAGTTGATCGCCGGGAAAGCGAAGCCGCCCTTCTTGGCGGTGTCCAGCATCTGGTTGTAGACCTCGGGGGTTGCGATAGGCATGGAAATCCTCCTGCTAGGGGTTGCAGTTACGACCCCAGTATGCCCGTTTTACGCCTGCGCTGCAGCCACCCTCGCCGCCGCCTCCAGCAGCATCCAGCCGGAAAGTTGGACGGACAGGTCGCGCTCGTCGATGCGCACGAGCCCCACCGCCTCGCTTATCGACGAAGGCCCGAGCCCGTAGTTGTGCGGCAACTTCGCATCCTGGGTCCACTCCGCGGCGAACACCGGCAAACCGTCGACCTCCAGGCGGTGCGACCACAGCGACTCCGCCGACTGCATGACCAGCCGCGCCGCGATCTTGCGGGTGGCGACGTTCTCCTTCGAATCCTCCGGCAGCCGCAGGGCAACCTCGGCCAGGTAGCGCGCGAGAATGCCCTTGAACAGGCCGCCGTCGCCCTCCCCAGACTCCTCCGGCGGGCTCAGCAGCACGCCCTGCGGGGTGGCCAGGTGCAGCGCAATCGCCTGCACAATCGCGCGGATGTGGGTGATGTAGAACATCGACGCGTCCGCGCGCTCCGAGTAAACGAAGGAATCGATCTGCTCGTCGTGCGCCAGGCCGACGTCCTCACGCAGCGCGAGCGCGATCTCGAGGCTGGCTCCGAGCGCGGTGCCCTGGTTGTAGGTGTACACCTTATCGACGACCTCCGGTCCGCTCATGCGCATCCGGATGCCGTCGTCAAGCAGGCCGTCCTCACGCACCAGGTTGTCGAAGATCCAGTCCACAATCTCGCGCGCCTTGTCTAGGCGGCCGGTGCGGGCGAACAGCAGCGCCGCGGTGGCGTTCGACGGCACGTTGTAGAACGTCTCCCCGCTCCGCCACGGCAGCACGCCCGTGACCGGGTCGATACCCGCGAGCAGGTCAAACTCCAGGTCGTCCAGGTGGCGGTTGCGCTTGATTCCGCCGATGTGGGTCGCGCGGTTCCACGCCAGGGCCAGCCACGCCTTGTCGTCGTAGTGGACGTTGGTGAGTAGCTTGCCCCGGTTGCGGCGCTGCACCCCGCGCAGCGTGTCCGCGATCCGGCGGCGGCGAGCCTTGGTTTCGCGGCGGGCGGCGGCGTCGACCTGGCAGTCCAGGTACTGGGCCTGCCACCAGTAGTGCCAGTGCCAAAACAGGCGGTCCTTCGGGCCCGGCGGCCACGCCACCACCGCCAGGTTCGTCTTGGGCAGGCCCCAAAGCTTTTGCGCGTGGCGTTCATTTACGGCAGATTCAGCCAGGTCGGCGCGGTGCGCCCACGTTTCCGGCACAGGGGGACTCCTCAAATTCAAACGGTTCGTACCTATATTGCCAGAGTGGCCGGATTCGTTTCACCGGTTCCGGCTGGTTTTAGGGGTTCGGTTAGGTCTGGCGGCGGGTCTGGTAGCGGGCCTGGCGGCGGGCCAGCTAAACGAAACATGCACAAATCGACAATTGGGACGGTTGTTCAATTTCGAACGTGCAGGTCAGAAGATTATAAGTTTTGGTGCATGTAAATTCGTACAAAACCGGGGCCGGCCGCCCCTCGGCTACCACGCCTGGGAGAGGTCCGCGTGCTGACGGACCCAGGCGTGCATCGCGATGCCGGCCGCCACACCAGCGTTGATGGAGCGGGTGGATCCGAACTGGGCGATCGAGCAGGTCATCACCGACGCCTTCTGGGCCGCTTCGGTCACGCCCGGGCCTTCCTGGCCGAACAGCAGGACGCACTCGCGGGGCAGCTCGGCGGTCTCGAGCGGCACGGAGCCGGGGGTGTTGTCGATGGCGACCACCGGGATGCCCTCCGCGGCGGCCCATTCCATGAGGTCGGCGACCGTTTCGTGGTGGCGGATGTGCTGGTAGCGGTCCGTGACCATCGCGCCGCGCCGGTTCCACCGCTTGCGCCCGACGATGTGCACCTCGCGGGCCAAAAACGCGTTGGCGGTGCGCACCACGGTGCCGATGTTCATGTCATTTTCGAAGTTCTCAATGGCCACGTGGAACGGGTGCCGGCGCTGGTCCAGGTCGGCCACCACCGCATCCAGCGACCAGTAACGGTACGCGTCGACGACGTTGCGGCGATCGCCGTCGCGGAGGAACTCCGGGTCCAAGCGGGGGTCGTCGGGCCACTGGCCTTCCCAGGGGCCGACGCCGTGGCGGCCTTCGTTCCATTCGGTGGGGCCGCGGAGCTCGTCTTCAGGCGAATTAGGCAAGGCCGAGGTCTTCGAGTCCGAGGAGGAAGCGGTACTCCAGGCCGGCGTCGCGGAGCACCTGGTCGGCGCCGGTCGCGCGGTCGACGACGGTGGCCACCGCGACCACCTCGGCGCCCTCCTCGCGGCAGGCCTCGACGGCGGTGAGCGGCGAGTTGCCCGTGGTGGTGGTGTCCTCGACCACCAGCACGCGCTTGCCCTTGATGGACGGGCCCTCGATGCGGCGCTGCATACCGTGCTTCTTGGCCTCCTTGCGCACCACGAAGGAGTCGATCGGGCGGCCGGGGGCGTGCATGACGGCGGTTGCCACCGGGTCGGCGCCCAGGGTGAGGCCGCCGACGGCGTCGAAGTCCAAGTCGTCGGTGAGCTCGCGCAGCAGCTTGCCGATCAGCGGGCTGGCCTCGTGGTGCAGCGTCGCGCGGCGCAGATCCACGTAGTAGTCCGCCTCCTTGCCCGAAGACAGGGTCACCTTGCCGTGCACCACTGCCAGCTCTTTGACCAGTTCAGCGAGTTTTTCCTTCATCGTTCTACTCCTTGTCGTCGAAAATTGAGCTCGGGCCCTGCATGCGGCGCACCCGGGTTAAGTCCACCACGCGGCGCTCGTCGCCGGCGATGGCCTCCACGTCGTCGCCGCCGATGGTGTGGTCGGCCACCTCGCCGCGCTCGCCGCCGGTGGTGCGGGTGGGCAGCTCCACGGGGTCCTCGGGGCGCTGCATCACCGGCTCGTCCTCGGCTTCAGGCTCTGCCGCGGGGGCCTGGCCCGGGATGTCGCGGGTGGGGAATGGGAGGGTGAGCGGAGCGTCGTCGACAGGCGGGAGCGTCCGGGCCGCATCCGCGAGCAGTGCTAGGGGCGCCAGCGTAGTGTCCCAGTCCTGCGGGGTGGCGTCGCGGCCAAGCTGCGCAATCGCCCACGCCCCCTCGAACCAGACGGCCTGCACGGCGGCGGGCAGTTGCTCGAGTGCAGTGAGCACTCGCCTATCGACGAACCTCCGGCCCGCCCCCGCCTGCGTAGCAAAACACGTGAACCCGTGGTGCGTGTCCAGCTCCACCAGGTCATCGGAGCCTTCCGCCGCGAAATCCGTGCGGCGGAAATCCACCACCGCGCTGGTTTCGGCGCCGGTACCCATGGCGATGACGGTGGCCTCGCCCAGGTCCGCCACGTGAGCGTCGTGCCCGTAGGCACTGCCGGTGGCCACGTTGCGGGCGGACGCTCCCCCGGCGGCGGCGCCGCGTGACCACTCGCCGGCCAGCATGTCGTCGCTGGACGCGAACGCGTAGCCGTGCTCGCGGGCCCAGGCGCGGCGGGCGCGCTTGCTGGACTTGCTGGGTTCTGTGCTGCCCTCGCGGGCGTCCGACGCGAACAGCGCCACGGCGGCGAGCAGCGCCGCGAGTGCGAGAACGAACAGCAGGATGACCATCGCGGACTATGCTACCGCGCGGCCCGACACTAAATGTCCGTCGCCACCGGGTTGTCGCGGTTGCCGCTCCACTGGGACCATCCGCCCACGTAATGGGTGAGCAGCGGCAGGCCGGCATGCTCCATCGCGGCCAGCAGCAGCGCGGAGTGGTTGCCGGAGCCGGAGTAGGTGATCACGCTGGCCGGGTCCGTGTTCTGGGTAACGCCCAGCTCGGAGAAGCGGTCGCGGATCTCATCGGTGCCCTTCACCTTGTGGGTCTCCGGGTCGAACAGGTCGTTCACCGGCAGGTTCCGGGCACCTGGGATGTGTCCGGCGCGCAAATCCAGGATCTCGCGGAGGCCCTGGAAACGGCGGGCACCTCTGGCGTCGATAAGCAATCCCTCGAATGCCCCAACATCCTCCATGGTTGCGGACGGCAAGCTGCCCTCAGTGAGTTCGACGTCGCGCGGGACGACGATGCCGCCCGGGCCCGCGACCGTGGGGAAGCCTTCGCCGTCCCAGGTGGCGAAGCCGCCGTCGAGGATGTGCACGTCCGTGACCCCGGCCCAGCGCAGGATCCACCACGCGCGGGCGGCGAACAGGCCGTTGCCGCCGTCGTAGATGAACACCGGGCGGCCGTCCTCGATGCCCCAGCCCGCGGCGGCTTTCTGCACCACGTCGATGCTGGGCAGCGGGTTGCGGCCCACCGCGCGGCCGGGCATGCCGGCGAGCTGCACCGACGGGTCGCAGTACAGCGCCGTCGGGATGTGCTCAGATTGGAATTTGGACCACGCTTTGCCTGCTTTCGGCTCCCACAGCGCGGCGATGATGGTCTGCTTCTGGCCAGTCTGGATTCGCTCGTTGAGTTCAGCGGCGGAGACAAAGACGCTCATGGCCGCAAGTGTAACGGTGTTTTACGCCATGTACCCGGGAGCGAGCTGGATTGTGCCCTGCTCTTCCAAACCGCTGAGCCACTCGGTGATCCCCTCGCGCGGGCAATCCGCGCCGATGCTGGCTGCGAGCATGCCGCCCGGGCCGAGCTCCACCCGGCACCCGAACGCCAGCAGCGTGCCGGCGATCTCGTCCGGGTCCAGGCCCTCGGGGTCTTCCGGCAGCACGCGCACCGTCGAGGCGCCGCCGCGCACCACCACGCGATCCACGTGGAACGCGCCGCCCACCGTCACGCACTCCACGATGTCGCCCATCGCGAGCGTCGTATCCACGAACGGCACGCTCGCCACCACAAAATGATTCTGCCCAATCTGGTGCGCCTGCAGCTGCTCGCTCTCAACGCCCGGGATTGCAACGCGGGTGAGGATCGTGGTGGTTGCCTGCATGCAGGGCAGTCTAGTACTTGATCGACATACGGCCAGCAATCTTGCCGTTGCGCATGTTCTCAAACACCTCGTTGACATCATCCAGCTCACAAGCGGTCACGTGCGGCTTGACCTCGCCGCGCGCGTAGAAGTCCAGCGCTTCCGCCATATCCTGGCGGGTGCCCACCAGGGAGCCGCGGATGGTGATGCCGCGCAGGACAATGTCGAAAATCGGCGCCGGGAACTCCCCCGGCGGCAGGCCGTTGAAGACGATGGCGCCGTTGGAGCGGCACATCGCAATCGCCTGTCCGAACGCGTCCGGGTGCACTGCGGTGACCAGCACGCCGTGGGCGCCACCCTCGGTGTACTCCTGCACCGCCTCGCCTGGGTCCGTGGTCTTTGCGTTCACCGCGAACTCGGCACCCAGCTGCTTGGCCAGCTCAAGCTTGTCGTCCGCAATATCTACCGCGATGACTCGCATGCCCATTGCCACGCCATACTGCACCGCCAGATGACCCAGACCGCCGACACCGGAGATCACCATGAACTGGCCCGGCTTAGTCTCGGCTTCCTTCAGTCCCTTATAGACGGTCACGCCAGCACACAAGATCGGTGCGACCTCAACTGGGTCAGCGCCATCCGGGATTCGAGGAGCATAGCGGGTGTCCACCAGCATGTATTCACCGAACGAACCGTTCTGGGTGTATCCGCCGTACTCCGCCTGCTTGCAGTACGTCTCACGCCCCGTCCGGCAGAACTCGCACTCACCGCACGCGGACCACAGCCACGCGTTGCCGACAATGTCACCCACTTTCACCGAATGCTCTCCTGGCCCGAGCTCCACAACTTCGCCCACGCCCTCGTGCCCCGGCACGAACGGTGGCTGCGGCTTGACCGGCCAGTCCCCCTCGACAGCATGGAGGTCGGTGTGACAGATTCCGGAAGCGCGAAGCTTCACCAGTGCTTGAAACGGGCCCGGCTTGGGCAAATCGATCTCTTTGACATTGACGCTGGGACCGAACTGTTCAGCCACTGCCGCGCGCATTGCGGTTGGGGTGGACATTGGGACTCCTTTCCGACGAAATGCAGTTACATGTCATATGGTACAGATCACATAGAATTGCGAGTAGAGTCGCAGATAACATTTTGGTATTCGACCGGGCTATAGAAGTGTCGGCCTAGACTGCATGCGTGACTGGATACTTAGCCCCCACCAAGAAAGTGCGCGTGGCGGACTTCGCGCGCAAGAAGGCCGACGGCGAGAAGTGGGCGATGCTCACCGCGTACGACTACGCCACCGCCCGCATCTTCGCCGAAGCCGGCATCGAGTGTCTCCTGGTCGGCGATTCCGCTGCCAACGTGGTCTACGGCTACGACACCACCAGCCAGGTCTCCGTGGACGAGATGGCGTTCCTCGGCGCGGCCGTCGTGCGCGGCGCTGGGAATGCGCTGGTGATCATGGACCTGCCGTTCGGGAGCTACGAGGCGAGCGACGAGCAATGCGTCCGCACCGCCACCGACCTGGTGCGCCGCACCGGCGCCCACATGGTGAAGCTGGAGGGCGGCGTGCGGATCGCCCCGCGCATCCGGGCGCTGAAAAACGCAGGTCTTGCGGTATGCGCCCACGTGGGGTTCACCCCGCAGTCCGTGGACAACTTGAGCGGGTTCAAGGTCCAAGGCCGCGACGCTGGAGCGGAGCAATTGCGTGACGACGTCCACGCAGTCGTCCAAGCCGGCGCCGACATGGTGGTCTTCGAAATGGTGCCCGCGGATTTGGCGGCGGAACTTACCGCCTCGTGCCCGGTCCCGACCGTCGGCATCGGCGCGGGTGCAGGCACCGACGCCCAGGTGCTGGTCTGGCACGACATGGCGGACATGCCCGCCGGCGACCACCGCGCGAAATTCGTGCGCCGTTTCGGAACCGTCGGCGCGGACCTGGCTGCCGCGGCCGCGGACTACAAGCGCGCCGTGCACACCGGGGAGTTCCCGGCCGACGAGCACACGTTCTAGGAGGGCGCGGGTCGCTTGCAGCGCTAGAGCTCGATCGGGGCGTTGTCCAGCAGACGGGTCGCGCCGACCTTCGCCGCCACGAGCAGACGCGCCGGACCCGTGTACCCCTCCGGCAGATCTGACATGTCGGGGGCGGTGGCGACGAGGTAGTCGAGGTGGAGGCCTTTGGTGGCGTCGAGAAGCGAGCGCGCTTCGGCGAGGCTGCCGGTGGCCAGCGCCCGCGGGATGGCAAGGGCAATCTCGCGCTCCTCGGCGGAGAGGTAGCGGTTGCGCGAGGATAGCGCGAGGCCGTCGGTGTCGCGCACGATCGGGCAGCCGTGGATGCGCACGGGAAGGTGCAGGTCATCCACCATTTGCCGGATCAGCGCGAGCTGCTGGTAGTCTTTCTCGCCGAAGAACGCGTCCGCTGCGCCGGTCAGCGCGAACAGCTTCGCCACCACCGTGAGCACGCCCGCGAAATGCGTCGGCCTCGTCGCGCCCTCCAGCACCGCGCCGAGCGGGCCGGGCTGGATCGTCGTGCGCGGTCCGTGCGGGTACATCGTCTCCGGCGCCGGCGCGAAAACGGCGTCGACGCCGAGAGCCTCAAGCTTCTCGACGTCCTCAGCCAACGTCCGCGGATACTTCTCTAAATCCTCGCCCGGCGCGAACTGCAGCGGGTTGACGAAGATGCTCACTACCACGGGGTTGCCCAGTGCCTTGGCTGAGCGGACGAGGGCGAGGTGGCCACTATGCAGCGCGCCCATGGTGGGGACGAGTGAGACGGGGCCGTCCGGAAGCGCTCTGTCCAGCGCTTCCGGGGTGTGCACGAGTTGAGTCATGCACCCATTATCTACCTCTGCATATCCACTCAAACGAATAGAGGACCCTGCAAGCATTCAATCTGCTTCAACAGAGTCCTCACCGCCGAAGACAAGGTCGTTCGACGGTCTGGCTGTTAGAGTATTAGCTCATTGGGGACATTGCAATTGGTTTGGGAGGGACTCTTGCAGCGAAAGATTGAATGGGTGTCGCATGCGCGACTCGCCCCTTACCTGGCTCAAACGTCCGGTGACGAAGACCTCGCCTGGGAACTTTATGAGTTGAACGCTGCCGTATCTGCTGCGTTGTCTGAAGTGATTCACCACGTGGAAGTTCTCTTGCGGAATTCCATGATGCGCGAGCTGGAGCGGATTCATCCGCTCGCGTTTCCTTGGACTCTCCCCAATAACGACTCAATTGGCGCAGTAGCTGAACGGATGACCAACAATAAACGCAAAATCGCGCCCACCAAAGATGACGTGACCTCCCAGTTGAATCTTGGATTCTGGACCAGCCTGGTCAGCTCTAAAGACTTCCGGGTAGCGAAACTTTGGGATGATCATCTGCACCGTGTGTTTCCCGGCCAACCGGATCGCCTTCTAGTTGCACAAGCCCTAGAGGATTTGAAGGAGCTCAGAAACCGCTGTTCGCACCAGGATTCTTTACTGCGTTTCCACCCTGAGGTTGAAATGCGAAAAATCGAGAGGCTCACTGGCTGGATAGACGAGGACGCCGTGAAATGGGTACACCGGCTCTCCAGGGTGACGGAAGTGATGCGGAATCGTCCGCACGTCGAATCGGAGTCAGACACTGCGATCCTTCCTTCGACGCGAAATAGATCGGCTTCACCTGGCAAGCGATTCAAATACCCACTGTTTGACTGCTACCACCAAAAAGCGGCAGTCATCTTGGAGCAGTCGAGCCACATCGGCCAAGAAATCAGTCATCTGGGTTTTTACCTACCGCGCTACGATGCCAGCCTCAACGGCGACCAATCAACCTTCTGTTCCACGCAATCTCGTCCACACATCCCCCAAATCTTTCCCCAGATCGAAGACATCATCGTCCCTGCCGAGTGGTCAAGAGAAGAAGCGAATCGACTGGCAAACGGGGACCAGCGGGACAAGAAAGTTGCGGCGGCGATGCGCTACGGCCTCGGCAACGGATACGACACGGGCGGCCGCTACGTCATCTACCTCCTCAGCCCGAAAGATGACCTCCGGACGCACAAAACCCCGACCGAGATTCTTCACCTCGGTTCGGGGCAGTGGCCGTCAGGCTGGCCTTTCATCAAATACGCCCGACTTGATCTGGTTAGCCGCGCCAGGCAGACAACCGACTTGATCTAGCACAGTAGGTCTGGACTACCTCGCGGTGACGTCCAGGCCCTCGCCACCGTCGGCGACGTCCACGTGGACCGTGTCGCCGTCGACGATCTCACCCGCCAGCAGCTTCTTGGCCAGGCGGTCGCCGATGGCCTGCTGGATTAGGCGGCGCAGCGGGCGGGCGCCGTAGGCCGGGTCGTAGCCGCGCTCGGCCAACCAGGACTTCGCGGAATCCGACACGTCGAGGGTCAGGCGACGGGCGGCGAGGCGCTCAGCCAGGCCGTCGAGCTGGATGTCCACGATGCCGACGAGCTGGTCCTGGCTCAGCGGGTCGAAGACCACCACGTCGTCGAGGCGGTTGATGAACTCCGGCTTGAAGTGGTGCTTCACCGCGTCCATGATCTGCTCGCGGTTGCCACCGGCGCCCAGGTTGGAGGTGAGGATGACCACGGTGTTGCGGAAATCCACCGTCCTACCCTGGCCGTCGGTGAGGCGACCTTCATCCAGGACCTGCAGAAGCACGTCGAAGACATCCGGGTGCGCCTTCTCGACCTCGTCGAAAAGCACGAGCGAGTACGGACGACGGCGCACGGCCTCGGTGAGCTGACCGCCGGCGTCGAAGCCGACGTATCCCGGAGGGGCGCCGACCAGGCGGGCGACGGAGTGCTTCTCGCCGTACTCGGACATGTCGATGCGGATCATGGCCGATTCGTCGTCGAAGAGGAACTCCGACAGCGCCTTGGCCAGCTCCGTCTTACCCACGCCGGTGGGTCCGAGGAAGAGGAAGGAACCGATCGGGCGGTTCGGATCCGCCACGCCCGCGCGGGAGCGGCGCACCGCATCGGAGACCGCGACCACGGCTTCCTTCTGGCCCACGACGCGCTCGCCGAGCACGGACTCCATGTTCAGCAGCTTCTCCGTCTCGCCCTGCATCATCTTGCCCGCCGGGATACCGGTCCAGGAGGATACGACGTCCGCGATGATGTCCGGGGTGACCTCCTCTTCCAGCATGGTCTTGTTGCTGGCCTCGGATTCCACCTTGGCAACCTCAGCCTCGAGCTCCGGGATGCGGCCGTAGCGCAGCTCAGAAACCTTGGCGTAGTCGCCCTCGCGCTCCGCGATCTCGGACTCGTTGCGCAGACGCTCGAGCTCCTCCTTCGCGGACTGGACCTTGTTCACCTCCGCCTTCTCGTTCTCCCAGCGCGCCTTCATCTCGCCGAGGCGCTCACGCTGGTCCGCGAGCTCTTCGCGCAGGTGCTCCAGGCGCTGCGCGGAGGCGGCGTCGGACTCCTTCTGCAGGGCGATCTCCTCGATCTCCAGGCGGCGCACGATGCGCTCGAGCTCGTCGATCTCCTGCGGGGAGGAGTCGATCTGCATGCGCAGGCGCGAGCCGGCCTCGTCGACCAGGTCGATGGCCTTGTCCGGCAGGAAGCGGTTGGTGATGTAGCGGTTGGACAGCTCCGCCGCCGACACCAGCGCCGAGTCCTGGATGCGCACGCCGTGGTGCACCTCGTAGCGCTCCTTCAGGCCGCGCAGGATGCCGATGGTGTCCTCCACCGTCGGCTCGCCCACGTAGACCTGCTGGAAGCGGCGCTCCAGGGCGGCGTCCTTCTCGATGTACTGGCGGTACTCGTCCAGCGTGGTCGCGCCGACCAGGCGCAGCTCACCGCGGGCGAGCAGCGGCTTGATCATGTTGCCGGCGTCCATCGCGGAGTCCCCGGAGGCACCGGCGCCAACGATGGTGTGCAGCTCGTCGATAAAGGTGATGATCTGCCCGTTGGACTCCTTGATCTCGTCCAGCACAGCCTTGAGACGTTCCTCGAACTCGCCCCGGTACTTCGCGCCCGCGACCATGGAGCCCAGATCCAGCGAGATCAGCGTCTTGCCCTTGAGCGACTCCGGCACGTCGCCAGCGACGATGCGGCGGGCCAGGCCCTCCACAATCGCAGTCTTACCGACGCCCGGCTCACCGATGAGCACCGGGTTGTTCTTCGTGCGACGGGAAAGCACCTGCACCACGCGGCGGATCTCCGAATCGCGCCCGATCACCGGGTCGATCTTGCCCTCGCGCGCACGCGCGGTCAGGTCCGTGGAGTACTTCTGCAGCGCCTGGAACTGATCTTCCGGGTTTTCCGTGGTCACCTTCTTGCCGCCACGCACAGACGGGAAGGATTCCTTGAGCGCCTCGAAGGTGGCGCCGCGCTTGGTCAGCAGCTCAGCGGCGTCGTCGCCTCCCTTTGCGATGCTGGCCAAAAGGACGTCGGCGGACACGAACTCGTCGCCAAGCTCGCCCGCGAGATCCTGCGCGTGTTGCAGTGCCGTCTGCAGGTCCCGGTTGATGCCCGGGTTGGCCATGTTCTGCCCCTGCGCGCTGGGGTAGGTGCTAATCAGCTCGCTGGCCTCGCGCGCGACGGTGTCTGGGTCCACGCCCGTGGCCTTGAGCACCGGGGCGGCGATGCCGTCCTCCTGCTTCAAAAGCGCTTCCAGCACGTGCGCCGGGCGCATCTCCGGGTTGCCGGCGGCAGAGGCGCGCATCTGCGCCTGCTGCAGGGCCTCCTGTGTCTTCTGCGTGTATTTATTCGCCATGATTCCATGGTCCTTTCTTGCCTAATGTTTGTTTCGCACTAGGTGTAACGCACAAGAAGTTGAGTCTGTTCCTGTCAACGGCAAAAAAGTTGCGCGGGGTTGGCTCAAAGTAGCATCGCACCAGATCACACGCGGGGGATACCCCCTTCAACAAAGAAACCCGCTAGGCGCGAAACCTAGCGGGGATTCTTATTGATACCGGATTTTAACCCGTCTTGTAGTTGCCAGTGTAAATATGAGTTCGTGCAAACGCAAACCACCTTGGCTATCACAAAAGCCTTGTCGGACGCCCGCTTCGATACATACCGGACCGTCGCTGGGGGCTCCGACGCGAAGGCACTTGAACTCTATTTATGGAATATTGGGGCGGCCGGTGCCGTCGCTGCGACCACCGGAATGGTCGAGGTGCAGCTGCGCAACAGTATCGACGCTCTACTTCAAGGGTGGAACGAGAACGAGCCCGTAAACGAGCCCGGTCGATCAGAACCGTATCCCCGCGGATGGCTTAAAGATCCTGCGCCGCGGCTCCGGCAGATTATCTCGCCCGCCAACCGGCCACCCATGTGGAAGAAGGCTGAACCCGCCCTTCTGGGCGAAGACGGCAACCCAACAAAGCCCAACCCAACGCATGACGATCTTGTGGCAGCCCTGCCGTTCGGATCCTGGTTGTTCCTTCTGCCACGCCCCGAAGTAACTTCCTCCCAGAACCCCAGGATGAGGATTTGGAACGAGGCTCTCAGTTCGGCATTTGCCCCTAAGCAGGGATCTTCGTTCCAACATGCGAGCCACGCCGTGATCTATAAGTGGGCGAGCACCGTGCGATTCGCCCGCAATCGAGCGAGCCACTTGGAACCGCTTTTGGAGCCAACCGAGCTCATGCGGTACCACAAAGTCTGTCTCCGCCTAATGAACTCGATGAATCCTGCGGCAGCGTCTTGGTTAGCCGGCCAGCAGTATATCCCTGCCGCTTTGCGCCGCCGGCCGTTCTAAGCACCAAGCTTTACGACGATCTCGCGACCGGTATCCACTTCATCGCGTAAGCAAGCACGACAACCCCGACCGCGATGGCGAAGGCGATCCAGCCGAAGACGGCGGTAAAGCCCGCGATGACCGCGATCGGCGCAATGATGGTGGTGCCGATTTCGAACGGGGCGAAACCGACGTAGGCCACGCCGTACTCGTTGAGCGTGCCGGACTTGAGCTTCGGGTCCACCATCTTCAAAAGCGCGATGCCGGTGGCCACTGCGGCGGTGGCCCAGCCCCAGCCGAACAGGCCGCGCTCGAGCCACTTGTCGCCGAAGAAGGTCGGGCCGGCCCAGAACATCCACACCACGCAGAACAGGGTGCCCAGCACGAAGATGAGCACGAGCGCCTGCCAGTAGCCGGCCAGTGCCGCGGGCACTATGGAGGCGATGCCGAAGGCGATCATGTAGTCCGTGGCGGCGCCGGAGACGGAGTTGATGGTGGAGCTGTCCAGGTAGTTCGGGCGGCCGGCGAGCTTGAGCAGCAGGCGGCCGATAAGCCCGATGACGAACGCCATGGCGAACAGCGGGATGGACACGTTCGGCCACTGGCCCTTGATCACGCTGTTGACCATGTAGGCGATGAGCACGGTGAAGACGATGAAGCCGGCGTGCAGCGCCAGCGGCTCGATGGACGACGGGTTGGTGGTGGCCTTGCCGATGGAGGGGCGCTCGTCTTCGTTGTGGATGTAGCCGGTGCGCAGGTCGTCGGGAAGCGTGCCGGCGAGCTGGGAGGCCTTGCCCTTGCGGATACCCCAGTTGGCCATGATCACACCACCCACGATGGCCACCAGGGTGCCCACGGTGGCGGAGGTGAAGCCGATGGAGGACGCGCCCTCCACGCCGATCTCTTCAAGCGCGGAGCCCACGGCCGCCGCGGTGCCGAAGCCGCCGACGAAGCCGACCGGCAGCATCATGCCGAACCATGGTTCAGTGCCGAACAGCGGCGCGAACAGGTACACGCCGAGCAGCACGAACAGGCCCCATTGGCCCATGAACATGGCGGTGGAGTAGCCCCACATGTTGCGGGCGCCGGAGGCGACGGAGCCGCCGAGCTCCATCGAGTAGGCCATGGACGCGAACACCACCGCGATGAGCAGCGTGGTGTAGGTGCCCACCTGATCGGACCAGTGGATCACGCCCAGGATCTCGTCGCCCAGCAGCAGGCCGAGCAGCCCCGCGGTGATCGGGGCAGGCAGCAGCAGCGCCTGCAGCACCTTCAGCCGGTTGCGCAAAATGTTGCCGACGATGAGCAGGACCGAAATCCAGCCGATGTCCGTGAGCAACGTATACGGGGTGAATTCCACCACAGCACCTCTTTTCTATCCACTTATCACATTCAAGCCGGGTGCAACTTTAGCCCACAGCCGCTAGGTAACCTGTTTCTATGCCTTCCGCCCACTTTGCCGAGATATTGCGCACCCGCGGCCCGCAGGTCAGCCGCGCGTGGCGTACCCGCTTTTCCGAGGCGTACCCGCAGGCAGAGATGATGCTGCCGCCTGGCGAGGAGATGCCGCCCATTCTCATGCGCGCCGCCCTCGCCGTGCTCGAGCGCCCCGCAGAGGAGGTCCGCGACGAGCTGAAGGCCTTGGCGCTGGATCTGCGCCGCACAGGGTTTCCGGCCGAGGAGTACCCCAACGCTGTGCAGATGCTTATCGACGAAGCCGGGGCCGACGCGCCCGAACTGATCCAGGCGGCGGAGCTCATGCGCAATGCCGCCTCACAGGCGGACGTTGCTGGCGTGCCTGCCGCCACCGCCGCGCAGGTGACCAGCGTGGAGCGCCGCGGCGGGGTGCAGGTCGTGCGCCTGGAGGCCGGCACGCCGGTGCCCTACGCCCCCGGACAGGTCATCCCGGTGATGTCGCCGAATCGCCCCGGCGAGTGGACCGGCCTGGTCCCCGCGCTGCCGTCCAACCAGCTCGGGCAGCTGGAGTTCCACGTTCCCGACGAGATGCAGTTGCAGCCGGGCGACTGGTTGACGTTGGGGGCGGCGCGGGGCGGGGTACGCGGGGACGTCGATAGGCAATTGCTCCTGGTTGCCGCCGAGGGTGGGTTCGCGGCGGCGAAGGCGCTGGTCTTCCACTATTTGGAGCAGACCGATCCGCCGGAGGTGCACCTCGTGGTCGGTGCGAGCGGGCCGGAGGGGTTCTACGACACGGCGGCGCTGGACGCACTTGCCAAGGCGCAGGACTGGCTGGACGTGGCGTGGATTGCGCAGTCGCGGGTGGGTGCGCCGCTGGAGCAGGTGGTTTCCGGCGCCGGGATGTGGTGGGGCCGCGAGGTGATCGTGTGCGCGAATGAGGAGCGCGCGGTGAGCCTGGCCGCGGCGCTGGAGGTGGCCGGGGCGCGGGACGTGCAGACCGTCGCCCCCGATGCGGCGCCGGAGTGGTTTAGCGCATAGCGCTGTGCTGCCTAATCGCCTCTAGCGGCAGCTGCTTGCGTGCCTCGTCTGCGTCAGTCGGGTCGATCTCCACCACCAGGGTTTCCGGGCCGTAGCCGGCCTCCGCGAGGCGTGTGCCAAACGGGTCCACCACCACCGAATGCCCCGCGCCCGTGGGGCCTGAGGGCTCGCCGGCCTTGGCTTCGAAGTCCGGGCGCGCCTGGTCGGCCGCCGCGATGAACACCCCGGCGTCCAGCGCACGCGCGGCGGTGAGGATGTGCCACTGCCCCACCTTGCCCGGCCCGTCCGCCCAGCTCGTGGGTACCACAACCACCTTTGCGCCGCGTTGGGCAAGCTGTTGGAACTGCTCCGGGAAGCGGATGTCAAAGCAGGTGGCCACCCCCACCGTCACGCCGTCGTGGACGAACGTGACCAGCTCACCACCTGCGCGCACCGTGTCCGACTCCTTGTAGTTGAAGGCGTCGTAAGTGTGGATCTTGTCGTATCCCTTATGCACCCCGCCGCCGGTGATCAGCGCGGTGTTGTAGACGCGATTGAGCTTCTTGCCGTCCACGGTGTTCGTGTCTGCGGGGCGGAACATGCCGGCGACGATGGTGACGCGGAGCTCGTCGCTAAGCTTTTTCAGCCCTGTGGCGAACGGACCGTCCAGCTCTTCTGCCTGCGTATCCAGCCGCCCCTGCCCGAACGCTTGGCTGGCGGCCTCGGGCAGGACGATCAGCGTTGCGCCTTGGGCGGCGGCGTCGCGGACCAGCGGTTCGATGGCGGCCAAATTTTCCATCTTGTCGCTGCCGGAGGCGAATTGCAATAGCGCGATCTTCATGTGGATAACTCTAGGTGCGTTTCGGGGGAGTTATCCACAGATTTGAAAAGGGGTATTGCGCCGCTTGTTGCGTTCGCGGATGGTTCGTTGCATGACATTTCTTCAACTGACCACAGAGACCGCACGTGCCGCCCGCAGCTGCATCCGCAGCTTCGGCACCCTTCCCACCGCCCACTTAAGCCCGTCGCGCTCCGCATCCGCGCTCGCAACGTTGCAGGACACGGAGCATTTGCTTGTCGACGACACCACGTCCCGCCTTGACACCCACCTCCACGATGTCGCCGCGTTTGCGTCCGAAGTGGAGCAGGCAGATGCCCGATTCGGCAAGGAGCTAACGCCATGACATACAAACCAGCACTGATCGCATCCGAATTGTTCGCCGCGGCCGCCGCCACCAGATTGGCCGCTGAGGGTACGCGGGAACGCGCGGAACACGCGCCGTTTTCAGCCGCTGTGATTGCGGATTCCGGGTTCCGCGGCCCCGCGTTCGAGGTCTCTGCGGCCAGGTTTGCGGACTACGGCTCGTCGCTAAGCGCCAGCGCGGAGCGGCTGGAGCAAGCCTCGGTGGCTTTGGTCGCCGCCGCCGCCCTGCAGCAGCAGTTTGACGAGGCCGCCCAGTTCATCGGCATGTACTCCCATTCCCGCGTCGTGCTGTGGCTCAACGGCATGTCCATGATGCTGGACCTGCGGCTGTCCCGGACCCTGCTGGGCGCATCCGGCAAGGAGCAGGACTACGACCCGCTGTTCGACCACCCGGACGAGTCCTTCGAATCGCTGCACGCCCGGCACGCGCAGACGGTGCCGGCCTCCACGCTGCGCGCGGTGGAGGACGCCGGCGGTGTGCTCCTGGAGGCCGGGCCGACGGCGAGCACGGTGCTCGTCGGCGACGCGGTGGACCCGGCGCGCGTGATCACCATGGTCGCCGGCGCCACCACCGGCAAACCCTCGCAGCTGCCGAGCGAGCTGGAAAAGGCCCGGATGCTCTCGGAGAAAACCGGGGCCGCGGTGGTGGTGTGGCAGGGCTACGCCCCTCCCCCGCTACTCACGGACGCTGCCTCGCCCCACCGCGCCCACGCCGGCGCGGACGACCTCGCCATGTTCCAAGCCGCGCTGGAGGAGCGCTTCCCTGACGCGCAAAAGACCGTGGTGTCCCACAGCTACGGCACGCTTTTGGCCACGAAGGCGGCGCACCAGCACGGGTTGCTCGCGGACGACCTGTGGATCCTGGGCAGCGCTGGCGTGTCTGGCGAGCACGTCTCAAAGCTGACGCTCGCAGGGCCGGAGGCGACGGTGCACGTGGTGGATTCCCCCGAAGACCCGATCCTGCTGCTGCGCTCCGGGCCGACGGCGGCGCTCGGCTCGTCGCCGTCGTACATCGGGTGGGGCGGCGAGCGTGTGCTGGGTGTGAGAGGCGACCACACCGACTACTTCACAGACCCCGCGTTCTTGTCTGCTTTGCAACAGCGCGCCGACCCGCCTGCGTAAATGTCGTTACCATGGCGCACGTTGAATGAAACCACCTATAAGGAGAATTAGGTAGACAATGCCCAACTTTGCAGAACAAGTAGTCAAGCGCCTAGAGGATCAAGGCATTAAGCGCATTTACGGCCTGGTGGGCGATTCGCTCAACCCGCTGTCCGACGCCGTGCGTCAAAGCGATATCGAGTGGGTCCACGTACGCAACGAGGAGGCCGCAGCGTTTGCCGCTGGCGCCGATTCCCTCGCCGCCGATGAGCTCGCCGTGTGCGGCGCCTCTTGCGGCCCGGGTAACACCCACTTCGTGCAGGGCCTGTTTGAGTCCCACCGCAACGGCGCGAAGGTGCTGGCCATCGCGTCGCACATCCCCACGGCCGAGATCGGCTCCTCCTTCTTCCAGGAGACCCACCCGGAGCTGCTCTTCCAGGAGTGCTCCTCCTACTGCGAGGTTGTCCACGAGGCAGACCAGGGCATGCGCGTGCTCCACAACGCACTGCAGAACACCCTGGCCGGCAACGGCGTGTCCGTGATGATCGTGCCTGGCGACGTCTTCGCCGCCGACACCGCTGAGGGCCCGCACACCGCGGACTCCGTGTACGCCACCGGCGCCAACAAGCGCGTCTACCCGGACCCGCACGAGGCTGCCCGCCTGGTGGAGGCGATTAACAAGGCCGACAAGATCACTCTGTTCTGCGGCTACGGCGCGCGCGAGGCCCGCGACGAGGTCTTCGCCCTGGCGGAGAAGATCAAGTCCCCCATCGGCCACTCTTTCCGCGGCAAGATGTACTTCGAGTACGACAACCCGTTTGATGTGGGCATGTCCGGCCTGCTCGGCTACGGCGCCTGCGTGGACGCGATGGAAGAGTCCGACCTGTTCATCATGGTGGGCACCGACTTCCCGTACACCGACTGGCTGCCGGACGAGAACGTCGCGCAGATCGACATCGACGGCACCCACATCGGCCGCCGCACCAAGGTGGACTACCCGGTCATCGGCGACGTCAAGAGCGTCATCGAGAACATCCTCCCGCACGTTGAGGAGAAGACCGACCGCAAGTTCCTGGACAAGATGCTCAAGCGCCACTACCAGCTGCTGGACCACGTGGTGAAGAGCTACACCTCCAAGGCCTTCGAGTCCAAGAAGCCGATCCACCCGGAGCTCGCCGCATCCGTGCTGGACGAGCTTGCGGACGACGACGCCTACTTCACCGTCGACACCGGCATGTGCAACGTGTGGTCCTCGCGCTACCTCACCCCGAACGGCAAGCGCGACGAGGCCGCGTCCTTCCTCCACGGCACCATGGCGAATGCGCTGCCGATGGCGATCGGCGTGCAGGCCGCGTTCCCGGACCGCCAGGTGATCTCCTGGTCCGGTGACGGCGGGCTGGGCATGCTCATGGGCGAGCTGCTCACCATCAAGCTGCACCAGCTGCCGGTGAAGGTCATCTGCTTCAACAACTCCTCCCTGGGCATGGTGAAGCTGGAGATGATGGTGGCCGGCATGCCGTACTTCGGCACCGACCACGAGCAGGCTAACTACGCCGAGATTGCCAAGGGCGTGGGCATTAAGTCCTTCCGCATCGAGGACCCGGACGACCTTGAGCCGGTGCTCAAGGAGGCCCTGGCCTACGACGGCCCGGTGCTCGTGGACATTGTCACCGACCCGGAGGCACTCTCCCTGCCGCCGGGAATCACCTGGGACATGATGAAGGGCTTCACCAAGTCCGGCGCCCGCACCGCCTTCCTCGAGGGTGGCGTCGGCCGCCTGTTCAACCTGGCAAAGTCCAACCTCCGCCACATCGGCGGCGCCGCGGCCATCGAGTTCGGCGGCTAAGTCCGGCCCGGTAGCCTCCTCAATGCGGAAACACATCGGCGTATGTAGTGTTGTGGAGGCTTCAAAAAGCCCCTAGCCCTCCATGGCTAGGAAGCGTTTCGAATTTTTACAGCACAAACGCCCGCGCTCACGTGTTCATTGCGCGGGCGTTTTGTCATTCCGCATTCGATTTCCACTGCCGATACCCCAGCGCCCGCCGGATCAACGCCGACCACCCGACGACCTGCAGCGACAATGGACGTCGCTCCAAATGTGGCGTTGAGCCAAAACTGATCCTCGTAGGGAAACCCGGTCAGCCTCAGCACGAGACCGGCAACGTACGCGACACCCAGGTAGCCAGCGTCAACGACGAAGTCGTTCACCCGGCGGTTCTGCAGGGGAAGCCCGATGAGCAGCGCTGCGGCGAGCATCCCCAGCAGGGGGACGACAATGTAGCCGCCGAATGCCGCCACGCCTGGAAACGCGACACACAGAATCGCGAGCAGCAGAAACTCGGGGATGCGAAAACCCCACGGTCGCGTGTCTTTAAGCAGCGGCGGTTCGCTGACACCTGCCATCATGTGGCCGAGTATTCGAGCCTCCGCATTACTTCCTCTTCCACGCCAGGAGCGCAATTGCGCGCCGCAGCGCCGCGGAGACCCCGGTCAGGATTATGGCTGCGGCGACGTACGGCATGATGGCCGACAGCACGCCGTACGGATTGTCGCTCTTCGCCAGAATGACGGCGACGAGAACGCCCACCACGACGTAGGCGGCATCTCCCCAAAACTTATTCACCGGCTGGCGCTGCAGCGGAATGCCCAGCACCATGCACATCAGCAAAACACCCAGAAACATCGGTGCGACGAAGAACAATGCAAATCCAAAACCAGCGCTGATTTCGGCGTTCGCATCCTCAACCACCATCCATGCGAATGCCGCAATCAGCAGGATGACTTCCGGGAAACGGAACCGCCACGGACCGGTCTCTTTGAGCAGCGGCGGAGCGCCAGCCTTAGTCGTCATGCCGCCGAGTTTAAAACTCCGACCGCTACCGCGCGCTGCGCCGGCGGCGTCGAGAAGCAGCTGGCTCCCACGTGACCACCGCTGAAGAAGGAAATTCAGTAACCCCGGCGATGTGCTTTCGCAGGGATCGTTCCGGGGCTTTCCGGGGAGAGTATACAGGGGACCTCCTCGACCCCCTCGCGCGACGTCTTAGGCTTGACCATTCTGGTGGCCACCAAGGCATCAACGGCCGCAGCCGACGTCAACGCCGACGGCACCAACTGAAGCAACTGTGAATCGGTCGTGAAACAAACCTCCTTCGGTTCGCCGTTCACGACCACCCTGGCGCCAAGGGACATTGGGGGCTTTGTGCCGATCGCTACGTATCAGATTGGATACAAACGATTTCTCAATCCTCAGATAACTGGCCGCCTTACCATTGCGGTGAATTTGTTGTAATTGCTGTACCTGATAGGAGACCGACAATTAATTTCTCGATGCAGGAGTTTCTCGTCTATGCGATCCTTGCTTTCATCGTAATTGCGGTGATTTGGTGGGTAGTCAAAATTCTGAAGGGTTTCGCCAACGGGTACCGATCGGTGAATGAAACGGATTTGCGTACTGATACCGACAAGCAAATGGATAGGATGTAGGGGGAGCTTGCTAAGCGAAAAAGGGCGAGGAACTATTGAAGTCCTCGCCCTTTTTGCAGTTTCCTAAGGCTTGATTTCTACGCAGATGTAGTTACTCCACTGTCCTTAAGCCTTTACACCAGACAATCACGCGTTGATGAGCTCCAAGCACAACGCCCGTAAGGAGTATCACCTACCGTGCGCTGCGCCGGCGGCGTCGAGAAGCAGCTGGCTCCCACGTGACTACCGCTGTTGAGCGGGGTACGTGCACGAGCTCGCCGCCCCGGCGCCCACCGGACTGCAGCTTCTGGCGCAGCTCCTCGTTGTGGCCGCGCTGGGTTTCCAGCTCGTCCTGGAGGTCCTCGATCTGTTGGGACAGCTCGATGATCGTCTTGATGCCGGCGAGGTTGACGCCCTCCTCCTGGGAGAGGTGCTGGATGCGGCGCAGCATGGAGATGTCACGACGCGAGTAGCGGCGGCCGCCGCCCTTGGTGCGCATCGGCGTGACCAGGCCGAGCCGGTCGTAGGTGCGCAGGGTCTGCGCGTGCATGCCGGTCAGCTCGGCGGCGACGGAGATGACAAAGTACTCCTGGTTCTCATCCATTGTCTACACCTCCTTCCTGGGCTAGAGCCCGGCCCACCCGGCGCGCGGGTCGAAGCCGGAGTCCTTCTCAGCCTGGGCGTAGGCGCGCAGCGCGGAGGTGGCGGACGGATCCAAATCCTTTGGCACCTTCACTTCGACGGTGACCATCAGGTCGCCGGCGCCGGAGCGCTTCGGGATACCGCGGCCCTTCACTCGCAGGGTGCGCCCGTTCGGGGTGCCAGCCGGGACCTTCACCTTCACCGGGTTATCCAGGGTGGGCACCGTGATAGTCGCGCCGAGGGCGACCTCGGAGAACGCGACCGGGACGGTGACCTCCAGGTCGTCCCCGGAGCGGGTGAACACCTCATCGCCTCGCACGTGCACGGTGACAAACAGGTCGCCGGCGGGCGTGCCGTTCGGGCCCGCCTCGCCCTGGCCCGCCAGGCGCACCTTCTGCCCGTCGATCACGCCGGCGGGGATGCGCACGGTGATCGAGCGGGTGCGCCGCACGGTGCCGGTGCCGCCGCAGGTGGCGCAGGGGTCTTCGATGACCTCGCCGGTGCCGCCACAGTTCGTGCATGGGCGTGCCATGCCGAAGGCGCCGGAGTTCTCACGGATGAAGCCGGAACCGGAACACGTCTGGCAGGTATGCGTCTTGCCGTCCTTGGAGCCGGAGCCGTGGCAAGTGGTGCACGGCGCCTCGCCGGTGAGCTCGACCGGGATGGTCGTGCCCTTGGCTGCTTCGCGGAAGTCGAGGGTTATTTCCGTTTCGACGTCGGCCCCCCGCGACGGCCGAGCGTTCCTGCCAGCACCGCCGCGGCCGCCAAAGAAGCCACCGAAGATATCACCAAGGCCGCTGTCTCCAGCTTGTCCACCAGCGGCTGATCCGAAGATGTCGGAGAGGTCGAATTCCGCTTCCGTGCCGCGAAACCCGCCCGGAAAGCCGGACCCTCCTCCCCGCCCGAACCGGCCGAAGCCGCCCGAGCTGATCATGGATTTCAGCTGGTCGTATTCCTTGCGCTTCTGCTCGTCGCCGATAACGTCGTACGCCTCGGCCACCCGCTTGAACTTCTCCTCCGCCTTCTTGTCGCCGGGGTTGGAATCGGGGTGGTTTTCGCGTGCGAGCTTGCGGTATGCCTTCTTAATGTCGGCAGCGCTTGCCGACGAGCTCACGCCCAAGTCGCCGTAATAATCCTTATCTGCCCATTCTTGCTGCATAGCCATCTCGCACCCTCCTTTCCTCTACAAAGAGTATTGAGTCTGTCTCGCTAAAGTTTGTTCACTAATTTATCTAAGTACAAAGGCCGGGGACGAGGCCGCGTGGGTCTCCGCGCTACCTCATTCCCCGGCCCTGGCATCCGAGCGTGTTGGTTACTCGGTGGTGTCGGCTTCTGGCTCGCCGGCCGGCTCGGCGGGATCGGCTGGATCCGCAATGATCACCATGGCGTTTCGCACCAGGCGGTCCCCGATCATGTAGCCCTTGCGCAGCACCGTGCCCACGGCCTTGGTGTCGCCCTGGGACAGGTCCTGCACTGCCTCGTGGATCTCCGGGTTGAACGCATCGCCCTCGGCGCCGAACTCCTTGATGCCCTGGCCGGCAACGATCGTGCGGAACTTGTCGGCAAACGCCTTCAGCGGGCCCTGCTCCAAGTCGCCGTGCTGCTCGGCCAGATCCAGGTCGTCCAGAAGCGGCAGCAGCTGGGTGGCGAACTTCGCCTTCGCAGTGTTGGCCAGCTCGCCGCGCTCACGCTCGGTGCGGCGGCGGTAGTTGGCGTACTCCGCGCTGACTCGCTGGAGCGACTCGGTGCGCTCCGCCAGCTGCAGCTCGATGTCGCTGACTGCGCCATCCCCGTCCACATCCGGGTCGATCTCGTTCTCCGCGATCTTCGCGGCGTCCTCGAGCTCGGCGTCCGCGGCTAAGAGGGGGTCTTCGTCCGTGGCAAGCGCCTCGGACTCAGCGGCCTCGTCGGCGAGCGTTTCCGCCTGGTCGGGGGACACGTACTCGGGGTCCGTGGCCTCCGGAGCGCCCGGGTTGTCCGGCATCTGCTCATTGTGCGGGTTCGTCATCAGAGGTCGCCTCCTTTCTCGGTTGCTGGGCCGGGTCTACTTGTTGTCGGAATCGGTTGCGTCGTCGTCCTCGACAACCTCGGCGTCGACCACGTTGTCGTCGCCTGCGGCGGCGTCAGCCTGGGTTGCGCCCTCGTTCGCCTGAGCCTCGTAGAGCGCGGTGCCCATTGCCTGGGACTCGGTGTTGAGCTTCTCCACGGCGGACTTGATGGCGTCCAAGTCCTCGCCCTTGAGTGCCTCGTCCACAGCGTCGGCAGCCTCGGTCACGCGGCCCTTGATGTCCTCCGGCAGCTTCTCGCCGTTTTCATCCATGAACTTGCGGGTCTGGTAGGCCATGGTCTCCGCGTTGTTGCGGGTCTCCTGCTCCTCGCGGCGCTTCTTGTCCTCGTCGGCGTGAGCCTCGGCGTCCTTGATCATGCGATCGATCTCTTCGTCGGACAGACCGGAGCCGTCCTGGATCTTGATCGTGTTCTCCTTGCCGGTGGCCTTGTCCTTCGCGGACACGGACACGATGCCGTTGGCGTCGATGTCGAAGGTGACCTCGATCTGCGGCACACCACGCGGAGCCGGTGCGATGCCCGCCAGCTCGAAGGAGCCGAGCAGCTTGTTCGCGGACGCGATCTCGCGCTCGCCCTGGAAGACCTGGATCTGCACGGACGGCTGGTTGTCCTCAGCCGTGGTGAAGGTCTCCGAACGCTTCGTCGGGATGGTGGTGTTGCGCTCGATGAGCTTGGTCATCACGCCGCCCTTGGTCTCGATGCCGAGGGAAAGCGGAGTGACGTCGAGAAGCAGCACGTCCTTGACGTCGCCGCGCAGCACGCCAGCCTGCAGAGCAGCGCCCAGCGCCACAACCTCGTCCGGGTTGACGGACTTGTTCGGCTCCTTGCCGGTCAGTTCCTTGACCAGCTCGGACACGGCCGGCATACGGGTGGAGCCGCCGACCAGGACCACGTGGTCGATGTCGCCGACGGACATGCCGGCGTCCTTGACCACCTGGTTGAACGGGCTCTTGGTGCGGTCCAGCAGGTCGGAGGTGATCTTCTGGAACTCGGTGCGGGTCAGCGTCTCATCCAGGAACAGCGGGTTCTTCTCGGAGTCCACAGTGATGTACGGCAGGTTGATGGAGGCCTGCTGTGCGGAAGACAACTCAATCTTGGCCTTCTCCGCAGCCTCGCGCAGACGCTGCATAGCCATCTTGTCCTTGGACAGGTCGACGCCGTTCTGGGACTTGAACTTGTCCACGAGCCACTCGACGATGCGGTTGTCCCAATCATCGCCGCCGAGCTCGTTGTCGCCGGCGGTAGCCAGCACCTCGACAACACCGTCGCCGATCTCCAGCAGGGACACGTCGAAGGTGCCGCCGCCAAGGTCGAAGACCAAGATGGTCTCTTCCTTCTCGTTCTTGTCCAGGCCGTAAGCCAGGGCAGCCGCGGTCGGCTCGTTGACAATGCGCAGCACATCGAGGCCCGCGATCTGGCCGGCCTCCTTGGTGGCCTGACGCTGAGCATCCTCGAAGTACGCCGGAACGGTAATAACAGCCTCGGTGACTTCCTCACCGAGGTACGCCTCCGCGTCGCGCTTCAGCTTCTGCAGGGTACGGGCGGAGATCTCCTGCGGGGTGTACTTCTTGTCGTCGATCTCCACGGTCCAGTCCTCGCCCATGTGACGCTTGACGGAGCGGATGGTGCGGTCGACGTTGGTCACAGCCTGGTTCTTCGCGGACTGGCCAACCAGCACCTCGCCGTTCTTCGCGAAAGCGACGACGGACGGGGTGGTGCGGGAGCCCTCCGCGTTAGCGATGACAACCGGCTCGCCGCCCTCGAGGACGGAGACGACCGAGTTCGTGGTGCCAAGGTCAATACCAACTGCACGTGCCATAAGAGTTATTCCTCCTGTTGAGAAGTGGTTTATCAGTAAGTTGATGTGCTCCGACTCAACTTGACGGCCACCACTATAACACCGGCGGCGACGTTCTTGAGTCTGTCGCACTCATAGGTAACAACGGCACGTGCGACAAAGTTGTTCCCACTCGACGCAACTTTCTTTGTTTATGCAGCTCAACTCCAAGAAAAAGCCTCCGGCCGCGTGGGCAACCGGAGGCGTAAACGTCGAGAAGCAATTGCTTAGAACAGGCCCGTCTCCTGCTCGGAGTAGGACACCAGGAGGTTCTTGGTCTGCTGGTAGTGGTCCAGCATCATCAGGTGCGTCTCGCGGCCGATGCCGGACTGCTTGTAGCCGCCGAACGCCGCGTGCGCCGGGTAGGTGTGGTACTGGTTCACCCACACGCGACCAGCCTGAATGGCGCGGCCGGCCTTGTACGCCGTGGTGCCGGAGCGCGCCCACACGCCCGCGCCCAGGCCGTAAATGGTGTCGTTGGCGATGGAGATGGCCTCGTCGAAATCCTTGAAGGTGGTCACGGACATCACCGGGCCGAAGATCTCCTCCTGGAAGATGCGCATGTCGTTGGTGCCCTTGAAGACGGTCGGCTCAATGTAGAGGCCGTTTTCCAGGCCGTCGATCTTGTTCACGCCGCCGCCGGTGAGCACCTCCGCGCCCTCCTGGGGCCCAAGCTCCAGGTAGGACTGGATCTTGTTCATCTGCTCGGTGGAGGCCTGCGCACCCATCATGGTCTCGGTGTCCAGCGGGTTGCCGGTCTTGATCTGCTTGACGCGCTGCACGCCCAGCTCCAGGAACTCGTCCGCGATGGACTCGTGCACCAGCGCGCGCGACGGGCAGGTGCACACCTCGCCCTGGTTCAGCGCGAACATGGCGAAGCCCTCGATGGCCTTCTTCTTGAAGTCGTCGTCCTTTTCAAAGATGTCCTCGAAGAACAGCGCTGGGGACTTGCCGCCGAGCTCGAGGGTGACCGGGATGATCTTGTCCGCCGCGGCCTTGTTGATGATCTTGCCCACCTCGGTCGAGCCGGTGAAGGCGATCTTGGCGATGCGGTCGGAGCCGGACAGCGCAGCACCCGCCTCGTCGCCCATGCCGTTGACGATGTTCAGCACGCCCGCCGGGATGAGGTCGCCGACCAGATCCATCAGGTACAGGATCGACGCCGGGGTCTGCTCCGCCGGCTTGAGCACGATCGCGTTGCCCGCAGCCAGCGCCGGGGCGAGCTTCCACGCGGCCATGAGCAGCGGGAAGTTCCACGGGATGATCTGGCCGACCACACCGAGCGGCTCGTTGAAGTGGTAGGCGACGGTGTCCTCGTCGATCTGGCTCAGGCGACCCTCCTGCGCGCGCAGCGCACCCGCGTAGTAACGGAAGTGGTCGATGGCCAGCGGGATGTCGGCGGCGAGCGTCTCACGCACCGCCTTGCCGTTCTCCCAAGTTTCCGCCACGGCGAGCTCCTCGAGGTGCTCCTCCATGCGGTCCGCGATCTTCAGCAGCACCATCGCGCGCTCCGCCGGGGAGGTCTTGCCCCAGGCGGGCGCGGCCTTATGCGCGGCGTCGAGCGCGAGGTTGATGTCGGCTTCCTTGCCGCGCGCGACCTGGCAGAACACCTCGCCGGTGACGGGGGTGATGTTGTCGAAGTACTCGCCGTCCACGGGGGCGACCCAGTCGCCGCCGATGTAGTTGTCGTAGCGCTCGCGGTACTTGACGTTCGAGCCTTCAGTTCCAGGGTTCGGGTAAACGGTCATGTCCAGGCCTTTCTTACATCGAGTATTGTTTGTGGTTCACGCTACACTTTTATTGCCGTGTGGTCTAGGACATTTTGCCTATCGACGTCCCTCCGTCTCCCCACACATATGCATTAACCAGCATCTCTGGCACAATGAGCGCGTGACTAAACACGAAAACAACGACTACGTCGGCGCGCTCGACACCGCCGTCGACGATGTCCGGATGCTGCCCACTCCGGCAGACGCGGCCCAGGAGCTCTCCAAGGAGCCCGTGGACCGCGGCGACATCATCGCCTCCGACGGCCGCACCGCCGCCGCCTGGGCGCTGCGCTTCATCATCATCGTCGCCGCCACCGCGATCCTGCTTTACCTGCTCAAATGGGTCTGGATGGGCCTTTTGCCCATCCTCCTCGCACTGATTTTGGCCACCGTGCTGTGGCCGCCGGTGCGCTGGATGCGAAACCACAAGGTGCCCGCCGCCCTCGCGGTGTTCATCACGCTGATCGGCACCTTCGGCATCCTCGGCGGCATCATCGCCGCGATGGCGCCGACCGTGAAGTCGCAGGGCGCCGAGCTCGGCCACCAGGCGGAACAGGGCATCAACCAGATCATCGCCTGGCTGAAGGAACAGAACTTCACCTTCCTCGAGCCAGAACGCATCCAGCAGGCCGTGGACCAGGCCACCGCGTTCGTGAAGGGGCAGGCGTCCAACATCGCCTCCGGGGTGTTCTCCGGCATCGGCGCGATTACGTCGGTAGGCACGACGCTCGCGTTGACACTCGTGCTGCTGTTCTTCTTCCTCAAAGACGGCGACCGCTTCCTGCCGTGGGTCCGCAAGTACACCGGCGTGCGCGCCGGCTGGCACCTCACCGAGGTGTGCATGCGCTCCTGGAACACCCTGTCCGGCTTCATCCGCACCCAGGCCATCGTGTCCATGGTGGACGCGATCTTCATCGGCCTCGGCCTGCTCTTCCTCGGCGTTCCGCTGTGGCCTGTCCTCGCCGTGGTGACCTTCTTCGCCGGCTTCATCCCCATCGTCGGTGCAATCTCCGCAGGTGCGCTGGCCGTGATCATCGCGCTGGTGTCCAACGGGTTCATGAACGCGGTGTTCGTGCTCATCCTCATCATCGCCGTGCAGCAGCTGGAGGGCAACGTCCTCTCCCCGATCCTGCAGTCCCAGGCCATGGGCCTGCACGCCGCCGTGGTCCTGCTCGCCGTTGCCGTCGGCGGCACCCTGTTCGGCATCGTCGGCGCGTTCCTCGCAGTGCCGGTCGCCGCCGTCGCTGCGGTGTGGCTGCGCTACTGGGCCGAGATGGTCTCGCTGCGCTCCGGTGAAATCACCGCAGACGAGATAGCCATGGCCACCCAACAGACCCAAACCATGGACTCGAAGTCTTCCTTCCTCGCCGTGCGCGACCACATGATGAGCATGGCCAAGCGCGAAAAGTCCAACACCAAGGTCCCCGTCAAGGAAGGCATCGGCTCCACCCGCGTGCCGCTTGGCGACGCCGAGGGAGAGCCCGACGTCCCGGGCCGCACCCACGCCATCAACGACGAAGAATAGGTACGGTGGGCGCCGTACTTACTCATCGACGAAAGGACGTAAACCATGGCCGACCTCAACGGCAAGAACATCGCGATCATCGCCACCAACGGCTTTGAGGATTCGGAGCTGACCTCCCCGAAGGAGGCCGTAGAGTCCGCCGGTGCGACCACCAAGGTCGTCTCCACCGAGACCGGTGAGATCGAGGGCAAGAAGGGCGCGAAGGTAGCTGTCGACGCCAAGACTGCCGACGCCTCCGTCGACGAGTTCGACGCGCTTATCCTGCCCGGCGGCACCATTAACGCCGACACCATCCGCACCGACGCCGACGCCGTCGCCCTGGTCAAGGCGTTCAAGGACGCCGGCAAGCCGATCGGCGTGATCTGCCACGGCGGCTGGATCCTCGCCGACGCCGACCTGCTCAAGGGCGTCAAGCTCACCTCCGTAGCCAACGTCAAGACCGACCTGGCCAACGCCGGCGCCAACTGGGTCGACGAGGAAGTTGTGGTCGACTCCGGCTTCATTTCTTCCCGCACCCCGGACGACCTGCCGGCATTCAACGCCACGCTTGTGGAGGAGTTCGCGAAGTAGGGCTCTGTTCCCTCCGCCCGCTGGGTTTGCCCCGGCGGGCGTTTTCTTTGCCTGATGTGGGAGTTGGCTTCAGCGCGGACCGATTCTCCGGTTCAGTGCTGTCGAAAGTTCGAATCGTCTAGCAACCTCAGCGAAACGCTAGACGATTAGGCCGATACCGGCAATCGTTTTCAACATCACCTGGGGGAACACCACCCGACTTGGCTGATCGTCTAGCAGCGTTGGGTGGGCTACTAGACGATCCGCATTCTCAACGGAGTCGAGTCTGGAAAGGCCCATTGGAAGCCGGCGCCAGCGATCGAAGAATAGGCGAGTCCGTCGAAGTGATTGGATTACCGCAGGTGGTCGCGCAGCGCCTGCTCCAGCTCGACGCGGGCGCGCTCCAGGGCTGCCTCCCAGACCTCGGAGGCGGACTCGTCGGCCGAGTCGGAGACCTGCTTGAGCAGGGTCAGCGGCACACCGAACGTGGAGCACACCGCTGCCAGGGCGTAGCCTTCCATGTCCACGAGCTGGCACTCGCGGGCGAGCTCGTCGCGCAGGTCGGACCGGTTCACAAACGCGTCGCCGGTGGCGAGCTTGGCCTTGGGCAGCTCGGTCAGCGGGTCGAAGGAGAACCAGCGCGGGTAGACAAAGTCGGTGATCTCGGAGGTGCCGCCGACTTTGAAGTCGTGCTTGACGGCGTCGGAAACCTCGTAGACGCCCGGCTCCAAGTCCACCAGGGCGCCGGCGGTGCCGACGTTGATCACGCGCGACGGCAGAGGGCCTTCGGACAGGCGGCGGGTCAGCGCGATCGCGGCGGGCAGGGTGCCGATGCCGGTGATCAGCACCTCGTGGTCGCCGCCGGACATGATGTCCGCGGCCTCTTCCTTCATGGCTGCGACGATAAGCAAGTCAGACATGGCTATTTATCGTAGGCGGGCTGGCTCCGGATCGACCACTGTCGCGCCCTCGCGCTCCCCCGCCGCCCGCGAGTTCTCCCGGGCCTTGAGCACGCCGCGCACGGACAACGCCGCGCCCACGATCAGGACGGCAACGCGCACAGCCCACAGTCCGGAGTCCACGCCGAGGAACTTCAGCACCACCGGCAGGTTCAAAAACACGATCAAGGTGCCCACCACCCCACCGAGGGCGATGGGGTTCATGCGGGTGACCACCCACGCGCCGATCGGCGCTGCGACCACTCCGCCCAGCAGCAGCGCGAGCACCCCGGCGAGGTTAGCCATCAGGTCGTTCCACATGCCCACCGCAAACCCGAGGGTGGCCGCCAGGGTAACCAGGAACTCTGCGGTGTTGACGGTGCCGACGATGCGGCGCGGCTCGGAGCGCCCGGCGGACAGCAGCGTCGAGGTGGTCACGGGCCCCCAGCCACCGCCCCCGGTGGCGTCCACGAAGCCGCCGAACAGGCCCAGCCCGGCCAGGAACCCGCGCGAGTGCGGTTTTTCAGCCATCTTGCGCTGCGTCAGCCCACGGGCGAAGCGCAGCATCAGGTTCAGCCCGATCAGCGCCAGGATCAGCGACATCACCGGCCGCGCGGCTTCGGTGGACAGCCGCACCAGCACGGTCGCGCCGAGGAAGGCGCCGATGGCGCCGGGGATGCCGATGGCGAACGCGGTGCGCCAGTCCACGTTGCCGAAGCGGGTGTGCGCCACGCCGGAGGCCAGCGTGGTGCCAAGCTCGGCGGTGTGCACGACGGCGGAGGCGGCTGCCGGGGTGAGTCCCGCCAGCGCGATGAGCATGGTGGATGAGGTGGCGCCGAAGCCCATGCCGAGGCCGCCGTCGACAAGTTGGGCGGCCAGGCCGGCCACGGCGATGAGCAGCAGCGTCTCAATCTTGTACATTTCAGGCGTCCTTTTCGGCGGCGGAGCGGTATCGGCTGGCGACAACGTCCGCGAGGTCAGTAGTTAAAGGCCCGGAGGCTGACAGGTGCTCCGGGATCCGGTTCAGCAAAGTTCCGTGGGTGACAAACAGCGGCAGCACGTGCGATTGCCTATCGACGAACCTCCGGTCGCCCCCAGTCGCCTGCACCACCGACACCTCGACCCCGGCCACACGTGCCAGGTCAGATGCCAGGCGGGTGTAGTTCGCCGCCTGTTCGGTATCTGATGTGCCGACGGGGAAGAGGGTGGCGTGGGGCGCCGAAGGGGCGTCGATAAGCAAACGCTTGTGCAGGACCTCGGCGATGTCGGGGCCGGTGCCCAGCGGCTCGGCAAGGGTGAGGTCGCAGTGGGCCCGCGCCTCGGCGAGGTGGGCCGGCACGTCCACTTTCGCGTGGAACGCGCGGGTGAACAGCAGGGGCACGACGATGGCGCGGGGGCTGTCCAGCGCGGCGGCCGCCTTGGCGAGGGTGGGGCGGTCGAACTCGAGGTGCGCGTCCGCCCACTCCACGCCGAGCTTGCCGGCCGCCGCTTTGGTCAGCGCGCGGATGCCCTCCTTGGCGCGCGGGTGGCGCGAGCCGTGTGAGAGGGTGATCAGCGCGGTCATGGCGGGTGCTCCTAGTGCAGGCGCTTTCCGACGAGACCCGCGGCCAGCGTGTTGCCGGAAGACTGGTCCACGAGCAGGAAGTTGCCCACCGCGCCGCGGGCGGCGTAGGGCTCGACCGGCAGCTCGTCGGCGGTCTGGATGGTCACGTGCGCGATCTCGTTGAGGGCGACGGACTCGGGCGAGGTGTTGTCGCCGGCGGCGCCGTCGATGTCGAGGACGCGGTCCACGCTGGCCACGCGGGCGCGCACGAACGCGGTGCCGATGCGCAGCTTCACGGCCTGCCCGGCGCGCAGCTCCTTCTCGGTAAGCCCCACGACGGTGGCGGCGAACTCCCGCACGTCCTCCGGCCGGGTGCCCGAGGCCAAAAGGTCGCCGCGGGTCAGGTCGATCTCGTCCGCCAAGCGCAGCGCGACGGAGTCGCCGGCGTGGGCGGTCTCCACCGGGCCGTCGGAGGTGTCGATGCCGGCCACGGTGGTTTTCCGGCCGTGCGGGGCGAGGATCTCGTCGCCGACGGAGACGGAGCCGGCGTTGACGCGGCCGGCGTAGGCGCGGTAGTCGGTGGCGTGCTCGCGAAGCACGTACTGGATGTTGAAGCGGAAGTCCAGGTCGTCGGCGCGGCCGTGGTTGACCGGGATGGTCTCCAGCAGCTCCAGCACGGTCGGGCCGGTGTACCAGGAGGTCTCGGCGCTGCGCTCCGCGACGTTGTCGCCCTTGAGCGCGGAGATCGGCACCACATGCGGGTCCTCGATGCCCAGCTCGGCGGCCTTGGCGTCGAACGCCGCCTTGATCTCGTTGAAGGTCTCCTCGGAGTAGCCGACCAGGTCGATCTTGTTCACCGCCAGGATCACGGTGCGCACGCCCAGCAGCTTGGCCACGGTGAGGTGGCGGATGGTCTGCTCCACCACGCCGTTGCGGGCGTCCACCAGCAGCACGACCACCTGGGAGGTGGACATGCCGGTCACGGTGTTGCGCGTGTACTGCACGTGGCCCGGTGTGTCGGCGAGGATGAAGGTGCGCTTGTCGGTAGCGAAGTAGCGGTAGGCCACGTCGATGGTGATGCCCTGCTCGCGTTCGGCGCGAAGCCCGTCGACAAGCAAGGAAAGATCGAGCCCCTCAAAGCCCCTATCTGCGCTGGTGCGCTTCACGGAGGCGAGCTGGTCGGCGAGGACGGACTTCGTGTCGTGCAGGAGGCGGCCGACGAAGGTGGACTTGCCGTCGTCGACAGAGCCGGCGGTGCACAGGCGCAGCGTTTCGCGGTCTGCCAGGGCGGCCGCGGCGGAGGTAGTCGTAGTCATCAGAAGTAGCCTTCCTTCTTGCGGTCTTCCATGGCGGATTCGCTCAGGCGGTCGTCGGCGCGCGTCGCGCCGCGCTCGGTCAGGGTGGAGTTGGCGATCTCGACGAGCACCTCGTCGATCGTGGACGCGTCCGAATCAACCGCGCCCGTGCAGGACATGTCGCCCACGGTGCGGTAGCGCACGCGGCGGGTCTCAAGCTGCTCGCCGTCGCGCGGGCCACCCCACTCGCCCGGGGTCAGCCACATGCCGTCGCGGCCGAACACCTCGCGGTCGTGCGCGAAGTAAATCGACGGCAGGGCGATCCCGCGCGCGCCGATGTACTCCCACACGTCCGCCTCGGTCCAGTTGGAGATGGGGAACACGCGCACGTTCTCGCCCGGCAGCGTCGCGCCGTTGTACAGGTCCCACAGCTCGGGGCGCTGGCGGCGCGGGTCCCAGCCGCCGAAGGAATCGCGCACGGAGAACACGCGCTCCTTGGCGCGGGCGCGTTCCTCGTCGCGGCGCGCGCCGCCAAGCACTGCGTTGTAGCCGACCTCTGCGATGGTCTCCACCAGCGGCACGGTCTGCAGCGGGTTGCGGGTGCCGTCTGGGCGTTCCTGCAGGTCGCCGCGGTCAATCCAGTCCTGCACCTCGGCCACGCGCAGGCGCAGGCCGTGCTTTTCGACGAGTTCGTCGCGGAACTGGATCACCTCCGGGAAGTTGTGCCCGGTGTCCACGTGCAGCAGCTCAATCGGCATCGCCGCCGGCGCGAAGGCCCGGCGCGCCAGCTCGAGCACCACGCACGAGTCCTTGCCGCCGGAAAACAGCAGGCCGATCTTGTCGAACTGCCCGGCCACCTCGCGGATGATGTGGATGGACTCGTTTTCCAAGTCCTTCAGGTGCGGCGACAGCTCAGTTGTCGTTGCTTGCGTCATCTTCTCTAACACTCCTTTTATTCGTGCAGGCCGCACTCAGTCTTGGATGCGAACGCCCAGCGCCCGGCGCGCGGGTCCTCCCCTTCGGCCACCGGCATCGTGCAGGTCGCGCAGCCGATGGAGGGGTAGCCCTGGCGGGTCAGCGGGTGGATGATCAGGTCGTTGTCTTCCTCGGAGCCTTCAGTGTCCTCCAGCGACCAGGTCACCAGCGGGGAGATCTTCAGCCGGCCGGTTCCATCCAGGCTCAGCGCGGGCGCCTCAGCGCGGGTGGGGCCGTCGGCGCGGCGCAGGCCAGTGATCCAGCCGGCGTACGGGCTCATGTGCACCGCCAGCGGCTCCACCTTGCGCATCCGGCAGCACGCGCCGGGGTTGCGCAGGTACAGGTTCGGGCCGTACACCTTGTCCTGCTCCGGGCGGGAAAGCTGGGCCTTTGCGCGCACCAGCGTGTGCGAGGGGTAGCGGGCCTCTACGGCGTCGGCCACCTCGAGGGTTTCCGGGAAGTGGTACTCGGTGTCCAAAAAGAGGAAGTCCGCGTCCGGCAGGTGGCGCTCGGCCAGCTCCGCCAGCACGGTGTTTTCCATAGACAAGGTCACCACGAGCTTGCCGGGGGCGTGCTCGTGGGCCCAGCTCAAGATGTCGGCGGCGGATGCGTCGTAAAGCTTGGGTGCCCACTCCTCGACTAACTGGGCGTTTTGCTTGGCGACGTCCTCCGGCAACGCCGCCGTCTCCTTCGGCCCCTCCGGGCTGATGTCGGGGTCGCGGAAGTTTCCTCCCGGCTGGTTGAGCAGGTTGGTCATCGCTTCTCTTCCTTCACTACTGCGGTGTGCCCGTGCCGTGCCAGGGAGGCCTGCAGCGCCTCCTCCGTCGACGGCGCGGGCGCGTGCGGGGTGTCCGGATCGTCCTGGCCGTGGTACTTCACCTCGAAAATGCGCAGGCATTCCCCGCACTTCCAGGCAAAGTCCGTCTCCTCGTTCGGCCAGAGGTCCTCGCCGCCACAATAGGGGCAAAACGAGGGGAAATTGCGGTTCGGATTCGGGGCCCGGCGAAAGCTCATCGCAGGTCGTCCTCGTCCGCACGGGCGACCCACTGACGGAATGTTTCGCCGTCCTCGCGCTTGTCCACGTAATGCTGCACCACGCGCGTGACGTAATCCGTCAGCTCGGTGGACAGCACCTTGTGGCCGCGCACCTTGCGGCCAAAGTTCGCGCCCTCGCCGATGGTGCCGCCCAGGTGCACCTGAAACCCCTCGACCTTTTCGCCTTCGCCGTTGTCCACCATCTGGCCCTTCAAGCCGATGTCGGAAACCTGGTGGCGCGCGCACGCGTTCGGGCAGCCGTTGAGCGAAATGGTGATCGGGGAATCCAGGTCGCCGAAGCGCTCCTCCAGCTCATCCGCCAGCTCGATCGCGCGGGACTTGGTGGTCACGTGCGCGAGCTTGCAGTACTCCAGGCCGGTGCAGCTAAGCAGGCCGCGGCGGAACTCGGAGGGGTTAGAGTACAGGCCCATCTCCTCCAAATCAGCCTGCAGCTTCTCGACGTCCTCCGGTGTGACCCCGAGCAGCAGCACCTCCTTGAACGGAGTGAAGCGCAGGTCGGTCACGCCGTAGCGTTCGGCGAGGTCGGCGAGTGCGATGAGCTGTTCGCCGGACATGTGCCCCAGCGTGGGCTTCACACCGATGTAGACGTTGCCGTCCTTCTGCTCGTGGACGCCGATGTGGTCGCGGTCGACCAGGTTGTTGGGGGCCTTTGGTCCGTCGGGAAGCGCATAGCCCAGGTAGTCCTCTTCGAGGATCTGGCGGAACTTCTCCACGCCCCACTCCTTGACCAGGAACTTCAGGCGCGCGCGGTTGCGCAGGCGGCGGTAGCCGTAGTCGCGGAAGATGCGCACCACGTTCGCCCACACGTCCGGCACCTGCTCGAGGGTGACAAATGCGCCGAGGGACTGCGCGAGCATCGGGTTGGTGGACAGGCCGCCGCCGACGTAGCACTCGAAGCCGGGGCCGAGCTCGGGGTGCTCGACGCCGATGAAGGCGAGGTCGTTGATCTCGTGGACGACGTCCTGGCGGGCGTTGCCGGAGATGGCGGTCTTGAACTTGCGCGGCAGGTTCTGGAACTCGTCGTTGGTGACGATCTTCTGGATCTCGCGGATCGCCGGTGTGGCGTCGATGATCTCGTCCTTGGCGATGCCGGCGACCGGGGAGCCCAGGATCACGCGCGGCACGTCGCCGCAGGCGTCCCAGGTGTTCAGGCCGTTTTCCTCCAGCTTCTCCCAGATCGCGGGAACGTCCTCGATGCGCACCCAGTGGAACTGGATGTTCTGGCGGTCCGTCAGATCCACGGTGGAGCGCGCGTAGTCGCGGGAGAGCTCGCCGACGGCGCGGGCCTGCGCGGTGGAGCAGATGCCGCCGTCGAAGCGGATGCGCATCATGAAGTATTTGTCTTCGAGCACGCTGTTGTCCTCGCCGGTGAACTCGCCGCCCAGGTTCTGCTTGCGCTGGGTGTACAGGCCGAGCCACTTAAAGCGCGGGTACAGGTCCTCGCGGTCGATGGAGTCGAAGCCGCCCTTGGAGTAGACGTCGATCACGCGCTGCTTGACGTCCAGGACCGGGGACTCCTGCTTGATCTCCTCGTCGTGGTTCAGCGGCGTGGAGCCGTCGATAAGCCACTGCCCCTCCGGCTTTTTGGCGCGTGTCCTGGGCTTCGTGGGTGCGCTCATCTGCCCTCCCTAACTAGACAACTCTGTACACATCCGGGCAGCCCGGAGCTATTGCTGGCCAATAGTGCCGGACTACTCGGTCTGAAACAACCGGACTACCGAAAGTGCCGGTTAATGCCGTGAATGTAAAGCGTTTTGGGGTGGGCCGAATGAAAATTGGAATAGGTTTAAGACCACTCGGTCTATACGCTATAGTGTCCAACATCAACACACCCTTTTGCGAAAGGACAACAAACTTATGAGCCTGCGCGTCGCCGTAGTTGGAGCCGGCCCAGCCGGCATTTACGCCTCCGACCTGCTAATCCGCAACGAAGAGCACGACATCCACGTCGACCTCTTTGAGCAGATGCCCGCCCCCTTCGGCCTGATCCGTTACGGCGTGGCCCCCGACCACCCGAGAATCAAGGGCATTGTGAAGTCCCTGCACAACGTGCTGGACAAGGACAAGCTGCGCCTGATCGCCAACGTCACCGTCGGCCGCGACATCACCATCGACGACCTGCGCGACTACTACGACGCCGTGGTCATCTCCACCGGCGCGGTGCGCGACCGCGAGCTGCTCATCCCGGGCGGCGACAAGTCCATCGGCGCCGGCGAGTTCGTCGGCTTCTACGACGGCAACCCGCGCTTCGAGCGCAACTGGAACCTCGAGGCCAAGGAAGTCGCCGTCGTCGGCGTGGGCAACGTGGCACTCGATATCTCCCGCATCCTGGCCAAGACCGGCGACGAGCTCACGGTCACCGAAATCCCGGACAACGTCTACGAGTCCCTGAAGAACAACAAGGCCGAGACCGTGCACATGTTCGGCCGCCGCGGGCCCGCCCAGGCGAAGTTCACGCCGAAGGAGCTGCGCGAGCTCGACGAGTCCGACACCATTCAGGTGCTCGTGGACCCCGAGGACATCGACTACGACGAGCTGTCCGAGCAGGTCCGCCGCTCCGACAAGTCCATCGACCTGAACTGCCAGGTGCTGGAGCAGTACGCCATGCGCGAGCCGGACGACGCCCCGCACAAGATCCACATCCACTTCTTCGAGGAGCCGGTGGAGGTGCTCACCGACGATTCCGGCGCCGTGACCGGCATCCGCACCGAGCGCCAGGAGCTCGACGGCAACGGTGGCATCCGAGGCACTGGCAAGTTCACCGACTGGCCGGTCCAGCAGGTCTACCACGCCGTGGGCTACCGCTCCGAGCCGGTCGAGGGCGTGCCCTTCGACCTCGAGCGCCACGTCATCCCCAACGACGGCGGCCACGTCCTGGTCACCGCAGAGGAAGGCGCAGCACCGGAGGACAAGCTCTACGTCACCGGCTGGATCAAGCGCGGACCCGTTGGCCTGATCGGCAACACCAAGTCCGACGCCAAGGAAACCACCGACATGCTCGTGGCCGACGCCGACGCCGGCAAGCTCGCCGCGCCGACCCACACCGGCGCCGACGACATCTTCGACCTGCTGCGCGAGCGCGGCGTGGACTACGCCACCTGGGAAGGCTGGTACAAGCTCGACGAGGCCGAGCGCGCACTCGGCGCCGCCGACGCCAACTTCCCGCGCGAGCGCAAGAAGATCGTGGAGTGGGAGGACATGCTCGGCCACTCCCGCGCCGGCCATTAGGGCCTCGTGGCGGAAAGCCACATCAACCGAATCGACACGTCCGCGCGACGTGTCGATCTTTTGTTGCGGAACTGACCTCGACGGGAGCGAGTGTCTGACCGCCGCTGGGTCACCCGGGAGGACCTATCCTGGTTCGCATGCAATGGCTGGCCACGATGCAGCGCTTCTTCGCCGAGAACGGGGCGAACGCATGAACATAACCTGGCAGCGGGCGACCGCGCTCGTAGTCATCGCGATCCTGACCTTGCTCTTCGCTTTCGACTGGGTCACAGTCCAGTCCCCCTACGGTGCGGCCGGTACCGCCGTCGGCGCCGCCCTCATCGCCGTGTGCGGTGCCTGCTGCGCGGCGTACGGCGTCCGCCCCGCCGCAGCCGTCGCCGGGATCGCCGCGTGCGCCAGCGTCGCGCTGTGCCTTGTTGCGCTGAGCGTCCCCCTCTACTGGGAACCGGCGCTCGCCTTCGGTGCGGTCGTCACCTCATCCCGGGTCCCCCGGCGCGACCGCACCTGGTTGACCGTCTGGCTCCTCGCGATACCCACCGTCGCACTTTTCACCCACAGCATGTTCACACCGGACTGGCCGGGCGGCCAGTCCGCGTGGCGCGCCGCAGCCGTCGCAGTCCGCACGGTGGCGCTGTCGTGGGTGTTTCTAGGGTTCTTTTTCCTTCTCGGCGCTCAGCTTCGCAACCGGCGGGAAAAGATCTCCGAGTTGGAGCAGCAGATCGAATTCGCTCACGTCCGCGAGCGCACCCAGATCGCACGGGAGATGCACGACATCGTCGCCCACACTCTCGCCGGGATCACCACCCTGGCGGACGGTGCGCGATACGCATCCAAACACAACCCAGAAGTGGCCAGGGATGCCCTTGAAACTATCAGCGCCGAATCACGCACCGCGCTGTCGCAGATGCGCGGACTGCTCAGCGTGTTACGCGACGACGATGCCACGGCACCCACCGGCGCTGCCCCGGGCCGACGCGACTTCACCGCGCTGTTCGACGACGCCCGCGCCCGTGGCCTCGACTTAACCGTCGCGGGCTTCGACGAGCTCCCCGAGGATATGCCGCCGCTCACGCTCTTCACCATCTACCGTGTCTGCCAGGAGGCCATCACTAATATGCTGCGCCACGCGCCCGCACCGGAAGGTGCGCTCACCTTTTCCGCCGACGCGAAGTCGGTGCGTGTGGAGGCGGTCAACGCTGCGCCGAAAAGCAAGCACGACCCCGACGGTTTCGGGCTTGTGGGCATCCGCGAGCGAGTCGCGGCGCACGGCGGGCGCGTGAGCGTGACCGACGACGGCGGCGAGTTCGTCCTGACCGCGGAGGTACCACGATGATCAACGTAGCGCTTGTGGACGACCAGCCGCTCGTGCGCGCCGGCTTCTCCCTGCTCGTCACCTCCCAGGACGACATGGACGTGATCTGGCAGGCGGGCGACGGCGCGGGGGTGGCCGGGCAGCCGGCGGCGGACATCGTGCTCATGGACATTCAGATGCCCGGCACGGACGGCATCGAGGCCTGTCGCGCGTTGCTCGCCGAGCACCCGGACACCCGCGTGATCATGCTGACCACCTTTGACGAGCGCGACCTCGTCCTCGGCGCGCTTGACGCCGGGGCCTCCGGGTTCCTGCTCAAAGACGCCGACCCTGACGAGCTGCTCGACGCGCTGCGCACCGTCCACGGCGGCGACGCGGTACTCGCGCCGAAGGTGACGCGCCACGTCATCGGCGCCGCGCAAGCCCCCGAGCAGCGGGAGGCGGCACGCAACGAGGCAATGCTCGAGCGACTCACCCCGCGCGAGGTGGAGGTCCTGCGCTTGGTGGCGCTGGGCTACTCAAACGAGGAGATTGCCGAGGCCGAGACGCTCTCCCCCGCGACGGTGAAGACGCACGTGCACCGCATTCTGTTCAAGACCGAGTCCCGCGACCGCGTCCACGCCGTCCTCTTCGCGTTCCGCGCGGGTCTGGTGAGCACCGGCGAGTTGCTGGGCCACTAGCCGCGTACACCCGAGGGTGTACACGCCGATTTACACCCGCGGGCGGACGATTTCACCCGCGCCGCGCGCGATTGTGGGAACCATGATCGAAGTTCACAACCTGACCAAACGATATTCAAGCTCCACCGCCGTAGACGCGCTGTCGTTCACGGCGCCGGACGGTGCCGTCACCGGTTTCTTGGGCCCGAACGGCTCCGGCAAGTCCACGACCATGCGCATGATCGTCGGACTAGAAACCCCAAACGAGGGCGAGGCGCTTATCGACGGCTCCGCTTTCCGATCCCTCGACCAACCCGCACGCGTCGTCGGGGCACTGCTCAACCCGGAATGGATCGCCCCACACATGACTGGGCGCGGCCACCTGAAGATGGTCGCCGACTACGCCGGCGTGCCGGAATCCCGCGCCGACGAAGCGCTCGAGGCGTTCGGGCTCGCGGAGGCGGCAAAACGGGAAGTGAAAAACTACTCCCTCGGCATGCGACAGCGCCTCGGCGTGGCCAGCGCGCTGATCGCGGACCCATCCAACGTCATCCTGGACGAGCCGGTCAACGGCCTCGACCCGCAGGGCGTGGCCTGGATGCGGGGGCGCATCCGCGAGATGGCCGCCGAGGGTCGTGCGGTAGTCGTCTCTTCGCACCTGATGAGCGAGATGCAGCTCACTGCGGACCGCCTTGTGGTGATCAACCGCGGCCGCCTCGCCGGTGAGGGCCCGCTCGAGGACTTCCTGGGCTCCAACCGGGTTGAGGCGACCTGCAGCGACCCGGCGCGGCTGGCTGAGGCCGTCGGCGGCCAGGTCATCGGCGACTCCGTTGTCGTCGACGACGCCACCGCCCGAGACGTCGGCGAGGCCGCCCAGCGCGCCGGGGTGACGGTGTACTCCCTCCAGGAATCCCGCCGAAGCCTCGAAGAAGTGTTCCTGGAGTCGACGAAATAGGACGTAGGAGGTTTTCCATGCACACACTGAAAGCAACGCTTCGGGAAGTCCTTTCCCGCCCCGCGACGCGCATCCTGCTCGCGTTTGTCGCGGCCGCCCTCATTCTCGGGCCCATGGCCGTCGCGATGCTCCTCGGCCCCAACGGTACAAGCACCGCAGACCCTGCAATGCTGCTCATCCCGGCCGCTTTGATGCTCCCTGTGGCGTTCGCCGCGGGCGCTTTCCCCGCCGGCAGCGCGCACTCGCGCGGCACGATCGGCTACGCCTACCTCGCGTCGAACCACCGCGGTTGGGAGCTCGCATGTCGCGTCGGAATCGCAGCTCTCGCCTGCATACTGACGGCATTTGCCGCCTCGGCGATCGGGCTCGGCGGCGCGCACGTGTTTGTCGACAGCGTCGCTCTGGAAGGCGCCGACAGCGCAGATATGGTGCGCGGCCAGGCCGAGCTGTGGATCGCGTACCCGCTCCTCGCGGCCCTGACAGCCGTACTGCTCGGTTCGGGCACCGCGTCCTTCTTCGTCTGGGTCGTAGAGTCGCTCATTGTGGAGACTGCCCTCGGCGCGATCAACCAGCCGTGGGCCGCGGCCCTGGAGAAGCTCCTGCCGGGCGGCGCGGCCGGGAACGGCACGGCCGGCGTGGTCACTCTTGCGGTCTGGGTCGCGGTCCTTGCCGCCGCCGCGTACGCTGCCGTGCAGCGGAGGGCAGTGAAGTGACCGCGACAGGGACCACAACACACACCGGTGAGCGCACTGCGGCCCGCCAGCGGTTCGTGGCCCCCGACCTCGCCCGCGGGTTCGCTCTCGTCGGCATCGCGATGGCCAACATGGTCACTGACTGGGACCCTGCCGAGGGCGCCGACCACGCGGCGGGCCTCGGCGGCTACAACGGTGACGGCACCGTGTTGGAGAAGCTGCTCGTCTTCTTCGAGACGCTCTTCGTGCACGTGCGCGGTTTGCCCATGTTTGCCACCCTGCTCGGTGTTGGCGTCGGCATGATCTTTGTCAGCCTCGAGCGGCGCGGCTACCCGCTGCGCGCCCGGCGCATGGTGCTCGCGCGCCGCTACGGGTTCCTGTTCCTGTTCGGTCTGGTGCATAAGACGCTGTTTTTCACCAACGACATCATGACGGCCTACGGCATCGCGGCACTCATCCTGTGCTTGTTCATCGGGTGGAGCGACAAGGCCCTCTACGCCCTCGCAGGTGCTGCGTTCGCCCTGAACGCGGTACTTCGGGCACCTGGCGTATTCGCCGCGTTTTCGTCGACAGCGGAACCAATAGACGGCAGCCCCGCGCGCATCGTCGACCTCAGCGACCGCATAGCCGCGGGCCTGACCAACTTCTGGGTGTACCCGGCAATGGGCGTGATCGAGATGCTCGCCTTCTTCCCGCTTGTCGTGGTCGGGTTCGTCTGGGGCCGCCGCGGTATCTTCGGCGACGTCGACGGCAACTCCCGGATGCTCCGCGGGTGGGCGATTCTTGCAGCCGTAGTTATCGCGGCCGTCGGCATCCCGTGGGGCTGCGCGGAAATCGGCGCGCTCGAACCCAGGTGGGCTACAGGGCTCAATGCCACCAACGAGCTCGTCGGCATGCTCACCGGCCCCGGCATCCTCGCTGCCATCTCCCTCGCGTGCCGGCCGTTGCAATCGCGTATCAACGCCTCCGGTTCCCTCCCGCACCTAGCCCAGCCGCTAGTGGCGCTGGGGAAACGTTCCATGAGCGGCTACCTTGCGCAAACGATCCTCTTCATCCTGACAACCCAGCCCGCGTTCTGGTGGGCGACCCGCGACGCAGCAATCTCCGGAAAGCTTGGCTGGGCGGTGCTTATCTGGCTGGCCACGGTAGCTGGTGCGTGGGCACTTGAGAGGGCTGGCAGGCCGGGGCCGTTCGAATGGCTGCACCGTCGCCTGTCGTACGGCAAAGACGGCCTGCCCGAGCACTACCCTGGCTAGACCGTCCGGAGTAGACGCAGCCGGAGTTCGCACTGCGCCTGCGCACCCCTTCGGCCCGTTGTTTCTACCCCCACCGGTCTAATATTGCCCCGGACAAAAAGAGAGGGGCACTCATGGATCTCATCCGCCTCACCGCACGCTTTGGCAGGCGGTACAGCGGCAAGATCGCGCTGGTCATCGTGTTACAGCTGGTCACCACCCTGGCCACGCTGTACTTGCCGGACCTGAACGCGGACATCATCAACAACGGCGTCGCTAACGCCGACGTGCCGTACATCTGGCGCGTCGGCGGGATCATGCTCGTCGTCGCGCTTGTGCAGCTCGCGGCAGCCGTGTGCGCGTTCTGGTTCGCCTCGCAGGTGGCCATGAACACGGGCCGCGACATCCGCAAGGCGGTCTACGACCGAGTCTCCAGCTTCGACAACGAGGACATGGGCCACTTCGGCGCCGCCACGCTGGTCACCCGCGGCACGAACGACGTCCAGCAGGTGCAGATGACGGTCCTGCTGTTCCTCAACTTCATGGTCGCAGCACCCATCATGGCCATCGGCGGCATCATCATGGCGCTGCGCCAGGACGCCGGCATGTCGTGGCTGGTGGTCACGGCGGTGCTGGTCCTCACCATTGTCGTGGGTGTCATCGCCGCCATCCTGATGCCGCTGTTCAAAAAGATGCAGGCGAAGCTGGACGCGATCAACGGCCTGCTGCGCGAGCAGATTGCGGGCATCCGCGTGGTGCGCGCGTTCGGCCGGGAGGACTACGAGGCGGAGCGCTTCCACGACGCCAACACGGACTTGAGCAAGCTCAGCCTGAACATCGGCCGCGTGTTTGTGACCATGTTCCCGGTGATCATGCTCATCATGAACCTCGCCACCGCCGCGGTGCTGTGGTTCGGCGGCCACCGCGTGGACGAGGGGCTGGTGGAAGTCGGTTCGCTCACCGCGTTCATGCAGTACCTGATGCAGATTCTCATGGCGGTGATGATGGGCGTGTTCATGCTCATGATGCTGCCGCGCGCGATCGTCTGCGCGGATCGCGTGGACGAGGTGCTCGGCTATGAGGCGGGTGCGGGGGCGACCGGAGAGGCGTCGATAGGCGAAGGTGTCGTGCGCTTCGAGGATGTCTCCTACACGTACCCCGGCGCGGAGCAGCCGGTGCTCGAGGAGATCTCGTTTGAGGCGCGCCCGGGGACCACGACGGCGATCATCGGCTCGACGGGTAGCGGCAAGACCACGCTGGTGGGGCTGCTGCCGAGGCTGTACTCCCCCACGTCGGGGCGCGTGCTTATCGACGGCCATCCGGTCACCGACCTCGACAGAGCCAGCCTGGTCACGGCTGCCGGCATGGTCCCGCAGAAACCGTGGCTGTTTTCGGGCACCGTGGCGACGAACCTGCGCATGGGCAACCCCGACGCCACCGACGATGAGCTGTGGGCGGCGCTGCGAGTGGCGCAGGCCGGCTTCGTCGACGACCTGGATATGCCGATCGCCCAGGGCGGCACCAACGTCTCCGGCGGGCAGCGCCAGCGCCTGTGCATCGCGCGCATGCTGGTGGCGGACCCGAAGGCGTACATCTTCGACGACTCGTTCAGCGCGCTCGACGCGACCACCGAAGCGAACCTCAACGCCGCGATGCGCGAGGTGGTCAAGGACCGCACCGTGATCGTGGTGGCGCAGAAGGTCTCCTCGATCCGGCACGCAGACCAGATTCTGGTGATGGAGGCCGGGCGCATCGTCGCGCGCGGCACGCACGAGGAGCTGCTGGAAACCAGCGAAACGTACCGGGAGATCGCAGCGAGCCAGGCGGAGGTGGACGCATGAGCAACCAACACGGAACTGAGCTGACAGACGACCAGCTCGCCGAATACGAAGAGAAGATGGCCGGCGACGACTTCTCCAGCAAGGCGCCGCGCAAGGCCAAGCAGTTCTGGCCGTCCGCAAAGCGCCTGCTGGGGCTTTTGGCGCCGTACAAGCTTGCGCTGGTGGCCGTGTTCGCCATGAACGCGGTGTCCGTGTTCCTGTCGGTGTACGCCCCGCGCGTGATGGGCCGGGCCATGGACGTGATCTTCTCCGGCGTGATGTCCAAGCACATGCCCGCCGGGATGAGCAAGGAGCAGGCGATCGAGGGCATGCGCGCCGCCGGCCAGGACCGGTTCGCGGACATGGCCTCGGCGATGGACCTGACCCCCGGCAGCGGCATCGACTTCGACCGCCTGCGCGAACTGATCGTTGCAGTGCTTGCGCTGTACGTGCTGTCGGCGCTGCTCATGTGGGCCCAGGGCGCCATCTTGAACAGGCTGTCCATCCGGGCGGTGTTCGACCTGCGCGAGCGGGTGGAAGCAAAGCTCAACCGTCTGCCGCTGAGCTACTTCGACACCCGGCAGCGCGGCGACGTGATGAGCCGCACCACCAACGACGTGGACAACGTGCAGCAGGCCCTGCAGCAGTCCCTGTCCTCACTGTTCAACGCCGTGATCACCATCGTGGGCATCATCGTGATGATGTTCGCCATCTCCTGGCAGCTGGCACTAGTGGCGCTGCTTGCCATCCCGCTGACCGGCCTGGTCATGGGCCTGGTGGGCACGCGCAGCCAAAAGCAGTTCATCACCCAGTGGAAGGCCACCGGCGACGTCAATGGGCACGTGGAGGAGTCCTTCTCCGGCCACGATGTCGCGGTCATCTTCGGCCGCACCGAGGCGCTGCGCCAAACCTTCGACGAACGCAACGAGGAACTCGCGGGTGCGGCACAGAAGGCGCAGTTTTTGGCCAACTCGATGCACCCGATCATGCAGTTCATCTCGTACCTGTCGTACGTGGCTGTCGCGGTCCTCGGCGGCGTGAAGGTCGCCTCGGGCAAGCTCACGCTCGGCGACGCCACCGCGTTTATCCAGTACTCCCGCCAGTTCAACCAGCCGCTCGGCGAGATCGCCGGCATGATGCAGATGCTCCAGTCCGGCGTGGCGTCCGCGGAGCGCGTCTTCGAGCTTCTCGACGCTGAAGAGGAACCCGAAGACAGCTCCCAAGCCCGCATGGACGGCCGCGCCGAGGGCCTGGTGGAGTTCCGCGATGTGTCCTTCTCCTACACGGACGATCCCCTCATCCAGGACCTGAACCTGCGGGTGGAGCCGGGCCAGACCGCCGCCATCGTCGGCCCCACCGGCGCCGGCAAGACCACGCTGGTGAACCTGATCATGCGCTTCTACGACGTCGATTCGGGCGCGATCACCCTCGACGGGGTGGACATCCGGGATTGTTCCCGCGAAGATCTGCGCAGCCAGATCGGCATGGTGCTGCAAGACGCGGTGCTGTTTAAGGGCACGATCATGAACAACATCCGCTACGGCCGGCTCGACGCCACCGACGAGGAGGTCATCGAGGCGGCGAAGGCCACGTACGTGGACCGCTTCGTGCGCTCGCTGCCGGACGGCTACGACACGGAAGTCGACCAGGACGGCGGGTCCGTCTCCGCCGGTGAACGCCAGCTGATCACCATCGCGCGTGCGTTCCTGTCGCAGCCGTCGCTTTTGATCCTGGACGAGGCGACCTCGTCAGTGGACACCCGCACCGAGGTGCTGGTCCAGGACGCGATGAATGCGCTGCGGTCCAACCGCACCTCCTTTGTCATCGCGCACCGCCTGTCCACCATCCGGGACGCGGACGTGATCGTTGTGATGGAAGACGGCAGGATTGTGGAGCAAGGTTCGCATGCGGAGCTCGTCGAAAAGCAAGGTGCGTACTGGCGCCTGCACCAATCGCAGTTCAGTGAGTAATTGACAGCTAACTCACACGTTTCCCAAATGTTCACCTTTTGGACACCGTTCCATTAACACGGTGCCCCTACGGTGGCCAGCACACCTGTGTCAGCGACCTGATTGGGAAACAATGAAACGCGAAGCTACCGGCGGATCTTCCGTCGCCGTGGCCGACAACACCGGCCGCACCGAAGAAGACGAGAACTCAAACCTCGACGACCTCGATGTCGACGACGACAACGAACGCAAGGACCCGCTCGGCTTCCTCCCGCTCGACGGCAAAGCCAAGCAGATAGCCAACTGGATCGCCGTGCTCATCGGCGTCTGGGTCCTGCTCAACGGCGTGGGCATGATCGGCGACGGCTTCAAGGGCATCGCCGGCGACCGCGCCGAAGAGCTGTTCTCCTTCGCCGAAAACCCGTTCGTGGGCCTGGCCATCGGCATCGTCGCCACCGCGATTATCCAGTCCTCGTCCACCACCACCTCGATCGTGGTGGGCATGATCGCCGGCGGCCTGCCGCTGAACATCGCGATTCCGATGCTCTTCGGCGCGAACATGGGCACTTCCGTGACCTCCACCCTGGTGGCGCTTGGCCTGGCCGGTAACAAGAAGCAGTTCCAGCAGGGTTTCTCCATGGCGACCGTGCACGACTTTTTCAACCTGATCGCCATCCTGATCTTCTTCCCGCTGGAGATGTTCACCGGCTTTTTGGGCAAGACAGCGACCGCGATTGCACCGTCACTGACCGGCTCCGGTGAGGGCGTGCTGGCCGGCATCTTCGAGTCCATCGGCGACTTCATCGACGCGATCACTGAGCCGCTGGTCGGCCTGGTGGGCAGCCTGGTCGAGCCGCTCGGCGACGTCTGGGGTGGCATAGTCCTGGCCGTGCTGGGTATCGCGCTGATTCTGTTTTCCATCCAGTTCATCGGCAACATCCTCAACGCACTGCTGGTGGGCAAGGCCCAGGACATCCTCTACGCCGCGCTGGGCAAGAACGCGTTCATGGGCGTGCTCTCCGGCGCCGCCATCACCACCCTGGTGCAGTCCTCCTCCACCACCACCGCGCTGACCGTGCCGCTGGCCGCCTCCGGCAAGTTCAAAGTGCGCACCCTGTTCCCGTTCGTGGTCGGCGCCAACATCGGCACCACCGTCACCGGCCTGATCGCCGCGTTCTCCGCGTCCGGTGCCGAAGCCGAGGCAGCAATGGCCGGTGCACTGGTGCACACGCTCTTCAACACCTTCGCCGCGATCCTGATCCTGGGTGTGCCGTTCCTGCGTAAGCTCCCGCCGGCCGGCTCCGACTGGCTCGCAGCCCTAGCAACGAAGAACAAGCTCTACGTCTTCGCGTGGATCGGCGGCGTGTTCTTCATCATCCCGATCCTGGCCGTGTTCATCTCCAACGCACTTTCCTAAGGAGCCCCGAAATGACCACTCCCGAGAACCCGACCAACGCTGGAAACACCCCTGGCGAGACCCCCGACCTGTCCCCGCTGGCGCAGGACCTGATCAACCGCGAAGCCCCCGACGCCGAGCTGCACGCGCTGCTGCACGAGCTAGAGGAAACCGCAGATGAGCTGCGCAGCGAGCTGCAGGCCCGCCTGGGCAACCGCGACAAGCTGGAGGACGAACAGGCCCGCGCTCACCGCAAGATCAACCCGAACGTGACCCCGGAGCAGGAGGAAGAACTGAAGAACTTCCCCGAGTACTGGGCAAACTCCAAGGGCTCCTGGAGCAACCTGTTCAAGCTGCTGCGCGAGCTGCGCATCGAGATGCGGGAGGGCAAGGGCAATGCGTAAACGACTCACCGCCACCGCCGCACTGGCCGCCGTCGCCGCACTGGCCGTCGGCTGCGGCAACGACACCACCCCGGGCGAGGACGTCATCAAGGTCACCGGCTCTTCCACCGTCGAGCCGATCACCAGCTACATGGCCAACCGCTACGACTTCGACGTGGACATCGACGCGGTCGGCTCCACCGACGGCTTCGAGGCCTTCTGCGCGGGCGAGGCCGACATCAACGACTCCTCCGTGGCCATCCCTGGCAGTGGTGCGGACGTGGACTACCAGAAGCAGTGCGCCGACACCGGCGTGAACTTCATCGAGCTGCCCATCGCGCTCGACGCGATCACGCTGGTCAAGCACCGCGACAACGACTGGGCCGAGGACCTGACCATCCAGCAGCTGCACGACATCTGGGCGAAGGACTCCGCCGTGACCAAGTGGTCGGATATCGACCCGTCCTGGCCCGACGAGGAAATCACCCTCTACGGCCGCCCGGACGGCTCCGGCACCCTCGGTGTGTTCGAGCAGCTCGTGCTGGACGGCGACGAGATCCGCGAGGACTACCAGGCCACCGACGACATCCAGGAGCTGTCAAAGTGGGTCTCCGAGGACGTCAACGGCTTGAGCTTCATGGGCATCGGCAACTACCTGGCCACCGAGGACCCGACCCGCAACCGCATCGACAACGTGCTTGTCGACGGCGTCGCCCCGACCGCCGATGAAGCAAAGAGCGGCAACTACCCGCTGGCGCGCCCGCTGTTCATCTACGTCAACGAGGACTCCGCCAAGCGCGACGACGTCGACGAGTTCGTCACCACCTACCTGGACAAGGTCGAAGCCGTGCTGCCGCGCGTGTACTTCTACCAGCTGCAGGAAGACGAGTACGACAAGGCGAAGAAGCGCTACGAAGATCGTGAAACCGGCGCCGACGAGCGCTGGCAGTAGCTAGGATCGGGCGCATGACTACCGAAAACGAAGGTCTGTACACCAGCATCGGCACTCCGGCGGACGGCGCGGCTAACAAGGCTGGCGCCGGTGCGGACAATCCGAACCAGGACATGGACACCAAGCCCCTCGGCGAGGGCGTGCACACCGTGGAGGAAGCCGAAACCCACGAGGACGACTCCCGCTGGAACGACGGCAAGCAGCCGCGCACACAGGACTAACCCCAATCCCCTCCCCGCGCCCCGGACGTGCATGACAGCCGTCCGGGGCGTTACTATGTCCGGCGTGAGCACCCCATACGGCAACTTCAGAATCGGCGACCAGGAGCGCATGGACGCCATGGACACCCTCGGCCGCGCACTCGGCGAGGGCCGGCTCAACATGGGCGAATTCGACGACCGCTGCCGGCAAGTCGCCGAGGCACAGGTCCACTCCGACCTCGATCCGATTTTGGGGGATCTGCCGCCGCAGCCGGCCGGAGGTGCCGTCGAGAGGCAAGAAGTGCACTCGGGCGATGTGTTTTACAGCGGCCGCGAGATCATGCAGGCGCGCCGCTCCGGCAAGCGCATGCGCGCAGGTGTCTTCTGGCTGGGCACGGTCGGCGCGCTCGGGCTGACCGCTTTGCACCCGGTTTTCCTGCTGATCATCCCCACCCTGTTCATCCTGCTGTACGTGATGAAGGTCGGCCCCGACTCCTGGTACACCCCCAGCCTGCGGCAGCTGGAGCAGCAGCGCCGCCAGGAGATCAAGCGCCGCCAGCTGGAGATCGAATCCGCCAAGGCGCACCAGCAGGCCATGATGCGGGTGCAGCGCAAGGATCAGTTCAACCAGCTGACCTCGGATGCGCTCGATGTCGCGCAAAACACGATAAACCGCTTCCGCAAGAACTAAAGAGGCCTACAGTGGTGTGGCATGAGTGAGCCACTGCAAAAGCACCGCCATTTCGACCAAGCGGACAAACTGAAGAACGTCTTCTACGACATCCGCGGGCCGGTGACCGCCACCGCGGAGAAGATGGAGCGCGACGGCCACACCATTTTGAAGCTCAACACCGGCAACCCGGCCGTCTTCGGCTTTGAGGCGCCGGACGTGATCATGCGCGACATGATTGCCAACCTGCCCACCTCCCAGGGCTACACCACCTCCAAGGGCATCACTTCGGCGCGGCGCGCGGTGGTCACGCGCTACGAGATGATCGACGGTTTCCCGCCCTTCGACATCGACGACGTCTACCTGGGCAACGGCGTGTCCGAGCTGATCAGCATGACCACTCAGGCGCTGCTCAACGACGGCGACGAGATCCTCATCCCCGCCCCCGACTACCCGCTGTGGACCGCCGCGTCCACGCTCGCCGGCGGCAAGGTCGTGCACTACATGTGCGACGAGGAGGACGACTGGAACCCCTCGCTCGAGGACATCCGCTCCAAGATCACCGACCGCACCAAAGCGATCGTGGTGATCAACCCCAACAACCCCACCGGCGCCGTGTACTCGCGGGAGGTGCTCGAAGGCATCGCCAACATCGCCCGCGAGCACGAGCTCATGGTGCTCGCCGACGAGATTTACGACCGCGTGCTTTACGACGGAGCTTCGCACATCTCCATGGCAGAAATCGCCCCCGACCTGCTGTGCATCACCTTCAACGGACTGTCCAAGGCCTACCGGGTGTGCGGCTACCGCGCCGGCTGGATGGTGATTACCGGACCGCGCCGTCGCGCCAAGGGCTTCATCGAAGGCCTTGATTTGCTGTCGGGCACCCGGTTGTGCGCGAACGTGCCTGGCCAGCACGCCATCCAGGTGGCGCTGGGCGGCCGGCAGTCCATCTACGAGCTCACCGCCGAGGGTGGGCGCCTGCACAAGCAGCGCAACGTCGCCGTGCGGAAGCTGCGCGAGATCCCGGGTATCTCCGTGGTGGAGCCGAAGGGTGCGCTGTACTGCTTCCCCAAGATCGACGCGGAGATGTACAACATCCACGACGACGAGAAGTTCATGCTGGACCTGCTCAAATCCGAAAAGATCCTGATGGTCCAGGGCACCGGCTTCAACTACCCCACCCCGGACCACTTCCGCGTGGTCACCCTGCCGTGGGCGTCGCAGTTGGAAAACGCCATCGAGCGCCTAGGCAACTTCCTGGCGGACTACCACCAGCACTAGGGGTTCGTCCTACTGCAAGGTCTCAATGGTGACTTCGCGGGTGAGACCTATTCGCGCACAGAAATCCTCGTCATGGCTGACCAGGACGATCGCACCGGCGTAGCTGTCCAGTGCGGAGACGAGCCAGTCCACTGTGGAAATGTCGATATTGTTGGTGGGCTCGTCGAGAAGCAATAGCTTCGGGGCTGGGTGAGAAAGCAGGATACGGGCGAGCTCAACGCGGAATCGCTCCCCGCCAGACAGCGTGCCAACGGGGGCGTGCACGGTGTCGTTCTGAAACAGCAGCTGCGCAAGTTGGTCGCGGATATACTGCGGCTCTGCCTCGAGGTTGGTTTGCGTCACCAGCTCCAGCACCGTCAGCTCTGGGTTGAGCGTAATGCGCTGGCGAAGGTAACCCACGTCGTCGATGACGTAGCCTGCCTGCCCACTCGCGATGGAGTTGAGCAGCGTAGTCTTGCCACTTCCGTTAGGACCGGTAATGCGCACCCGCTCGGGACCTACGACTGTCAGTCCGGGAATGTCCAAGACCCGGGTACCATTGGGCAGCTCGGTGCCGGGCAAATCGATAAAGACAGCTTGATCATCGCGGACTTTTTCCTGGGCTTTGTTGTAGGCGGCGAGCGCGCCCTCCACCGCTCCTGCGTGGGCCGACCCCCGTCTCGCCGCAGTCTTTTCAGACCTGTCCTTGTCCAATCCCATCGCCATGCCGGGCTTGCGCTTCGAGGCGGCGAACTTCTTTCCACGGCGCGCATCCCGATCGATGCGTGTCTGCATCGCTTCCCGCTCCTTGACCTGCTTGCGGTGGTTCGCTTTTGCGTCCCTCACCCCGCGTATCGCTGATTCCTGCTCCTGCGCGAGCGTCTCCTTGTATGCGGAAAAGTTGCCGGAGAGCATTCGCAGCCGGCCGTCGTGCAGCTCAGCAATTTCGGTGGCGCTCTGCAGCAAGTCGCGGTCATGACTTGCGACGAGCACAGGTACCGACGCCGCCTCCAGCACCCGTATGAGCTGCTCTTTCGCGTGGTGGTCGAGGTTGTTTGTTGGCTCATCCAAGACACCGAAGTCGGGGGCGCCGGAAAACAACGCGGCCAACGCTACCCGGACTGTTTCACCGCCGGAAAGCGTATTCAGGGTTCTATCCAAAGGCAGGTCGAGTCCATGCGCGGACAGTGTGGCGGTGATCTCTGCGGCGATATCCCACCGGTCACCGATGGTTTCGAACATCTGGGGATCGAACTCCCCGGCCTCCACCGATGCAATTGCGTTGAGGATTTCAGTGGCTCCAAAAACATCAGCCACGGTGTCATCCGCCCGCAGCGTGAGGTCCTGCGGCAAGTACGCGATATTCGTGGGGCGTTCCACCGATCCACTCGTCGGTTCGAGCTGACCGAGGATGATCTTGATCAGGGAGGATTTACCGGATCCGTTGTCGCCGATTAACCCGGTAAGCCGACTATCAAATACGGCGTTCAGGCCTTCAAAGCACGTGGTTCCATTGGGCCACTCGAGAGAAATGTTGTTCAGGGAAATAGGCATGCTCATCTGTCTTTCTGGTTCGTGTTATGCGGAAACACGGAACGTGAGCACTGCCTACTCCTTCCCTCGGGGACGCGGTCTGTTCAGAAACTACGGTGAACCAGTGTGCGTGTCAAGCACTTTGCGTCCAATAAGTGACCAGACATGACGCTGATCTGCTAGTTCGTCGGTGGTTGTCTCCTGAGCGAACTAGCAGATCCGCGTTTTGGGGCTGGGTGGGGCCGGTTGAGCTTGGTTGGAGCTGGGGCCTGGGAGCTGGCCAGCCAGCCCACCCCAGGCCCACCACCGGCAGCTACGCCACGGGGCGGAAGGTGTCCGGGGAGGCAGCTTTCCAGTCGGGGGCCCAGACCGACGGGGCGTCGTCAAGCAATTGCCCCGGGCGCAGCCACTCGTAGATGGAGGCGTAGGAGCGCGACTCCGTCGGCGAGACGCTGCGGCGCAGCATGTCGGGGCGAAGCTCCGACGGATCGGAGACGCCCATGGAGGCCATGAGGCGCACGGCGGTGCTGACGGTGGTCTTGTGGAAGTTGTAGACCGCCTTGGACTTGTCCTCCACCACGATGGCGCGGTTGCGACGCGGGTCCTGGGTGGCAACGCCTGTCGGGCATTCACCGGTGTGGCAGCGCTGCGCCTGGATGCAGCCGGTGGCCATCATCATGGCGCGGGCGGAGTTGGTGTAGTCCGCGCCCTGGATCATGCGCATGACGATGTCGGAGCCGCCGGCGACTTTGCCGGAGGCGCCGATCTTGATCTGGTCGCGAAGCCCGGTGCCCACGAGCGCGTTGTGCATGAGCATCAGGCCGTGGGTCAGCGGCATGCCCATGTGGTCCTCGAAGTCGATGGGCGCGGCACCCGTGCCACCTTCGGAGCCGTCCACCACGATGAAGTCGGGCGCGGTGCCGACCGCGCGGATGGCCTTGCAGATGGCGAGCACTTCTCGACGGCTGCTGACGCACATCTTGAACCCCGCCGGCTTGCCGCCGGAAAGCTCGCGCATCTGCGCGATGAACTCGATGAGCTCGACCGGGGTGCTGAACACGCGGTGGCCGGCCGGGCTGATGCAGTCCACGCCCATGGGCACGCCGCGGATCTCCGAGACTTCCTTGGTGATCTTGTCCGCCGGCAGCACGCCGCCGATGCCCGGCTTGGCACCCTGGCTGAGCTTCAGCTCCACCATCTTGACCTGGTCGTCCTGCGCCTTGTCGCGGAACTTCGCCGGGTCGAAGTCGCCGTCCTCGGTGCGGGCGCCGAAGTAGCCGGTGCCCATCTGCCAGACCAGATCGCCGCCGTTTTCCTGGTGGTACGGGGAGATGCCGCCCTCACCGGTGTTGTGGGCGAACCCACCCATGGCCGCACCCTTGTTCAGGGAGCGCACGGCGTTCTTGGACAGGGAGCCGAAGCTCATCGAGGACACGTTCAGCATGGAGATGGAGTACGGCTTGGTGCAGTCCTTGCCGCCCACGAGCGCGCGCGGCGGCTCGGCCGGCTCCTCCACCGGGGCGATGGAGTGCACGAGGTGCTCGTGGTTCGTGTCGTAGACGTCCTGGACGGTGCCGAACGACGTCTCGCTCTGCTTGCCCTTCGCGCGCTCGTAGATGGCGTTGCGCTGGTCGCGGTTGAAGGGGCGGCCGTCCCAGTCGCGTTCAATGAAGTACTGGCGCAGCTCCGGACCGATGTCCGTGAGCAGGTAGCGCATGTGCCCTAAAACGGGGTAGTTGCGCAGGACCGGGTACTTGGTTTGTGTGAGGTCGTGGATGGCGACGCCACCCAGCGCCGCGGCGGCAGCGCCCAGGGCGCCCTTGGCAAACTTTCCTGACTTCTCCTTGGACATGCGGACTATCATGCCCCACTCAGCCAGAATTACTAAGACGGGCACACCCTGCAGGTATGCCCGAATTAGGTACTACGAAACTACAGGCTCCGGCCGAGGGCGCGGAGCTGCCAGCCCGCCTGCTGCCACTGCTGGATGTTGAGGACGTTTCGCCCGTCGATAAGCAATTGCTTGTCGACGAGCTCCGCCGCCCACCGCGGATCCATCTCCTTGAACTCCTGCCACTCGGTGGCGAGGATGACCAGCTCCGCGCCGCGCAGTGCGTCCTCGAGGCTGGTGGCGTAGTCGAGGGTGGGAAATACCTTGCGGGCGTTGTCCATGCCCTGCGGGTCGTAGACGCGCACAGACGCGCCGGCGAGCGAAAGCTGGCCGGCTACTGCGAGTGCGGGCGAGTCGCGCACGTCGTCCGAGTTCGGCTTGAACGCCGCGCCGAGGACGGTGATGTTGCGGCCGATGACGCTGCCGAGCTCCTCGCGCGCCAGGTCGATCACGCGCTGGCGGCGGCGCATGTTGATCGCGTCAACCTCGCGCAGGAAGGTCAGGGCCTGGTCGGCGCCGACCTCGCCGGCACGTGCCATGAACGCGCGGATGTCCTTGGGCAGGCACCCGCCGCCGAAACCGAGACCTGCGCCGAGGAACTTCCGGCCGATGCGGTCGTCGTAGCCGATGGCGTCCGCCAGCTGGGTCACGTCCGCGCCGACGTTTTCGCAGACCTCGGACACGGCGTTGATGAACGAGATCTTCGTGGCGAGGAATGCGTTGGCGGAGACTTTCACCAGCTCCGCGGTCTGCAGATCCGTCACGATGAACGGGGTGTTGTTTTCCAGCGGGGTGGCGTAGACCTCGCGGGCGATCTCCTCGGCTCGGGAATTTTCGGCGCGGTGGCCCAGCACGATGCGGTCCGGCTCGATGGTGTCCTTCACGGCGTAGCCCTCGCGGAGGAACTCCGGGTTCCAGGCGATCTCCACGGTCGCTTTGTTGCCGTGCCCGGCGGCGAGTGTGTCGGCGCGTTCCTGCAGGGCGGCGGCGGTGCCGACCGGGACGGTGGACTTGCCCAGGATCAGGTGTTCGCCCTCGAGCTGGGGCACCAAGTCGTCGATGACGGCCTCGACGTAGCGGGTATCTGCCGCGTAGGAGCCGCGCTGCTGCGGGGTGCCCACCCCGATGAAGTGCACGCGGCCGAAGGCGGCGGCTTCGGCGTAGCTCGTCGTAAAGCCAAGGCGACCTGCCTCGATGTTGCGCTCCAGAACCTCGGGCAGGCCCGGCTCGTAGAACGGCACCTTGGAGTTCTTCAGCGCCTCGATCTTGGTTTCATCAACGTCTACGCCCAGCACCTCGTGGCCGAGTTCAGCCATGCACGCCGCGTGCGTCGCGCCAAGGTAACCAGTGCCAATCACAGTCATCCGCATAAGTGGCCATTATGCCGTGGAGCGGCGACGTCGGCAGGGTGAAGAACGGATTTACTGGAAGTTCAGGTACGCCTTCGACGGGGTGGGGCCGCGCTGGCCTTGGTACTTCGAGCCGAGCTTGCCGGAGCCGTACGGGGTGTCCGCGGGCGAGGTCATGTTGAACAGCGCAAGCTGGCCGACCTTCATGCCCGGCCACAAGACGATGGGCAGGTTGGCCACGTTGGACAGCTCCAAGGTGATGTGGCCGGAAAAGCCCGGGTCGATGAAGCCCGCGGTGGAGTGCGTGAGCAGGCCCAAGCGGCCAAGGGAGGACTTGCCCTCCAAGCGGCCGGCCAGGTCCGTCGGCAAGGTGAAGCACTCCAGGGTGGAGGCGAGCACGAACTCGCCGGGGTGCAGGACAAACGCGTCGCCAACCGGCACCTCGACGAGCGTGGTCAGATCGGGCATCTCCTGCTTCGGGTCGATGTGCGTGTACTTCGAGTTGTTGAAAACGCGGAAGAACTTGTCAATGCGCACATCGATCGAACTCGGCTGGATGAGCTCGGCATCGAACGGCTCGATGCCGAGGTGGCCGGAGTCAATGGCATCGCGGATGTCGTGATCTGAAAGCAACACGGCACTGAGTGTACTTCCCTGTTTTGGGCCGCGAATCCGTGGTGCTAAAGTTGGCAGAGCTGCCGGCGTAGTTTAGTGGTAGAACATCAGCTTCCCAAGCTGAGAGTGCGAGTTCGATTCTCGTCGCCGGCTCTCTTTTCTTTTTCGGGGTGCGGGCTACAAGAAGTAGCGGATCTTCCACGGCACCTCGGGGCCGTACACCTGCCTTGAACACGGGCGCATGTCCGCGCGTGCGAGGGAGATGAACGGGTCCTTGATGCCGCTTTCCTCCGGAAAATTGCACTGCATTACGTTGTAGCCCACGCAGTACTTCACGGCGAACTGCATTGCCCACGGGTCGTGGTGGAAGACCTCGTCAACGCCGAGTGGCGTGGCAATGACGGTACGCAAACCGGTCTGCTCCACGACCTCCACGGGCTGCCAGTCCTCGTCGGTGTGCATGGTGGCATCCCATATCTCGCCGCCGAGCACATGGTGGCCGTTCCCCTCCACCTCGCACTCGTCCGCATCAACATAACGCCGCGCCACCCACACCGGCGGTGCGGAAATCAGCTCGCCGGAGGAGGAGCGAAACGCGTTGCGCCCCGGCGAATACTCGAAAAGAAACCCGAGGCGGCGGATGCACTGCAGCGCCTCCTTCGAATTCGGGAACCGAAAAGCGAGCAAGAGCTGCCCCACGTTCACGGTGAAGTAGCGGCCGTTTTGGAAGTTGCGGGTCGCGGTAAGGAAGGCGGTGGGGTCCGGGAGGTCGTCGAAAAGCATTATGCGTGGCTGCAGGGCCCGATCGGCTTCGAGGACACCACACTCACCGGGTAGCTGCGGCCGTTAAATTCGCCGCGCAACACGGGCCACTCGCGGTTGTAGGAAACGGCGTTGGCCAGGCGCTCCGGATCGTGGTGGTAGCAGGTGTACACGCCGTCTTCGGTGGAAAAGATCAGCTTGTTGCCGTCGTGCTCGATGATGGTGATGGGCAGCCAGTCTTCTTTGGGCCCGTTGGCGGCGCGCAGCACCGGGATCCAGTGCCCCTTGTGGCCGTTAGCAACCAGGTCGCACTGGTCGTGGCCGCACGGGATGCGCTCAGCGGGCGGCTCTGGCAGCGGGATGACGGTGCCGTTCTGGTCACGGATTGCCCCTTCGATGGCGGAGTACTCGAACTTTGGCCCGGTGCGGCCGACAAAGTCGAAGGCCTCCATTGCCGACGGGAATTCCGCGGTGACAGTGTCATCGGTGCCGTCGATGGTGAAGGTGACGGTGCTGATGTTGACGTTGCCCAGAGTTGCGGGCGCCCAGTCGTCGGCGAAGATGGACATGTTGGACTGGTTGGACATTTCGGGCATGTCGTTCATGTCGGAGGACATGGTTGATCTCCTTTGAGAATCGCACTTCCGGCGCGGCGGTTGCACGTGCCGGCGGATCTTCTCCCGGGGGCACCGTGCGCGATGTGCGCGGTTGCCAGCCGACGAGCCGGGAGGCTTTCCCCTTATACAGGGTGCGTCGGACTTCTTGATCCAGGAACAGACAATAACAGACCGCTTGGTCTACCGCAAGTGGGGCCGGAGGACGTCGATAAGCAATATGCTCAAAAGGATGAAACTCAGCAGCGCGATGATGACACTGGCGGCCGGGTACGGGGCGGTGCGCGGGCTGCAAAACCGCCCGCCGATGCCGTTCAACGACCGGAATTTTCAGCCCACACACCCCACGCCGGTGATGTACGTGCACGGGATCAACTCGCGCACCGCGGCGTTTGAGGCGAACGCGCAAAGGCTCAAAGAGCAGGGGTTTTGGGTCTGGGGCTACGACTACGGCGACATGATCGCGCCCGGGTTTTTCGGCACCGGGGACCTGAATTCAATCGTGGGGGATGTGGAAGAGCACGTGGACCGCGTGCTGCGGAAAACCGGCGCGGAGCAGGTGGACATTGTGGCGCACTCGCAGGGCGCGCTGATGACCAAGCTGTTCATCTCGCGCGGAGGCGCGGCGAAGGTGCGGCGCGTGGTGGCGATGGGCGGCAACTTCCACGGCACCGACTTCCGCGGGATGGCAGGACAGATGGGCGCGTTCGCCTCGAAGCACCCGCACTTCACCGCCCTGGTCGCGCCGGGGGCGGCGCAGCAGCTCGCGGGTTCCGCCTGGCTGCGCGAGTTTGCGAGCGGCCCGGACACCGCGCCGGGGATCGTGTACACCTCCATCTACTCGCCGGCAGACACGGTGGTTACGCCGACATCCACGTCGATGCTCGAGGCCGTCCCGGGTGCGGACGTGGCGAACATCGACTCCGGGCAGTGGTACGACGGCTACGCGCCCCACCATTCGTTGATGCCTCGTGTTCCTCTCTATGCGGAGCTCACCTCGTGGGGGCTACTGCGCGAGGTGGGCGACCATGTGCCGCCTGCACATTTTGAGTGAGCACCTATTGCTTATCGACGAGCTAAAGTTGCTGGCCGCTTAGGGTTATTCGAACATGTGTTTGTGTTTGTGGGGGTCGTGTCGGAGGCGTGTCGTAGCGTATGCATTGTTCATTCGTTGACAGTGCGTTTCCGGAGGGAGGGATGCGGCCATGACCACGGTGATTGACCACCACGTGGACCAGCTCGTCGATAGCCTGAAAGCTCTCGAGGCGCTCATGATGCAGCCCGAATCCCTCCACCTGCTGTCCACGCACCAGGCGATGGAGCGGCTGCACGCGGCGCTTCCACTGCTGTCCAACGCGAACATCGCGTTTGCGCACCTGTGCGAGCGCGACGGGGCTGGCCGGCTGGTCGGCGCGAACCACCCTGTGGAGTATTTGACCAAGCAGCTCGGGCTCCCTCGGGCCGACGCCTTTAGCCTGCTCAACCAGGCGAAGACGATGTTCGGCGAGGTCGAGGTGCCGACGCCGCCGTCGGATCCGCTGATGGAAGAGGAAGAGCGCGAGAAGCAGGCCGAGGAAGAAGAACGCCGCAAGGAGGAAGCGCGCAAGGCCAAAGAGCGCGCCCGGAAGGCCGCGGCGAAGGCCAACGCGGAAAAGAAGCGCATCATCGAACGGGCGCTGATGCAGCTCAACGAGCACTCGGACCCGGGCCGCGACGAGATCTACGCGCAGGCGCTCGAGGCGGCGGAGACGATGTCCGCGGAAGAACTGCGGAAGCACGTGAACACACTGGTCAAGCGTGCCAACCGCAAGGGCCGGGACTACGAGGGCAACAAGGACCCGCTCGCCGCGTTTAAGAAGAGAACCATGATTTTCGGCGAGGAGGACAGCGACGGCGGTTCCTGGGGGCAGATCTACTTCGACAAAGCCAGCCGCGCCGCGTTCGAGGCCGCGCTGGCCGCCGGCGAGTCGCCCGGGGCGAACCTGCCGCCCGGCGCCGAGGACAAGCGCACCCGCGGGCAGCGGCGGTTCGACCAACTCATGGACATCGTTGGTGACCACGCGAACTCCTCCACCGCGGCGCGCAAGGGCATCGGCACCGTGGTGATAACGCTGACGCTGGAAGACCTCATGGGGGCGGACGCGTACACCGAGTTCGCCACCAACACCTCGGTGTCGTTGACCGCGTTGGACATAGTCCGGCTCGGACTGGCGGGAGACTCCTTCGCCCTGCAGCTGGACTCGTGCACCGGGGTGCCGCTGTCCCTCGGGCGGGCGCGGTTGGCCAGCGTGGAGCAGAAGCTGGTGCTTTTGGCCATGCAGCAGGTGTGCGCCTGGACCGGGTGCACCAAGCCGGGCGTGGAACTGGAAGCCCACCACATCCAGTCGTACCTGCACGGTGGTCTCACAGACCTGGAAAACCTGGTCCTCCTGTGCCGCGAGCACCACATGTGCAACAACGACAACAGGGACGGCGCCGGCGGCAAGGGGCATTTCGAGAAAGACCCCTCCACCTGGGACGTCACCCACCACCCCGCCGACGGCGGGCCACCGACACCGACCACGACCCGCCAGTACCAGGAATCGCCTGGTCAGAGGACTATCAGGCGGGTGCGGAAAAAATACCCCGCGTTCGACGACCCACCGAACCAGACAATCACCGACCCGCCGTTATTCGACATCGGCGATGGGTCCAGGGCCGGCCCCGACCGGGGCGGCAACATAGCGTGAACAATGGACGCGCGGCATTCGGTGCCGCGCGGGTGTGGGGTGCGTGGCGGCTAGTTGCTAACCGCTAACCGCAGCGCACGATCGGCTGCGGGTCGTACACCGTGGTCTGGGTTTCTCGGCTGAGCTCGTTTCCGGCGAGGTCGTAGATGATGCGGGTGTCGGAGGTGGTGAAACCAGGCGCGCCCGAAGACGGCGCACAGTTCGAGCCGGAGACGTTCACCGGCTGGGGCTGCGTCTGCGCCCACCGGCCACCGTTGACGGACTCGACGGTCACGGTCTTGACACCCATCAGGCTCACCGTGACCTCACCGCCGCCGACGCTGTTGGCGATGCGCACCGGGTACGGGCTGTCGTTGCGGAACTGCAAGTCGATCGCGCCCTCGTACACGGTTGCCTCGCGGCCGGCCGGGTAACGGGAGATGTAGTAGGAGTGCGGCATGTGCGCCACATCCGTCATGCCGGCAAAGTAGGAGGCGTTGTACAAAGTGGTGGCGAACTGGGAGATGCCGCCACCGACCGCGGTGTCCGCGCGCCCGTTGAGGATGATGCCGGACTCCACATACCCCTGCGCGGGGCCGCGCGGGCCGGTGTAGCCGTTCAGGGAGAACGTCTCGCCCGGGTTCACAACCGCACCGTTGACGGTCTGGGCCACCAGCGCAATGTTGGTGCCGGACGCGCCCGAGTAGCCACTGGTGGTGAACGAGCCGACAACGTCGTTGAAGGTGGCGTTTTGCGCCTGTTCAGTGGTGAACTGCGCGGGCACGTCCTTGTACACCGCGTCCCATTCGCGGGAAGCCCCGCCGGTCAGGCGCTTATCAAAGTCGGCCAGGGTGGCGTCCCAGTCCACCACGGAGCCGTCCACGGACGGTTCGACGCCGCCTCCGGCCAGCACGCGCGCGTTCTTGCCCTCTACCTCGGTCTCCGCGAGCTGGTCGCCCAGGATTGTGCGCGCCGCATCCAGGTTCACCTCGGGCGCGATGCGGCCCTCCACCACGGGGAACTGCACGATCTCGCCGATGCGGTCCTGCGGCACCGCGGCGGCGACGCCATCCTTGCCGGTGACCGTGACCGGGCCGTCCAGGGCGGCGCGCACGGGGCCGCCGAGCGCGGCCTTCATGGCGTCGTCGTTGATGGCGGGCTGCACCTCTTTCGGCTCCACCTCAACTCCGTCCGGGTTGAGCCAGCCGGTGGTCACCTCGTCGCGAAGCGTCGCGCGGTCCACGTCCTGACCGAGCTTCGGGTCGGTGGTTTCGGCCTTGCCGCCCTGTACACGGATAGTGCCGTCGACGGGGTCCACGTGCAGCTCTTCGGTCATGCGGTCGAGCTGGCCGCCCAGGGCTTTGTCGTCGACGGTCGGCACAACATCCACCTCGCGGGTGGTAAACAGTCCGCGGAGGCGCTCGACGGGGTTGGCGGTCTCGATGCCGGCGGCGTCCACCGTGGCGTCGAAATCGATGCCCAGGCCGGACTTCGCCGGGATGAACTCGGTGGCCTTCTCCCCCGCCTTGACCGGCACGGCCTTGTCGGCGACGCCGCCGAGTTCGGCCTGCAGCTTTTCGCGCGCCTCATCAGGCGCCATGGCACCGATATCCACGCCGCCCACCTGGGTGCCGCGGGGGACGTTGCCCCGGTGGGTAGCCAGATCCGCCAGATAGATCGCGAGCGCCACGGCGAGGATGCCTAGGAGCACACTGAGCGTGATTTTGGCACCGCGGCCCATCACGCCCGGCCCGCCCTTGGCGGTGCCTGCGCGTCCTTTCCTGTGCGAGGTTGCCTTCACCGTAGTCACGGGCCCCACAGTAATGCAGATCTTTGATCTCTCATAGCCGGAGAGACGCCTACAACCCCACGTCGATGAGCTGCTGCTGCACCCTCGTTGCGGCCTCGTCCACTCGGGCTTCGGGGATGTAGCCGTTGTGCACGCACCACACGATGTGGTCGATGATGCCGGGCAGGTCCGCGCCGGAGGACCACAGCGCCTGGTCAGCGCCGGAGCCGATCGCCCTGGCCACGGCGTCGCGGGTGGGGGCGTAGTCCAGGATGCCGCGCATGCCTGACAGGTCGTCGGTGACCACCGTGCCTTCGAAGGGCACGCCGCCCGGGTAGTCGCCGGTGCGCAGGAGCCGGTAGGTGTCCGGGTTCATGGAGCTGGGCACGCCGTCGGGGCCCAGGCCGGGGACGATCATGTGGCCCATCATCACGCTGGCGCGCGGGAACTGTTTCAGCAGCGGGCCGTAGGGGCGCAGGTCTAGCTCGCGCATCTGGTTCAGCGGCGGGGTGACGGCCAAGTGGTGGTGCGTGTCCCCGGAGGCGCGCCCGTGGCCGGGGAAGTGTTTGAACGTCGGGGTCACCCCGGCGTCGATAAGCCCCTGCGAGAACAGCCCGGCGACGCGCACGACTTCATCGGGGTTGCCGTGGAATGCGCGGTCGCCCACGATGTCCAGGCCGTTGACGTCCAGGTCCAGCAGCGGTGCGTAGTCCACGTTGATGCCGTGGGCGCGCAGGGATCGACCGATGTCGTAGCCGGTGCCGCGAATCACCTCGGGTGGCTGCCCGGCGAGCGCGCGCGGCGGCATGAATTCGCCGAGGACCTGCGTGTGCCGCTGCACGCGGCCGCCTTCGAAGTCGATGGCCACGCTAAACGGGCGGTGGTACTCGGCGCGCAGGGCGTTGATGTCGCGGCCTACCTCGGTCAGCAGCGCCGGGTTCGCCCAGCTGGGGATGATCAGCCCGCCGACACCCTGGTCCAGCGCGAACCGCGCCTGGTCGTAGTTGGCCACGCCGACCACCATGAGCGAAGCAACCTTTTGCCGCAGGTCCTCCGGCACGCGCTGCTGCGCGGGCGACAAGGGAGCGGGCGCGGCCGGGGGCGAAGTAGGCGGCACCATCTCGGGGGCTTCTTGCTCGTCGACGTCCTCCCGGCCCGCCTCCGCAGTCTCCAAAACCGCCGACTCAGCAGCGTTGTCCTCAGGCTGTTCGGCACATCCGGCGAAGCTGAACGTCGTTAGGCACGCAAGTGCGAGCAATGCCGCACCTGTCCGAGCCCGCATGTACCTGTCCCCTTGTAAGCTGTTTCAAACCCTGTTTCAAACCACAGTCACTGTACCCGCTGCTGGTAGGCTTCTCCGACATGTCCCATCGAGTATTTGCCCTGCCGGCGTCGCTTGCCCGGCGCGCCACCGCGCCCGTTTTGGCCAGCACGGTCGTTGGCGTGGTGCTCGGTGTTGTGGGGGTGCTCGGCATCGCGTCCGTGTCCGGGCAATCCGCGGTGCCACAGGGTACGGCGGTGCCAGCGGATGAGGCGGTGCTGGGCGGGCCGGAGTACGGCTCGAGGAAGTAGGCGCTGGTGCGGGGGATGCGCGCGCACCTCGCGGGCTGGCTGGTTCTGCTCGTTGTTGTGCTTGCTCAGCCGCCGGGGCACGTGGCGGCGGACACGAAGTTCGATCTGATCGCCGACCCGGGGCGGTTTTTGCGCCGCGCAACCCACGCATACACGGATGAGTTTCCGCTGGGCCAGGTGCAAAACCAGGCGTACGGGTATTTGTTCCCGCAGGGGCCGTTCTTCTTGGCGGGGGATCTGTTGCACGTGCCGGATTGGTTGATCCAGCGCGCGTGGTGGTGGCTGTTGCTGGGGTTGGCGTACTCCGGCACGCTCGCGTTGGCGCGGCGCGTCGGTATCCGCGGCACGTTTCCGCAGGTCCTCGCGGCGGCGGTGTACGCGCTGAGTCCGCGCATCCTGACCACCCTCACCGCGATTTCCTCGGAGGCGTGGCCGGTGGCGCTGGTGCCGTGGACGCTGATCCCGCTGACGCGCCGCAACCCACAGGTGGCGCCGGCGGTGGTGGCGGTGGCGTGCATGGGCGCGGTCAACGCCACCGCCACCATCGCCGCGTGCCTGCCGGCGTTCGTGCTGCTCATCGCGCGGCGTGCTTATAAAACCGCCGGCAAGTTCGCCGTCGGGGCGGCGGCGGTGTCCGCGTGGTGGATCGGGCCGCTTTTGGTGCTGGGGCGCTATTCCCCGCCGTTCACGGACTTCATCGAGTCCGCCGGCGTGACCACCGCGTGGCTCAACCCGGTGGAGATCCTGCGCGGCACCACCAGCTGGACGCCGTTCGTGGACACGGAGCGCGCCGCCGGCCACCTGCTAGTGGCGGAGCCGACCTTCGTCATCGCCACCTGCCTCGTCGCCGCGTTCGGGCTCGCGGGCCTGGCGCGCCGCGACATGCCGTGGCGCGGGCCGCTGCTTGCGGTGTTCGCGGTGGGCTTCTGGGTGCTCGGCTCGGCGCACATGAGCACTTCGCTTTACGACGGTGCTCTCGCCCCCTTCCGCAACCTGCACAAATTCGACCCCCTGGTCCACCTGCCGCTCGCGCTCGGCGCCGGGCACCTGGCCGCGAACGTGAACCGACCGAAGGCTGTCGGCATCACCCTTGCCGCCGCAATGGCGGTGGCGCCGGCGTGGTCGCTGCGCCTGCTGCCGGAGGGCACCTGGAACGAGGTTTCCCAGGACTGGGTCGCCGCGGGCCAGTGGTTGGACGAGCACGCCGCCGGCACCCGCGCGCTAGTGGTTCCTCCGGCGTCTTTTGCGCGGCAGACGTGGGGGTGGACGCGTGACGAGCCGATCCAGGCGCTGACCCAGGCGCGTTTCGCGTTCCGCGACGCGGTGCCCCTGGTGGATCCGGAGGCGATTCGGGGGTTAGAGGGGCAGGCGGAGCTCGTCGATAGGCAAGCGCTGCGTTCCATCGGTGTGGGCGCGGTGGTGGTGCGCCGCGACCTGGAGCGCCAACCGCCGACACCGAACCTGGGCGAGCCGGATGCGAGCTTCGGCGAGGTGGACATTCACCTGCTGGATCCGCACGCGGACGTGATGGAGTCGGACCGCGAGCCGGTTGCGGTGGACGGCGGCGGCGAGGTGCTGCCGCTGCTGTGGCGCGAGCTCGGCTACTTCCCGGCACGCCTGACCGGCGGGGATGCCGATATTGTTACAGACACCCCGGCGCTTGCGGTGCGCAACTACGGCACCATCGACGGCCAGTCCGGCTATCTCGCCGCCGAGTGGGAGGACGGCACGGTGCGCAACCGGGTGAAGGACTACCCCTCCGCAGGCTCCCGCACGGCGGTGGCGGCCGACGGCTTCGCCCGCGCGTCGTCCTCGGCCGCGGATGCAGGCGCGTTCGGCGGTCCCGACGCGTCGAAGTCGCTCACCTCCGCCTTCGACGGCGTAAACGAGACCGCCTGGTGGCCCGCGCCCGGCGACCGCGACGCCTGGATCGAGTTCCAAACCCAGCAGGAGCACGTCACCATCGCCGCCACCGCGGACACCACCGTCCAGCTGTGCGACGGGCACAGCAACTGCCGCAGCGTCACCCTGGTCAAGGACCAGCCGCGCAGGCTCACCCGCGGCGACGCCACCATCCTGCAGCTGACCGAACCCGTGGGCATCCGCGAGCTCGACGTGGGCATCCACCGCATCGTCGAGGTGGAAGGCACCGCGGACCGCTACTTCTTCCAGCGCCACTTCCCCGAGCACACCGTGATCCAGCGCCGCTTCACCACCGCTGAGGACGCCACGTGGCAGCTCAGCGCGCCCGCCACCATCGACGGCGAGCGCCGCGTGGGCAGCGTCTCCCTCGAAGCCGGCACCCACGAGCTGTTCACCCGCGCGGACACGGTCATGCTCTCGCGCGCGCCGCTGCCCAACCTCACCGGCGACCGGCTGATCCTGACCACCCGCGCGTTCAACGACGGGCTCCGCGCCACCCTCGGCGGCACCGAGTTGGAGCCCCTGCGTATCGACGCCGGCGCCCAGGCCTTCCGCGTCCCTCCGGGAGCCGACGGCGAGTTCGCGATGCGCTTCGCGGGCGAGGGCGCTTACCGCTATTCCCTGATTTTCGGCGGGGCGTTCAGCCTGCTCGTGCTCGCACTGTGTTTGTGGGTGCCGTGGCGGCGCGAGGACGGCACCCCGTACGTGCCGAAAGCAGGCGCGAACTGGGCGCCGACCGTGGCCGTGATCGCCGCGTTCCCGTTCCAGGGCCTGGCGGCGGTGGCCCTCGCGTGGGTGGTGCGCCGCTTCACCGTCCTGCCAATGCACCGCGTCGCGGCCGGCACCATGGCCATCTGCGGGCTGGTGCTCGCGCGCGCGGCGTGGCCGGCGGCGAACTACGCCGGCTCATCCACCTTCTTGGTCGTGACCGGCCTGTTCGCCGTGGCCTGCCTGACCAACCGCGCACCCGGCACCTCCACCAGCTCGTAGGAGATGTACGCCACGGCCGTGCTCGCCAGCGCGGTTGCCAGATAGACCAGCGCGAACCCGCCCGAGAACATCGGCACTCCCAGCACCGGGAAGACGAAGTACAGCACCGCCATGTGCCACAAGAACACCGAGTAGGACCAGCGGCCCAGGGCGCGCATGACTTTCGACGACAGCACCGTGCCGCGCTGCCGCTGCCCCAGCGCAAACGGCGCAACAATAAGTGCTGCGAACACCGCGCCCAGCAGCACCCGCACGTTGAACTCGGCCGGCGAGGGGTGTGCCAGCCCCCGCGGGCCCAGCACCCCGCCGACCCACGCCACCGGCAGCGCCAGCGCCGCAACCGGCCAGCGCGGGCCGGTGTAGCGCACGCCGGCGCGCTCCAGCTCCGCCAGCACAAGCCCCACCGCGAACCAGGGGACGTACGACGGCGGCCAGATCTGCATGTTCACCACCGCCGGATCCGTCACACCCGACACCGCCCACGGCCACGCCAGGCCCAGCACCACGGCCCCCGCCAGCGCCGCGTGCCGCCCCCACGACCCGAGGCGCAGGTACAGCGGCAGGACCAAGTAGAAGGCGGCTTCGACGCATAACGACCACATCTGCGTGAGCCCGTCGATAAGCGAATGCGGCACGTAAATCTGCGCAAGCAGCACATTCGCCGCGACCTGGCCCCACGTCACCCCCGCGAGCGGCGGCAGCGCGAGCAGCACCACAACCACGCACACAAGATACGCGGGTGCAAGGCGCGACACCCGCCGCCCGTAGTAGCCCTCACGGAGACCGCCGCGCGCCAGGAGGAACGCCGAAAGCGCAAAGAAGACGGCCACGAAGTAGTCGAAGCGCTCCAGCACCGCGGAGCCGGTGGCGGTCTGGAAAGCGACGTGCGTGGCCACGATGCCGTAGGCGGCCACGGCGCGCAGGCCGTCGAGCTCGGGCAAAATGGCGGGTCTGTTCACGATGGCGCAAGTCTAGCCACCCGGTAGGGTGACACGGGTGAACCTGCGACGCCGACTTGCCGCCTGCCTCGGCATCATCGTCGTGTGCGGCGCGCTCAACCTCGCCTCCCCCATCGTGATTGCGCAGCAGCGCACCCTGGATCCGGGCGAGTACACCATGCTTTTCGACGGCACTTCGCCCCGCACCCGCACCATCGAGCTCACCAAGGCCCCGAAGAGCCTGGACGCGGTAGTCACGCTGGACGGCGAAGAGGTGGACGCGTTTCCCATCGACCCCTCCACCGCCTTTCCCGCGAAGGGGCGCGCCGGGCTGGGGCCGCTTTTGCCCTACCGCCCGGAGCGGCGCACCTACCCGATGTTCGACTCCACCTCCGGCGACGACGTCGGGTTGGACTACCTGGGCCCCGGTTCGGTGCGGGGGCTGGACACGTACAAGTACTCCGCGGCGCTTTCGGACGGCTGCGTGCGCACCGTGGATGCGGAGCGGCGCACCGGCCGCATCGTCGACGAGGTGTGGGACTGCGGCGCCGACCAGTGGGTGCTGGCCGAGGAGACCAAGGCGGCGCAGGTGTCGGCGGCGGGGCGCGACGTGGCGTGGCTGCGGGGGCTGCAGGTGATGTCGGTGGTCACCCGCGTCGTCGCCGCCGCGGCGTTTGTGGCGGGCCTGGTGCTGTATGCGCGCCGCCGTTAGCCGCTGGTGGGCGCCCGCGTACGGCGCGCTACTGGTGTTGTCGCTGACCTGGCCGTTTCTTATGCCCGGCGAGGCGTTCGCGCTGCGGGACATGATGGTGTTCGATGCTATGGCGCTCACCCGGGCATCGCTCGGCTGGGGTGACCTGGCCGCGCGCAATGTGCCGCAGGACGCGCTGTTGGGGATCCTGCCGTGGCCGGTGGCGTTCGTGCGCGTGTTCATGGTCGCCGCTGCCGGGTGCGCCGCGTGGGCCGGGCACCGGTTCGGGCGCACCCCGTTCGGGCAGGCGGCGGCGATGACGGTGGCGGTGTGGAACCCGTTCGTGGTGGAGCGGCTGCTGCAAGGGCAGTGGTCGCTGGCCGCGGCGGCGTGGCTGCTGCCGTTGGTGGCGTTGGGGTGTGTGCCGGCGTCGGGCCTGGCGCACTGGTTGGCGTCGCTCACCCCCACCGGTGCGCTGGCGGCGGCGTGTTTCGCCCGCGGCTGGCCGGGGGTTGCGGTCAGCGTGTGCACCTGCCTGCCGTGGGTGGTGGCGAGCGTGTTCGCTGACGCACCCGGCACGTCCTCGGCCGCGTCCGCCGCGGCGTTCGCCCCGCGCGCGGAGGCCTACGCCGGCACCCTCGGCTCCTTGCTGGGCCTGGGCGGGATCTGGAACGGGCAGGCGGTGCCGGCCTCCCGCGAGCTCGGGTTCGCGCTGTTCGGGGTGGCGCTGTGCGCCCTGCTCGCTTTGGCGTGGCACGAGGTGCCCCGCCGTTTTCTACTGTTGGCGGCGCTGGGCTTCGCGGTGGCGTTGGCCTCCTGGGCCGGCCTGACCACGCCGGTCATCCAGCACCTCCCGGGCGGCGGCCTGCTCCGCGACGGCCACAAGTGGCTCATCCTCGCCATCCCCTCCTTCGTCGCCGCCGCCGGCGCGCTCGAGCCCCGGCGCGCGCTCGCTGCCGCCGCGTTCGCTCTGCTGCAGGTCCCGGACGCGCCGCTCGCTCTCGCCGCGCTCACCCCCACCACCGTCGAGGTCCCCGCCGTCGACCACCGCGGCCGCGACGTCCTCTTCGAGTCGCGCCCCGCACTTTTGCCTATCGACGGCCACCCGGTCGTCGACCCCGCCCCAAAAGCCATGAACGTTGTCGAATCCGGGGCGCTGACGGTGGACGGGGTGGCGGTGGACCCGCCGTCGCTGCGGTGGACGGCGGCGCAGGCTGCCTTGAACGACCAGGAACGCCTGCGCGAGCTGGGCGTCGGTGTGGTGGTGCGCGCCGACGGTTCCGTGGCCGAGACTGGTGAGTCCGCGCGCCCGCTACCGCCTGCCGGGATCGCGTTGTTCGCCCTGTGGTGCATGGTACCCCTGATACAGTGTGTCCAGGATCACACCACGCGCAAGAAACACTCCTAGCTGGGCCTTTAACGGATTTAATTGGTGATCACCAATTGATGGACAATTCCAATCGTTGACCCCCTTGCACTATTCGCCCCATATGACCTAAAGTGAACGGCAGGTTAACAACAGGTTACGTACACGCGTAACCCTGAGCCTAGAGAAGGAGCAGATACCGCTTCTGCAAGGAGGAACACAACATGGCTAACACAATTGACTTCAGCATCATCCGCGAGCGCGCCCTGCGCAACATCCGCGAGGACCTGCTCGCCGAGTTCGCCGGCCAGTTCGACGCACTCGAGATCAACGACGCGTTCGATGCTGTCCTGCGCACCCACCGCAACTCCGCTGTGATCGAGGACTTCATCCCCGTCCTCGTCGAGGCCGAGATGCGCGACCGTCTCCGCGACGGCGAGCTGTTCCCCTCCGCGGCGTAAACCCGCACAACCCCAACGCCCAGCCCTTCCCAGCGGCTGGGCGTTTTGCTATGTTTGATCGAAACTGTCGGTAGCGGAAAGCTCGCCGGCACCCAGCGAACGTCAACCCCACGCGTCCGGGGAAAAGGGCGCACTCATGGCGCCTTGTGGCCGTATCAGGGCTGAAGCGGTTCGATTCCGCTCACACGCACAACGCATGCGGCCTGCACGACGCACACGGGCACGACCCCCACCACAGGGTTGCACCGAGCACTGTTTACTACCGCGACGTTGGGGGTGCCCCGGGCGGATCCGCGAGGGTTGGGAACGGGGACAGAAACGTACAAGGAGGTACTCATGCTGCTCGCAGAGGCACTGGCGCGACGCGCCGAGGCGCAAGACCGCCTGAACAAGCTGCAGGAACGCCTGGTCCAGGGCGCGATGATCCAGGAGGGCGACTCGCCCGTCGAGGACCCGGCGGCCATGCTCGAGGAGGCGGCCGCACTCCTGCAGGAGATTGAGACGCTGGTGCGCCGCATCAACCACACCAACGCGCAGACCGCCTTCGAGGGCGCCACGCTCACCGACGCCATCGCGCGCCGCGACGCACTGCTGCGCTCCCGCCGCCTCTACGCCGCCGTCGCCGACGCAGGCACCATGACCGGCTCCCGCTATTCCCGCTCCGAGGTCCGCTTCGTGCCCGCCGTAGACGTGAAAGCCCTGCGCGACATGGCAGACAGCGCCGCAAAGGCCTACCGCGAGCTGGACACGAAGATCCAGCAGCTCAACTGGACAACTGAGCTAATTTAGGGCTCCAATAATCTTCGCGAACCTCCGGCCGGTCTCCTCCCAGGAGAACCGCGCCGCCCACTCGCGCGCCGCGGGAGCCATTGCTTCTCGACGCCCAAGGGTCTCCCCCACAACCTGCTCAAACTCCTCGCCGGGATGCACCAGCCGACCAGTCTCGCCGTCGCGGATGGAGTCGGCGACCCCACCTGCGGACGCGTACGCCACGGTGGGCACGCCGTGCTGCGCCGCCTCGATCACCGCGATTCCCCAGCCCTCCTTGCGCGAGGGCAGCAGGTGCAGCGCGGCCCGCTCAAGCAGCGCGTGCTTGTAAGCCTCGGAGACGTGCCCGTGGAAGACCACCTTGTCGCCGTGCGGGGCGGCGTACTCGCGCAGCTGGTCCTCCCACCAGCCGGAACCGATCACGTCCAGCACGGCGCCATCCATCCCCGCCACCGTGTCGATCGCCTCCTCGATGCGCTTGTGCGGCACCAGGCGCGAGAGGGTGACCAGGTGCAACCTTTGGTCGTCGTGAAGCACAGGCGTGTGCGCCGGCACCAGGTCGACGCCGTTTTCCACGATCTCGATGTCCTCCTCGCGCACCCCGAGCGCCACCAGGTCGCGCTTCGAGGCCTGCGACACCGTCACGTACTGCGCGCCCCGGTACACCCTCGGCGCCACTTTCGACTCCAAGAACCACCCCAAGCGGCGGATCAGCGGGCCCGCCACCGGCCACTGCTCCTTGTGGCAGTGGTGCGTCAGCAGCACCACGGGCTTTCTCGTGAACAGCCGCGCAAAAAATGGGATGCCATTTTGCGTGTCCACGACCACGTCCGGCCGGTTGCGCCAAATCGATAGCGGCGCCGCAAGGTACACGCCGAACTTTCCCCCGGCGCGCTCGTAGCGCACCCCTTTCCTGCGAGAGCGCCTCGGCGCGTCCGTGTGCTTCGCCGTCCGGTAGACCACCTCGTGGCCCTGCGCCGCCAGGTACTCCCCGACGCGTTCAAGGTAGCGCTCGGAACCTCCCCCTTGCGGGTGGGTGGAGTCGCGCCAACACAGCAGCAGTATCTTCATGGTGCGATGACCTCCAGCCCGACTTCGCGTGCCGCATCCGCTAGCCGCTTGTTGTAGGTGAGCACCGCATCGGCCTCCAAGTCCAGCGCGGCCTGCAGGTGGATCGCATCCAGCGTTCGCATGTACGGGATGGGCAGCATGCTCGCGCTGCGCAGCGTCGCCCGGTTCAGTTCCGCAAGCGAAATGCCGCGCAGGATCAGCGTGACCTCTCCCTGGGGCCTGCCCAAGCGCACCGCCAGCCGCCGCAGCTCAATCTCGAGCAAGTCCGACGAAACCACCTCGCACTCCCCCGCCTCGAGCCACAGCCGCATCGCGTGCGTGTGCGGCTCCGCTTTCAGCAGGCAGGCGATGGCTGACGTATCCGTATACACCCGCCGCATCCTAGAAGCGGTCCTCGCGCATATCATCGAGCATCTCAGCCAACGGCTCGCCATCCGCCGGCTCCACCGGAAGGTCCAGCCAACCGCCGACACGGGTGGCGGGCCGTGTGATGGCCAGCCGCGGCTTCGGCTCGTCGAGAGGCACAAGTCGCCCCACCGGCTCGCCGTTGTTGGTGACAACGAAGCTGTGCCCCGCCCGCACCGCGCGCAGGATCCGCGCAGAGTCGTTGCGCAGTTCGCGCTGCGATATCCTGCGCTCGACTAGCGATTCGTCGTATCCCGGCGTGGCCATGCACCGCACTGTAGCACGGTTGCTACGGTATGCCTATGCACCGTACCCGCCGGATGGCCACCCTTTCCCGCTCGCTCCGGCTGTTGCGCGCGTTTTCCTACGAACAATTCCGCCCGTGCATCTTCTACTCCATGCTCGCCCGCGATACGCGTTCGCTTATCGACGCCCTCTCGCACGACCTCCTGGGCACCCCCGTCACCGGCCAGTCAGTGCTAGATGTCGGCGGCGGGCCCGGCTACTTCGCCGACGCGTTCTCCGACTGCTTCTACATCGGCCTGGAACCAAACGTCTCCGAACTGTCGGCGGCGGGGATCTCCGGCTTCGGCTCCGTGCGCGGCGACGGGGCCGCACTGCCCTTCGCCGACGATTCCTTCGACGTGGTGTACTCCTCCAACGTGGCCGAACACATCCCGAATTGGCAGGTCATGGGCGAGGAGATGCTGCGCGTGGCCAAGTCAGGCGGGCTGGTGGTGCTCAGCTACACGGTGTGGCTCGGGCCGTTCGGCGGGCACGAGACGGGTCTGTGGCAGCACTACGTCGGCGGGCAGTACGCGCGCCGTCGATACGCAAAAGTGCACGGCCGCGACCCGAAGAACATCTTCGGCGAGAGCTTGTTCGCCGTCTCCGCGGGCGAGGGCCTCGCCTGGGCGGAGGGCACCGGCCAGCTCGCGGCCGCATTCCCCCGCTACCACCCGTGGTGGGCGTGGTGGGTCACCCGCGTGCCGCTGCTGCGCGAGTTCGCGGTGTCGAACCTCGTGCTCGTGCTGCGCAAGGGTTAGTACTGGGGCTTAATATGCTTGGATCCGAGCACTGCTAAGGCTTCTTACAAGTTCCCCCGCCATACCGATGAGAATAGCGAAAGGCCTGCCAAACGGCAGGCCTTAAGCTTTATTAACAACAGATCCTGTCTGAAGTTTTCCAGCAGCAACGATACAACATCACTGCCGTGCTACTCAAGCGTCTATTTCGTCGCAGCGTGGATGCGCTCGTCCAGCTTCTTCAGCTGGTCGAAGATCTCCTGCGGCACGCGGGATCCGAGGCCTTCGAGGTAGCGGCGGGAGTCCGCGACGTCTTCCTTCCACAGCTCCGGGTCGGCGGTGAGAGCCTCGCGCACGTCCTCGATCGGGGTGTCCAGGCCGGTCAGGTCCAGGTCTTCGGCGCGGGCGGTGTAGCCGACCACGGTCTCGTCGGCATCGACCTTGCCCTCGATGCGGTCGATGACCCACTTGAGCACACGCGAGTTGTCGCCGAAGCCCGGCCACAGGAAGCGGTCGTCGTCGCCGCGGCGGAACCAGTTGACCAGGAAGATCTCCGGCATGCGGTCGCCGCCCTTTTCGCCCATGTCCAGCCAGTGCTGGAAGTAGTCGCCCACGTTGTAGCCCATGAACGGCAGCATGGCCATCGGGTCGTGGCGCAGGGAGCCGACCTTCGCCTCCGCGGAGGCGGCGGTCTGGCCGGAGGAGAGCATCGCGCCGATCATGGTGCCGTGCTCCCAGTTGTGGGCCTGGGTGACCAGCGGCACGGTGTCCGGGCGGCGGCCGCCGAAGAGGATGGCGTCGATCTTCACACCCTGCCAGTCGTTGAACTCCGGTGCGGCGGCCGGGCACTGCTCGATGGCCACGCAGTAGCGAGAGTTCGGGTGGGCGGCCTTGGAGGAGGATTCCGGCGTCCAGTCCTCGCCGCGCCAGTCGATGAGGTGGGCGGGCTTGTCGCCGTCCATGCCTTCCCACCAGATGTCGCCGTCGTCGGTAAGTGCGACGTTGGTGAACAGGATGTTGCCCGGCTCCATGCTGCGCATGGCGATCGGGTTAGAGGCGTAGTTGGTGCCCGGGGCGACGCCGAAGAAGCCGTTTTCCGGGTTCACGGCGTACAGGCCGTCCTCACGCAGGTGCATCCAGGCAATGTCGTCGCCGACGACCTCCGCCGTCCAGCCGTCGAGCGTCGGGGTGATCATGGCCAGGTTGGTCTTGCCGCAAGCCGACGGGAAGGCGGCGGCGATGTGGTAGGCCTTGCCCTCCGGGGAGGTGAGCTTGAGGATGAGCATGTGCTCGGCCATCCAGCCCTCTTCCTTCGCCATTACGGACGCGATGCGCAGGGCGTAGCACTTCTTGGCCAGGATGGCGTTGCCGCCGTAGCCGGAGCCGTAGGACCAGATCTCCTTGGTCTCCGGGAACTGGGAGATGTACTTGGTGTCGTTGCACGGCCACGCCGCGTCTTCCTGGCCCGGCTCGAGCGGGGCGCCGACGGAGTGGAGGCAGTGCACGAAATTCTCGCCCTGGATCTTCTCCAGCGCCTGGGTGCCCATGCGGGTCATGATGCGCATGGAGAGCACGACGTAGGCCGAGTCGGTCAGCTGGACGCCAAGCTTCGGGTCCGGGTCGGAGATGGGGCCCATACAGAACGGCACGACGTACATGGTGCGGCCGCGCATGGAGCCGGTAAAGTGCTCCAGCATCTCCTCCTTGAGCGCGGCCGGCTTCATCCAGTTGTTGGTCGGACCTGCGTCTTCCTCGTTCTCGGTGGAGATGAAGGTGCGGGATTCGACGCGTGCCACGTCGGACGGGTTGGAGCGGGCGAGGAAGGAGTTGGGGCGCTTTTCCTCGTTGAGCTTGATCAGGGTGCCTGCCTCGACAAGTTCGGCGGTGAGGCGGTCCCATTCTTCCTGGGAGCCGTCGGCGAAGACGACCTTGTCGGGCTGGAAGAGCTCGACCGCCTCGTTGATCCAAGCGATTAGCTTTTCGTTGTCGGTGGGGTTGGTCCCCTCCAGGCGCTTGATTTCGGCGGTCATACGTACTCCTTGTTCAACTGGTTATGGCCAGTGCGCGTGCGAAATTCATCGTTGTTGCGTCACAAGAGTATCGAAACGGGCGTTCATCTGGCCAAAAGTTCCGACCAATCCGCGCCCACTGGATATAACCAGACCGCCCGAGCACGACCTTTGCTGCAAGCGGGGGTGACGCCCTACCCCCGCCGCCCGTTCTTGAGCCTTCGCTTTACGACGCCTTCGGGGGTGCCCCGTGGAGCTTGCGTTTGCCCTGTTCATGTGGACAATAAATCTGATGAATAATACTGAAAATTTGCGTCCGGGAACGGGCGAATTGCCGGCGGGCCGCCCGCTGCAAACCGAGTTCGACACCGGCCTGGACTACCCGCGCCTGGGTTCCGTGACCTTCCGCCGCGGCACGTTGACGGAAAACCAGGAGGCCCTGTTCGACGAGCATTGGCCGCGCCTGGGCCGCGTACTGGCGGAGGGCTCGGACGATCCCATCGACGTCGACGAGTGGTTCGGCCGCTCCGGCCACCCCACCATCGTCGAGATCGGCTCGGGCACCGGCACCTCCACCGCCGCGATGGCGCCGCTGGAGGCGGACACGAACATCATCGCCGTGGAGCTGTACAAGCCTGGACTGGCCAAGCTGTTGGGCTCGGTGGTGCGCGGCGGCATCGACAACATCCGCATGGTGCGCGGCGACGGCGTGGAGGTGCTGGCCCGCATGTTCGGCGAGGAGTCCCTCGACGGCGTTCGCATCTTCTTCCCGGACCCGTGGCCGAAGGCGCGCCACCACAAGCGCCGCATCATCCAGTCCGGCACCCTAAACCTGATTGCCACTCGCTTGAAGCCGGGCGGTGTGCTGCACGTTGCCACGGACCACGCGGATTACGCCGAGTGGATCGACGAACTCGTGAACGTTGAACCCACCCTCGAGTACAAGGGCTGGCCGTGGGAGGAGGCGCCGCTGCTCACGGACCGGCAGGTGATCACTAAGTTCGAAGGCAAAGGCCTGGACAAGGATCACGTGATCCGCGAGTACCTGTGGGAGAAGAAGTAGCCATGGATCTGCAAGCGCTGTCGCACCCGTACACCCCGGGCGCGCCCGCCGGCCCGGAAAGCTACCTGCTGGTGTGGGATGCGCCGAACTTGGACATGGGCCTCGGCGCGATCCTGGGTGGACGCCCGACTGCGGCGCACCGTCCCCGCTTCGACGCGATCGGGCGCTGGCTTATCGACGAAGCCGAGGCCCGCGCCGACGAGCTTGGCCGCGACATCGAACCGGAGGCGACGGTGTTCACCAACGTCGCCGCCGCAGGCGCGGATTCCATCCGCCCGTGGGTGGAAGCGCTGCGCAACGTCGGTTTCGCGGTGTTTGCCAAGCCGAAGAGCGACGAGGATTCGGACGTGGACCAGGACATGCTGGCCCACATCCAGCGCCGCCGCGACGAGGGCGTACTCCAAGGCGTCGTGGTCGCCTCCGCTGACGGGCAGAACTTCCAGGAGCCGCTGCTCGAGCTGGTCGACGCCGGCATCCCGGTGACCGTCCTCGGTTTCCACGAGCACGCCTCCTGGGCGGTGAACTCCCCCGACGTGGAGTTTGTGGACTTGGAGGACATCCCGGGCGTGTTCCAGAACCCGCTGCCGCGCGTGAACCTGGACCGGCTGCCGGACGGCGGCGCGTGGCTGCAGCCGTTCCGCCCGCTGCGCTCCCTGCTGCACAACACCCGCGACTAGGAGGCCGGAGATGTTTTACAAGTGGGGCCGTTTCGCGTTCCGCCACCGCCGGATCATCCCGCTGGTAGTCATCGTGCTCATCCTTGCTATGCAGGTGCTGTTCGGCTCGAAGCTGGGCGAGCGCCTGTCCCAGGAGGGTTGGGAGGATCCGGGCGCGGACTCGACCACGGCCGCCGCGATCGAGCAGGAGACGTTCGGCCGCGACAATTCGGGCGATGTGATCATGCTGGTGAGTTCGCCGGAGGGCATCGATAGGCAAGAGCTTCTCGATGAAGCCAACGCCCAGCTGAGTTCCCTGCGCGACCAGTTCCCCAACGAGGTCGCCCACGTCACCAGCTATTTCGAACGCCCCAACCCGCAGCTGGTCAACGCCGAGCACACGAAGGCGTTCGCGGCAATCGGGCTCAAGGGCGACGGCGAGCAGACGCTGAAGGATTTCCGCACCATCAAGCCCGCGCTCGAGGCGATGGAGCTGCCGGGCGCGACCGTGCAGGTCGCCGGCGCGACCGCGGTGGCCGACGCGCTGGACGAGGGCATGGCGGCCGACATCGCCCGCGCCGAGAAGGTCGGCCTGGTCTTCGTCGCCGTCATTTTGTTGTTTGTGTTCGGTGGCGTGGTGGCTGCCGCGATGCCGCTGATCGTGGGCATTTTGTCCATCATCGGTTCGCTGTCGCTGCTGTCGGTGTTGGCGCAGTACCAGCAGGTGAACATCTTCTCGCAGTCCATCATCACGTTGCTTGGCCTGGGCCTGGCCATCGATTACGGCCTGTTCATGGTCTCGCGCTTCCGCGAGGAGCTGGACCGCGGCGCGGACGTCGAGGAGGCGGTGGCGGTGACCACCAACACCGCCGGCAAGACCGTGTTCTTCTCCGCGCTCATGGTGGGCGTGGCCCTATCCGGGCTGTTGATGTTCCCGCAGGCCTTCCTCAAATCCGTGGCCTACGGCGCAATTAGCGCGGTGCTGCTCGCCGCCGTGATCTCTGTGGCGGTGCTGCCGGCGCTGTTCGGCATGCTTGGCCCCAAGATCGACATGTGGTCGGTGCGCAATGCTTCTCGACGTGCACGCCGCCTCCAAGACACCGTCTGGTACAAGATCCCGGCGTGGGCGATGCGGCACGCCAAGGCTGTCGTGGTCGGCTGCGCGACGCTGCTACTCCTGCTCACCGTGCCGATCGTGGGCATCACGTTCGGCGGCATCAACGAGACGTACCTGCCGCCGAGCCAGGCCACCCGCCAGGCCCAGGACGAGTTCAACGAGGAGTTCCCCGCCTTCCGCACCGACCCGGTCAAGCTCGTGGTCACCGGAGCGGACAACCAGCAGCTGGTGGACATCGTGATGCAGACCCGCCAGGTCGAGGGCCTGGCCGCGCCGCTGAAGCCCGCGCACGCCACGCAGGACGGCACCACGGTGCTTTCCGCCCCGCTGGAGGATCGGGCCGGGGGCGCGGACGTCGTGAAGCAATTGCGAAACATTAACGCCCCCGAAGGTGTCGAGACCTACGTCTCCGGCACCCCGGCGATGGAAACCGAGTCCATCGAGGCGCTGCTGAAACGCCTGCCGTGGATGGCGCTGTACATGGTCATCGCCACGTTCCTGCTGATGGCGCTGGTGTTCGGCTCCGTGATCCTGCCGGCGAAGGCCGTGATCATGAACGTGCTCGGCATCGGCGCCACGCTCGGCTTCCTCACCGCCGTCTTCGTCGACGGCCTCGGCGCCGGCGCGCTGAACTTCACCCCGGGTCCGCTGATGAGCCCGATCCTGGTGCTGATCATCTCCATCCTCTACGGCCTGTCCACGGACTACGAGGTCTTCCTGGTCTCGCGCATGGTGGAGGCGCGCCAGGACGGCGAAAACACCGACGAGGCGATCAAGCGCGGCACCGCGCACACCGGCGGTATCATCACCGCCGCGGCGCTCATCATGATCGTCGTCGCCGCCGCCTTCGCGCTCAGCGAGATTGTGATGATGAAGTACATCGCCTACGGCATGATCTTCTCGCTTGCGCTTGACGCCACCCTGATCCGCCTGCTGTTCGTGCCTGCGGTGATGCACCTGCTGCGCGAGGACAGCTGGTGGGCGCCGCGCTGGGTCAAGCGCCTGGCCGGCGCGTTCGGGGAGGGCTCAAGCCTATCGACGCCACCGCGCACCGAAACCCCCATCGCCCACATGGTGCCCGACACCCAACCCGGCCGCGCGGGAGTGTCGGTGTCCGAGGACGCCTCGCTGGTTCCGTTTACCCAGCTCATGCGCGACCTGGAGGAGCGCCGCGCACGCCAAGCGCTGGAGCAGCTGAAGAAGAAGGAACTTGAGCGCTAACACGTGGCGCCAGTGGCTGCGCTGGCTCGCGCCCGTGGCCATCATGGTGGTCGTGCTGGTGGTGTTGCGCGACCAGCTGCCGTTTTTCGGGGAGGCGTGGAGGGCCGTCGGCGCGGCGTCGACAGGCCCGCTGCTGCTCGCGGTGGCCACTGCGGTGCTGTCGCTGGCGGCGATGTCCGGGGTGATGCAGATCCTGCTCAACGTGGAAGGGCGGATTACGGGGGTGGCGCGCACCAACGCGATCGTGTTCGCCTCCAACGCCTGGTCCACCACGGTGCCGGGCGGGCCCGCGCTGTCGGCGTGGCTGACGTTTAGGGTGCACCGGTCCTGGGGCGCGTCCGTGGGGTTGTGCGGCTGGTTCTTCGTGGTCTCAGGCGCGCTGTCGACGGTGTGGATGGTGCTCATCGGCGTGGTCGCCGTGGCGCTTTTGGGCGCGGAGCTGTCCGTGTGGTCCCTGGTGGGGTCGCTGGCAGCGGCGCTGGCGACGATCGGCGCAGTGTTCTGGGCGACCCTTCACCCTGCGGTGCTGAAACGCTGGGTGCGGTTCTTGCCGGAGAAGGTGCGCGGGCGGGGCGTGGACGTGATCGACCAGGTCTCCGCGATCCGCATTTCCGCGCCGGCGTTTTTCGCAGCGGCGGGGCTCTCTCTTGCGAACCGGCTATTGGACCTGGCCACGATGGTCGTCGCCGTGTGGGCCGTGTCCGGCCAGGGCGCGCCACTTGCCGGGGTGTGCCTGGCATTCATCATGACCAAGCTGGCCGGCTCGGCCCAGGTCACGCCCGGCGGGCTCGGCACGGTGGAGCCCGTGGCGGTGGGCATGCTGGTCGCCGCCGGGTTGCCGCTGGCCCACGCCACGGCGGCGACGGTGGTGTACCGGGCGGTGTCGTTCCTGCTCATCACGGCTATCGGGTGGGTGGTCTACGCCGCGGTATACGCGGGTCGTGGCTTCATGGTCGGGCGATCGTCCACCAGCGACGCTGTTTGAGCTGGCGTGACGTTTTAACTTGCGCGTTAACTTGCGCGCCGTGCGCAAGAAGGGTCTAAGGTGGCCCTACATGAGCGTTTCCAGCATGCTTTACGGTCGCAGCGTGGATTTCGAACGCGTCTTGCCGGTCGGCTGGCACGCGCACGAGGAGGGGGTCGCCGCGCTCCTGGATAGCTTCCGGCGGGTGCCGGACGGCCAGCGGGTGCGCCTGGCCAAGAAGACGTCGAACCTCTTCCGCTCCCGCGACGCGGGGAGCGCCGGACTCGATGTAGAGGGCCTGCGTGGCGTCATCGCCGTCGACCCGGTGACGAAAACAGCCGACGTGCAGGGTATGTGCACCTATGAGGACCTCGTCGACGCCACCCTGCCGTACGGCCTCGCGCCATTGGTGGTGCCGCAGCTAAAAACTATTACTCTCGGCGGCGCAGTTTCCGGCATGGGCGTGGAGTCCACCTCCTTCCGCAACGGTCTGCCGCACGAGTCCGTGCTCGAGATGGACGTGCTCGTGGGCACCGGCGACATCGTCACCTGTTCGCGCGACGAAAACGTCGCGCTCTTCCGCGCGTTCCCGAACTCGTACGGCTCGCTTGGCTACGCGGTGCGCCTCACCATCGAGCTGGAAGAGGTTGAGCCGTTTGTCGAGCTCCAGCATGTGCGCTACGACGACCTCACGGCCTTCCAGGACGCCCTCGCCGACGCTGCCGCCACCGGTGAATGGGCCGGGCGCGCCCTGCACGGCCTCGACGCCGTCGCGTTCTCCCCCACCGAGCAGTACCTAGTCTGCGCCTTCCAGGTGGGCCAAGCGCCGGGAACGTCCGACTACACGCGCGATGCCGTGTACTACCGCTCGCTGCAGCACCCGTCCGGAGTGCACCACGACTTCCTCACCGTCCGCGACTACATCTGGCGCTGGGACACCGACTGGTTCTGGTGCTCCCGCGCCTTCGGCACCCAGCACCCGAAGGTGCGCAAACTCTGGCCGCGCGAGCTGCGCCGCAGCGCGTTCTATTGGAAGCTCGTGGGCCTGGACAAGAAGTACGACCTCGAGTACCGGTTCCTGAAGAAGCCGAAGGGTCTGCCGCGCACTGAGCGAGTTGTGCAAGACATCGAGGTGCGGGACACACAGGTCGCCGAGTTCCTCGACTGGTTCTTCAAGGCCAGCGACATCGAGCCGGTCTGGCTGTGTCCAATCCGGCTTCGGGACGGCGTCGATACGCTCGCCGGCGTTGGGCTCGATGACCAGGCACCGTGGCCGCTCTACCCCCTCGAGCCGGGGACGACCTGGGTGAACGTCGGCTTCTGGTCCGGCGTCCCGGAGGTGAAGCCGGGAGCCTTCAACAGGGTCATAGAGCGAAAGGTCTCCGATCTCGGCGGGCATAAGTCCCTGTACTCGGAGGCGTTTTACGACCGCGCCGAGTTCGAGCGTCTCTACGGCGGGGATCTGCCGGAGCGCATGAAGGCCCAGTACGACCCGGACCGGCGCTTCCCGGGCCTCTACGAAAAGACAGTGGAAAACGCGTAGGAGAATGACAATGCAGATGACCGTGGCGGATATCGTCGACACCCTCTTCCCTTCTGGCACCCCGTTCAAGTGGGAAGCTTTCGACGGCTCATCAACGGGACCGGCGGACGCCAAGCACACAGTGAAGGTGAACAGCCCCGGGGGTCTGTCCTACATAGTCACCCACCCCGGCGACGTCGGCCTCGCCCGCGCCTGGGTCACCGATGGCCTGACGGTTGAAGGCGCGCACCTCGCGCACCCGTACGACGTCTTCGATGACATGCGCACCCTCTACAACAACTACAAGCGCCCGAACCCGCGCGAGCTCGTCCGCATCGCACGCTCCCTGCGCTCCATGGGCGCACTGCAGATCCAGCCAATCCCGGAGGCGGAGCAAGCGTCCTGGCTCGAGCGCACCATCCGCCAGGGCCTCGCCCCGCACTCGAAGGAACGCGACGCCCAGGTTATTTCGTCCCACTACGACGTGGGCAACGACTTCTACGAGCTGTTCCTCGGCGACTCCATGGCCTACACCTGCGCCTACTACCCCACCCCGGACGCCACGCTCGACGAGGCGCAGGAAAACAAGTTCCGCCTCGTCTTTGAGAAGATGAACCTTAAGCCCGGTGACAAGCACCTCGACGTCGGCTGCGGCTGGGGCTCCATGGTGCGTTACGCAGCCCGCCAAGGCGTGAAGTCCCTCGGCGTCACCCTCTCGAAGGAGCAGGCCGAGTGGGCGCAGGCGAAGATCAAGGAGGAGGGCCTCGAGGACCTCGCGGAGGTGCGCTTCCTGGACTACCGCGACGTCACCGAGACCGGCTTCGACGCCATCTCCTCGATCGGTCTGCTGGAACACATCGGGGTGAAGAATTTCGCCTCGTACTTTGAATTTCTCGCCGACAAGCTGCGCCCGGGTGGCGTGATGGTCAACCACTGCATCACCTACCCGGACAACCACAAAACGTCGCAGGGCGACTTCATCAACCGCTACATCTTCCCGGACGGCGAGCTCACCGGCTCCGGCACGATCATTCACGAGATGCAGGACCACGGCTTCGAAGTCTTCCACGAGGAGAACATCCGCTTCGACTACATGCGCACGCTGCACGACTGGTGTGAGAACCTCAAGGCCAATTGGGACGAGGCAGTCGCGCTTGTCGGCGAAAACACCGCCAAGCTGTGGGGCATGTACATGGCGGGCTCCGAATGGGGTTTCGAGCACGACGTCGTGGAGCTGCACCAGGTCGTGGGCATCAAGCTTGCTAGCGACGGCTCCCGCGCCGGCGCACCTGAGCGCCGGTGGTGGAACGACTCGGTGTTCTAGAGTGGGCGGCATGCGCAACACCATCTCCAAGCCCTACGCCATCGCCGCCGACTATGTCGCCATCGCTGCCTTCGCCCTCTTGGCACGCGCGGCGCACCAGTCCGACGATATGCCGTTCAACTTCTCCGGCTGGCTGTCCACCCTGTGGCCGTTCGCCCTTGGCGTCACACTCGGCTGGCTGATTTCCCGCGAAAACAAGGGCGGACTCATCTGGATTGTCACCGTGGTCACCGGCCTGGTGATCTGGGGTATTCGCAATCAGGCGATCCCCCACTGGTCGTTCATCATCGTGGCCACGGTGATGTCCGCACTGCTCATGCTGGGCTGGCGCGGCGTAGCCAAGCTGGTGAAGAAGTCCTAGAAGCCGATGCCGAAGTTCCAGGCCGGGTTTCCGGTCTGGATGCCGTTGATAAACCAGATCAGCATGCTGACCAGGTCGCCGAAGATGTCAAGAGTAGAAGAAAGCATGGGGTGAAACCTTACTAGAGGGGACTAATGGTGTGTTTCTTAGGCAGGTCGAATTCCTGCTTGGAGGCTAGCTGCCGCAGGGCTCGTCGTAAAGCGATGCGGGTCTGCGAAGGCTCAATCATCTGGTCGATGTAGCCGCGCTCCGCCGCGACGTACGGCGAGGTCATTTCCTGGTCGTAGAAGTCCATGAACATCTTCTTCATGGCCTCGCGCTGCGCCGGGTCCTCGATGGCGGCGAGCTGCTTGCCCTGCAGCATCACCACCGCCGCCGCCGAACCCATCACCGCGATCTGGGCGGTGGGCCACGCCAGGTTGATGTCGCCATTGAGGTTCTTCGACCCCATCACCGCGTACGCGCCGCCGTAGGCCTTGCGCACGACCAGGGTGACCTTCGGCACGGTGGCCTCCACGCCCGCGAACGCGAACTTCGCGCCGCGGTGGATCAGGCCCTCGCGCTCCTGCTCCACGCCCGGCAGGTAGCCGGGGGTGTCCACGACGTAAACGATGGGGATGTTGTAGGCGTCGCAGGTGCGGATGAAGCGCGCGCCCTTGTCGGCGGCGTCCGCGTCGATGCAGCCGGCGGCGTACATGGGGTTGTTGGCGACGAAGCCGACGGCGCGGCCGTCGATACGCCCGAATGCGCAGATGAGGTTCTCGGCGTACCCGGACTGGACCTCGACGAGGTCCTCGTCGTCGCCGAGTTGCACGAGCAGGTCCATCATGTCGTAGCCGGCGTTGGTATCGTCGGGCATGAAGGTTTCCAGCGCGGTGTCGTCGAGCTCCTCGTCGGGCTGCGCGGCGACGACGGGCGCGGCGTCGAACGTGGACGTCGGCAGGTGCGCGAGCAGGTCCTTGACGTAGTCGAATGCGTCCTCCTCCGTCGCCACAACCGCCTGGATGTTGCCGGCGGCCTCCTGCACGCGCGCCCCGCCGAGCTCGGCGGAGGTGATGTCCTCGCCCGTGACCTCGCGGATCACGTTCGGGCCGGTGACGTACATCTCGGACTCGCCGTCGACGGCCACGACGAAGTCCGTGGTCACCGGCGCGTAGACGGCGCCGCCGGCGGACTTGCCCAGCATGATGGAGATCTGCGGCACGCGGCCCGACAGAGGCAGCTGGCGCTTCGCAATCTCGGAGTACATTGCCAGCGACGTCACCGCGTCCTGGATGCGGGCGCCGCCGGAGTCCTGGATGCCGATCACCGGACACGAGATCTTGATGGCGAACTCCATGACCTCGGTGACCTTGCGCCCGAACGTCACGCCGACTGACCCACCGTAGACAGTCTTGTCGTGGGCGTACACGGCGACAGGGCGGCCGTCGATGCGCCCGTAGCCGGTGACAACGCCGTCGGAGTAGACGGCGTCCGGGTCGCCCGGGGTGCGGGCCAGGGCGCCGATTTCGACGAAGGAGCCCTCGTCCAACAGCGCGTCGATGCGCTGGCGCGGGGTGGTGCGCCCGGCGTCGTCGCGGCGCTTCCGGGAGCGTTCGGAGCCCGGGTCCTGCGCCTTGTCCAGGCGCTCGCGCAGGTCTTGGAGTTTCTCGGCGGTTGTCATCGCTTCCCCTCAATCCATGCGTTCATATGCTTTCCGACGATCCCCACCGCTGGCTCGTCCACCACCGCGAGGTGGTCGCCGGGCAGGTGGACGATGGTCAGGTCATCCACGATAGCGCCCCAGCCGCCGTCCTCGTCGATGTGCGCGTAGTTCGGCTCGAGCTGGATCGCGCCGTCGTGCATGCGCTCGGCGCGGAACAGCAGCACCGGCACCTTTACATCCGCCCAGCGGGTGAAGTCCAGGTGGTTGAGGATCTGGTTGTCCACGAAGCTCGCCCGCTGGTGCTCCAGCACACCGGCGGCGAGGCCGTGCTCGGAGGCGTCGGTGGTGGCCAGGAACTCGGTGAGCATCTGCAGCAGCGCGTCTTCGCCGGCGGTTTCGAGCAGCTCGTAGGGCACGTCGAACTCGAGGCCGTAGGTTTCCTTGGCGAACGCGGCGTAGCGGCCCCAGCGGGCCTTCGTCTCCTCGAGCGTGTCCGGGATCGGCTCGGACGGCTGGGTGGTGTCCAACAGCGCGATGTAGTCGATCTTGTCGTTGCCCAGCTGGTGCGCGACCTCATAGGCCAGCGCGCCGCCGAACGACCAGCCGGCGAGCACGACCTTGCGCCCGTCGGCGATGCGCTCGATGTCCTTGACGTACTCGGCGGCGCGCTCCTCAAGGGAGCCCTCGAGGCGCTCGACGCCGTAGACCGGCACGTCGTCGCCGAGCCTTCGCGCGAGCGGCGCGTACACCGACGAGGACCCGCCGGCCGGGTGGAAGACGAACACCGGGTTAGCGGTGCCGTCCCGGAAGACGCGGATGTTGCCGTCCACCGGGGTCTCCAGTCCTTCGCGCACAAGATTCGCCAGCGGCTCGAGCGTCTCAGCGCCCAGTACGTCGTCCGCGGTGACCTCGATGCCGGAGCGTTCGGTGAGGTGCGCGGCGATCTCGGCCGCCTGCTCCTTGCTAATCGACGGCAACTCCGACGTCACACCGGCCGCCGCCGCACCCGCGTACTTGGCCCAAGCGCCGAAGACCATGCGCTCGGAGGCGTCACGCGGGGCCACGCCCACACCCTGGGTCTTCTCGGCCGCCGCGGCCGGGTCGCGCGCCTCGTCGTTGTAGGCCAACGGCTGCGGAGCGTCCGTCTTGCCGGCGACGGCGTCTTCGACGATGCGGATCACGTCGGCGACGGAGGCGTCGCGAAGCGTCTGCACCTGCAGCGGCGGAATCTGGAAGTCGTTCTCCACGCGGTTTTTGATGCGCATGCCCATCAGGGAGTCGAGGCCGAGGTCGATCAGCGGCAGCTCGTCGGGCAGGTCCGCGGCGTCGTAGCCCATGGACTCGGAGACGATGTCGCGCAGGCGGTCCGCCACCGACTCGCCGGAGTTGGGGTCCCAACGCACGGCATCTGTCTCGGTGTCTTCCTCGGGGGCGTTGTCCACCGAAGGTTCGTCGTCAAGCGGTTGCTCCATCACGCCCTGCACCGGGGCGCGGTCGATGGTGGACGCGAAGCCCTCCGCGAGCAGTGTCGCGCCGTCGAAGACCTTGATGGACACCCCGCCGAGCGAGGAGGCGACGACGGTGGTCACTTCGCCGTCCGCGGGCAGGTAGCCGTGCTCCTCGGTGGCCACCACGCGCGCGTCGGGCGAGACCTCGGCGGCGGCGGACTCGATGAGCTGGTGCGGGCTGAAGATCTGGTCGGCGGCGGTGGAAAACGCCACCTCGCCGCCCGGCAGGCGCACGCGCGAGCCCAAAAGCGACGCGCGCGACGACGACGGCCGTGCCGGCGTCCAGTGGTCCACCTGTTTAAACACGGTCTTCGGCGCCTGGACCACGTCGCCCGCACCGTAGAACGCGCCGAAGTCCACGCCCATGCCGCCCACGTACAGCTTCGCGGCCAGGTCCAGCAGCGATTCCAGTTCGTCCACCTTGCGCTTGGTGGTGTACAGCAGCTGCGCCTCTGGCTTGCCGGCGGCGAACGCGGTGTTCATCATGCCCATCAGCGCCACCGGGTTCGGGGTGATTTCCACGAGCGTGGTGTGGCCAGCGTTAAACGCGGCCTCGGTGGCGTCTTGGAAGTACACCGGCTGGCGGGTCATGCGCAGGAAGTACTTGTCGTCGTGGACTATCTGGCCGGGCTGGTACACCTCGCCGCGGTCCACGGAGGAAAACAGCGGTACGCGCAACGGCCGCGCGTCAAGACCTGCGATTTCGCCGGCGAGGTCGCCCATGATCGGGTCGAGGGCGCTGGTGTGGCCGGCGCCGCGCACGTTGAGTTTGCGCGCGAATTCCTCCTCGGCCTCGAGCGCTGCCACCACGTAGTCGACGGCCTTGCCCGGCCCTCCGACGGTGGTCATGCCGGGCCCCGCGTACACGGCGGGTTCCACGCCGCGAGCCTGCTCATGCTTCTCGACGAACTCCGCCAACTCCTCGCGGGAGAGCTCCACCACCGCCATCGCACCTTCTTGCTCGGTGCCGGCGATCATGGCTTCGCCCTCGCCCATGAGTCGGGCGCGCGTGGTGGCGACGAGGATGCACTCCTCGGCGGAAAGGCCGCCGGCGCCGTAGGCCGCGGCGATCTCGCCCATGGACATGCCCATCGTGGCGGCCGGGGTGATGCCGGCGGCGGCGAGCAGGTCGGTCTGGGCGATCTGGATGGCGGTGATGGTGACCTGGCCGTTTTCAGTGTCGTAGGTCAGCTCGTCGTTCTCGATGATCTCGAGCATGGACCAGCCGGCCTGGAACTTGACCGTCTCGTCCAGCTCGCGCATGCGGCGCGCGAACAGCGGGGAGCGTGCAATGAGCTCCTTGGCCATCTTGCGGTGCTGGGAGCCGAAGCCGGAGTAGACGAAGACGGGGCCCATCGGGGTGGGCGCGTCGGCGGCGGCGATGCCGGGGCCGATCTTGCCCTCGGCGACCTGGCGCAGGCGGCGCACGGCCTCCTCGACGCCGGTCGCCTGCACGACGGCGGCGGAGCGCCCGTGGTTGCGCTTGGCCAGCGAGCGCGCGACCGGGATCAGGTCGGCGTCGTCGCGGCCCTCGAGGAAGCTCGCGAGCACACCGGCGGCTTCCTTGCGCCGCGACGGCAACAGCCCAGACACCGGCAGCGCCGCCACGGAAACGCCCTCGAAGGCGGGCTCATCCTCGACCACGTCGAAGTCGTAGTCGGCCGGGTCGAAGTCGGCCACGACCACGTGCGCGTTGGTGCCGCCGAACCCGAAGCCGGAGATACCGGCGACGCGGCGGCCGGAGTAGCGCGGCCACTCTCGCGGGTCCTGGACGACCTCGATGCGCTCGGCGTCGAAGTCCACGTAGCGGTTCGGTGCGGCGAAGTTGATGGACTCCGGGATCGTGTCGTGCTTGAGCGCCTGCAGCACCTTGATCAGCGCCACCACGCCGGCGGCGGATTCGGAGTGGCCGATGTTGGACTTCGCCGAGCCCAGCAGCAGCGGCTGGTAAGCCTCGCGCCCGCGGCCGAGCACCTCGCCCAGCGCGGTGGCCTCGATCGGATCGCCGAGGATGGTGCCGGTGCCGTGGGCTTCGACCAGGTCCACCTGGTGCGGGTCCACGCCGGCGTCGGCGTAGGCGCGGCGCAAAACGTCCACCTGCGCCTCCGGGTTCGGGGCGGTTAGCCCGTTGGAGTGGCCGTCGGAGTTCGTCGCCGAGCCCTTGATCACGGCCAGGACTGTATCGCCGTCGCGCATGGCGTCCTCGACGCGCTTGAGCACCACAAAGCCCGCGGCGTCGGCGCGGACGATGCCGTCAGCGTCGTCCGAGAACGCGTGGATACGCCCGGTCGGCGAAATCACGCCGAGCTCGGAAAACGCCAGCGAGGCGAACGGATTGGCCAGGATGTTCACGCCGCCGGCCAGGGCGACGTCGGCCTCGCCGTCGCGAAGCGCACGCACCGCGTGGTGCACCGACACCAGCGACGAGGAGCACGCGGTGTCGACGTTCATCGACGGCCCGCGGAAGTCGAACGCGTAGGAGATGCGGTTCGGGATCACGGCCGAGGACGCGCCCGTCAGCGCGTACGGGTGCGCCTCGTTCGGGTCGGCGGCGATGAGCATGCCGTAATCGTTGTTCGACGAGCCCACGAACACGCCGACGGGTTCGCCGCGCAGCTCGCTGGGCGCCAGGCCGGCGTCCTCGAGCGCTTCCCACGCCACCTCGAGCATGATGCGCTGCTGCGGGTCCATGTTCTGCGCCTCGAGCGGGGAGATACCGAAGAACTCGTGGTCGAAAGACGCGATGCCGTCCATGTACCCGCCGTCGGTGTTTTCCTCGGCCATCTTGGTGCGCACTACCGGGTCGCCCAGGTATTCGTCCCAGCGGAGCGGGGGAAGGGGGCCGGTGGCGGAGCGGCCGTCGATAAGCAGCTGCCAGAACTCGTCGTTGTTCTTCGCGCCCGGGAAGCGCCCCGCGGAGCCCACGATCGCGATGTCGTGGGAGCTCGTTGCTTCTCGACGTTCAACCTTCGGCGCTTCCTGCCTCTGCGCAAGGAGCGCCTTCGCCAGCGCCGCGATGGTCGGGTACTGGTAGGCGACGGTGGGATCAACCCGTCGGCCGAGCTTCTTTTCCAGCTCGCCGGAGAGGATCACCGCATCGCGGGACGCGAGGCCGTAGGTTTCGAGCGGCGTGGTCGGGTCCACCGAGTCGACGCCGGTGGCGCCCTCGACCCAACTGGTGAGCCACTGGATCAGTTGATGCTCGTTCATAACAGTTCAGAGTATCGCCCATTTTGGGCTTTTCGTTACTCCGTTGCAGCGTGTTCGCGTTCGGTGAACTGCTTCGCGTTGACGCGGCGGGCGATCTTGCCTGCGGTGGAGCGGGCCACCCCGCCCGGCGCGCGGAACTCCACAACCTCAGGCGAGATGCCGTGGTTGGTGGTGATGGCGGAGCGGATGGCGTCCTCGGCGGCGGCGTCGCCGTCCTCGGTGGCGCCGTCTGCACGCTCAGCGAGGACGATCAGGCGCTCCACGTCGTCGCCCGGCACCGCGAACGCGGCGACGGAGTCCTTGCGCACATGGTCGGAGGCCTCCATCGCGGTGGCCTCGATGTCCTGCGGGTAGTGGTTGCGGCCCGCCACGACGACGAGGTCTTTCACACGGCCGGTGATGTAGAGGTGGTCATCCAGCACGGTGCCGAGGTCGCCGGTGGCGCACCAATTGTCCTTGGGCAGGCCGTCCTGGAGGGTGGTGCCGATGGTGTTGCGGAAGGTCACCTCCGTTTCCTCCGGTCGGTCGAGATAGCCGGCGGCGACGTTGTTGCCGTTGACCCAGATCTCGCCGATTTCGCCCTCGGGCAGCTCGTTTTTGGTTTCCGTGTCCACGATGGCGAAGTGCATCCACTTCACCGGCTGGCCGTTGGACGCCATGGGCACGCCACCCTCGGCGGGCACCGCCTTGCCGTCGGCGAGTGCTTCGCGGTCGAACTCGACGAACTTCGGGCGGTCCTCGGTGCGGTCGGTGGACACGAGCAGCGTTGTTTCCGCGAGACCGTAGGAGGGGCGCAGCACGGTACGGTCCAGTCCGGAGTCGCCGAACGCGCCGACAAATGCTTCCACGCCCGGCTTTGTCACGGACTCGGAGCCGATGATGATGCAGTCCACGGCGGAAAAGTCGTACTGGCCCGGCGTCTCCGGCGCTGCGTAGCGCGCTGCGAGGTCGAGCGCGAAGTTGGGGATGCAGGTGTAGATGTGGAGGTCGGCCGGGTCGTCGTCACGCCTGGAAAGCTTGTCCACCCAGCGCTTCGGGTTCTGCAGGAAGTCGCGCGGGCTCATGATCTCCAGCACTTGGCCGAGCACAACGCCGAGGATGGCGACGATGACGCCCATGTCGTGGTGCTGCGGCAGCCACGTGGGGATGCGCATCGGGGCTTCGAACCGCAGCGCCTCGTTGATCTGGAGCACGTCGGTGACCAGCGCCTCGTTGGTGATCATCACGCCGGCAGGGTTGCGGGTGGAGCCGGAGGTGTACTGCAAAAAGCAGATGGCGCCGGCGGTGTCCTCGCCCTCGGCCGGGGCGATGGGCTGCCACGACTGCGCGAGCGTGTCCGGCAGGGAGTCCGCGGCGAGGATGCGGGGGCGCTCCGCACCTGGCCGGTCGGCGAAGTAGGCGCGTACGGCCGGGGCACCGGCGGAGTTGGTCACCACGAGCCGCACGTTGGCGTCGTTAAGCACGGCGCGCAGGTGGGCTTCATGGCCGGGCTCGTTCGGGTCGTACAGCGGCACCGGCACCAGGCCGGCGTATAGCGCGCCCATGAACGCGAAGAGGTATTCGGCGGAGTTCGGAGCCATGATCGCCACGCGCTCCCCCGGCTCACCTACTTGCGCGAGACGCGCAGCGACGGCTTTGATGCGTGTGTTGACCTGCGTGCGGGTGAACTCGCGCGCCTCGCCTTCCGGGTTGGCGGTGAAGTCCCAGTCGCGGATGTTCACCGCGTCGCCGCCGCCGGTGGCCAGGTGGGCCTGGTAGATCGTCTCGCTCAGGCGCGGGAGGGTGAAGTGCTCTGGGAGCGCGATTTGGCCGTCACCGTCGAAAAATTGCGCGATGAGCTGCTGAAGATCCATACCCGTAACTCCTTTGCGGGACAAAACCATTTCGGACTACAAACTTTCTACCACGTTCTGGACCCAACCTACAGTCCATTCCGGCACGGTGGTCCCGGGGATGACGGCCGGATTGGTCGCGTACATGGCGTGATTGCCGTTCGCCGCAATGAGCGCGTGGGCCCGGTCGATGGCATTGCCCACGCCCTTCGGCGCGTCGCAGACCGTGTCGTCCGGCGCGCAGATCTCAAACGCGCGGTCCTCCACCAGACCGAAGCCGCCGGGGCGCGGGCCGGTCATGGTCGCGCCCGGGGTAACCCGGTCCACCAGCGCCTGCAGCGGCTGCATGACAATCTCCGCGCCCACGCCGCCGACCTCGGCGCCGGGGTTGACGCCCACGCCGTTTTCACGCCGGCCGTCCGCGATCATCACCGCGCCCAGCAGCCGCTCCGGGTCGATCGGCCCTTCGCTGTTGCCGATCTTGGACGCCACGTCGCCCACAATCACCGCACCCTGGGAGAACCCGGCGATGATGAACTTCGTCGACGGGCACGTCTCCGCCACAAACCGCAGCTCGCCGGACAGCTTCGCGGTGCCTTCGGCGCGCGAGTCGTCGTAGGTCATCTCGGCGCGCCCGTGTGCGGTCTGGATGTTCCTAAACTGCGCGGTGTACGGCACCGTGAACACGCGCACGTGGTTGATGTCGTACATCTGCTGCAGCGGCTGGGTGATGGAGAGCATGAAGCTCGCCGGGTTGGCCGCGGGCGCAAACGGGTCGTCGTCTGCCGCGGACTCCCAAGTACCGGGCACGGAGACGAACTCCACCGCGGGGCACCAGTCCGGCTCCACCGCCTGCGACTCCGAGGGTTCCTCAGGTGCCTCGGAGGTCGCCAACGGCCCGTCCGCGGACGGCAGCCCGGTCTCGCCGGAGCGCCACTGGTAGATCCCCAGACCGATCAAGGACAGCACCACAATCACTGCGGCGACGACAAATACGTTGCGCGATGCGCGCATGAGCCCAGGCTCCCTTCTGTACTGCTAGGAGCAGAGGTTGGCGCGTGCGGTGTCGCTGATCAGCGCCGCCACGCCCGCCGCATCCATGTCGGTGCGGCGCTGCTCTACAAGCTGGCCTGCCACCGCGTCGCGGGTGATCAGGTCGTCCGCGCATACGGTAGCCCCGGTGGCTGTGAGCTGGTCTTCAATCCCGTCGACGTTGACTCCGCTTTCCCTTAGGGTGGCCAGGTAGGCCTCTTCCTGCGGGGTAAAGGCGCTGGCCTGCTCGGGCACGTCGGTCACCTCGCGGGCCGGTTGGTCGTCGGCGCGTTTGCCTTGCGACGGCACAACTGCCGACGACGACGGCGCCACCGACGATGACGCAGTTTCCGTCTCGGATTCAGTTTCCGCCTCAGTGGTCTCGCTGGCCACCGTCGGGGTCTCCGTCACGTCGTCGGAGTCCACAGTGGCACCTCCGCAGGCGGCCAGGGCGACGGCGGCAGCGGCCGTCGCAAAGCAGAATGCAACCTTGCGCACTACTTCTTCCTCACGTTGACGTTGCCGTTGACCTGCTCAATCGTGCCGTGCTGGAAGTCGATGGTCAGGCCGCCGGCCTGGATCTTCTCCATGTCTTTGACCGGCCAGCCCAGCTCGCCCTGCTCGTAGCCGCGCCTGCCCCACTCGTCGAAGATGTCGCCGGTGAGGATGGTGTGCGCGCCCGTTGCTGCGGACCAGTAGATGTTGCCGTGCTCGAACGGCTGGAAGAAGCCGCCCTTGACCGCAATCTCGTTGCCGGTCGGGTACCCCAGCTCGGAGGTCGCGGTGCCGATCTCGCCGTACTTCTCAGCGATCGCGCCGTGGACGATGAAGTGCTTGCCGTCCGGGTTGCGGGTGAGGAAGCCGCCCTGGAACTTCTGCACGTAGCCCTCGCCCACCTGGTTCGCCTCGGCCACCGGGTACTTCAGGTCGCCGCCCTCGTAGCCGTTTTCGCCCCACGCGGCGAACATGTCGCCCGGGATGGCGTACGCGCCGGTCTGCGGGGTCCAGTAGACGGAGCCGTGCTGGAAGTGCACGAAGCGGCCCACGCCGTCAGGCGCCGGGGTCTCGCCCGTGACCGGGAAACCCAGCCAGCCGGCCGGGCCGCCGAGCGCGTTGTACTTGGCCAAGATCGCGCCGAACAGGGCGTGCGCGCCAGTGTCTGGGGACCAGAAGGCGGTGCCACCGCGGAAGTCCTGGGCCTTGCCCTTGGTGTCCTTGCCCGCGTCGTACTCGTCGTTGACGCAGGAGCCGATCGTGCCGGACTTGGTGGCCTCCGCGATCGCGCCGACCGGGGTGCACTTGGAGCCGCGGTCCGCCTCCGGCACCTCCAGCGCGTTGGCCATGTACGGCCAGGCCTGCGCCATCTCGAACTGCCAGTACTCCCAAGAGTGCACGCCTGACGGGCGGAAGCGCACGATCGGCTTGACCGGGGTGCGGGAGGCGTAGTCCACGAACGTCTGGGTGGACAGGCGGGACAGCACCTCCAGGCCAATACCGGCCGGGTTCGCCTGGCCCTTGGCCACAGACTCCGGGTTGCCGAAGTCGTCGCGGCCCGAGCCTGCGGAGACGTAGACCGTCATGTCCTTCAGGTTCTCGATGCCCAGCTTCGGGTCGTGGTCGATCCAGTCCTGCGAGCCCAGCGGGCCCCACATCGCCTCGGCGTTGTAGCCGCCGGCGTCCATCTGCGCCGCCTTGATCGCGGTGGGCATGCCGGTGGTGGTGGTGTCGAGGTAGCCGGAGAAGGAGCCGACGAACTTGAACAGGTTCGGATTACGCTCAGCCAGGTTGACCGCGGCTGTGCCGCCCATGGACAGGCCCACCACGGCGCGGGAGCCGTTGGAGCGGAACTCGTTGTTCAGCACCGGGATGAGCTCCTTGGTCAGGAACGTCTCCCACTTGTAGTGCTTGCCGTTGTTCTCGCGCTGCCAGTCGGAATAGAAGGAGGACTCGCCGCCGACCGGCAGGATGACGTTGACGTTCTTGTCGGCGTAGAACTGCTCGATGTTCGTCTCGATGGTCCAGCCGTTTTCGTCGTCACGCGCGCGCAGGCCGTCAAGTGCCCACACCTCGGGGAACTTCGCGGTCGGGTTGGAGTGCCAGTCGCGCGCCAGCAGGATCTGCACCTGGATCGGGTGGTCCGGCATCGACGGGGAGTTGATAAACACCGCCACACGACGGTTGGTGATCCACTCGATGCGGTCCACCTTCACGCCGTCCGGCAGGCCCGGGATTTGCGGGCTGGTCTCCACCTCGATCGGGGTGCGCTTCGGCGGGTCGTGCGGGCGCAGGCCGTCGGAGATGCCGCGGTTGGAGGACAGCTGCGAGGACAGGTCACTCGGCAGTGCCGGCTGCGCGGTGGCAACTGCGGGTGCCAGCGAAAGCGCAAGAGCGGCGGGCAGCAGTGCGGCGGCGATCCGCGTTGGGGTGGTTCGGTTGTCTCGCATGAGTCTCCTACCTCGTCTGGCTACTGGTGTCACAAGAGTATCGACCAAAAGCTTAAGTTTCACTTGAAGGTTTAGTCGTGTGCGACACGCGATGCGTTACGACGAGCCCCGCCCCTCGCCGCCGCGCCTGCCCCCAGCCCGGGCCCGGCCCCGATCCGCGCAGACGACGAAAACCGGCTACCTACATCCGGCTATGTGCTGGAAAATCAGCGGGTAGCCGTTTGTAGGTAGCCGGTTTCGGCAGGATATGCGCGGCGGTCCGGGCCAGATAGCGCCCTACCAGGCGTTCATCACGTTCAGAATGCGCGGCTTGGTGGCCTCGAGCTGCGAGCCGAACTGGTCCCAGTTGTGCAGGCCAGTCGGGGTGAACACGGCGGTGTGCTTCACGCCGGTCACAGTGGCCTTCGCGGACCACGCGCGGGTGGTGGCGTTCGCGACGTTTTCCAGCGCGATACCGGCAGCGCGGTGCTGCGGCAGGTACTTCTGGTCGGCCGGGCCCGGCACGCCGGAACCGGCGGAGACATAGACGTCGCGGCCGCGGAGGTTGCCCATGTTCAAGAACGGGTCGTTTTCAAAACGGCGGGGGTTCAGCGAGGAGCCCCACATGGCGTTGACGTTGTACAGGCCGCCGTCGAGAAGCGCGGCTCGCAGTGCCGTCTGGCCGCCCGGCACCGTGGTGGTCAGGTATCCGGAGTAGGACAGCACCTGGCGGAACTGGTTCGGGTGCAGCGCGGCGAGGTTGATCGCGGCGGTGCCGCCCATGGAAAGGCCGAGGATGGAGTTGTTCGTCGGCGAAACACCGAAGTGCTGCTGCAGGTAGGGCGGCAGCTCCTTGGTCAGGAAGGTGTCCCACTTGTAGGTCACCGGGTGGTTGAAGTCGTAGGTCGCCGGGGCGTTCCAGTCGGTGTAGAAGGAGGACTGGCCGCCGACGGGCATCACCAAGGTGATGTTGTTGTCCTTGAACATCTGGGCCGCGTTGACGTCGTTGACCCAGGCGTTGGTGATCTCGGTGGCGCGCAGGCCGTCGAGCATGTACAGGCCAGCGTTGCCGGCGCGCTGCGCGGGCTGGATCTGGACGGGGATGTGGCGGTTCATCGCGGGGGACCACACCGTGCAGCGCTGCACCCAGAACCCGACGCGGTCCCACTCGCAGTGGCCGGTGGAGTCGGGTCGCAGCCAGTCACGGTGCGCCGCCGACGCCTGCGGAGCGCCGATCACCGCTGCCAGGCCCGTGACCAGGGCCATGAGCAGCGCAGTGAGCTTGCGGCGCACAGAATTTTTGGAGTTCATAGATCCCCTCAAAACGTGTTTTCAGGCAAAAGACACGTTCACGTTACCAATTCGAAACGTGACCCGCTATTCCCCGGTGTGCGCTTGCACCGGCCAGGCGATCTGTGCGCCCTCCATCCCTGGGTTCGCCCCGTGCCGGATCGCGCGGCGGGTGTCGGCGTCGATGTAGAGGCCGGGGTCGCTGGAAAGCTGCAGCGTGCGGCCGTCGGTAAGCGAATAGCGCACGTTTTTCCAGAACCGCTCCCAGCTCATGGGTTCGCGCGAGGTGGCCAGCAGTTCGGCGATTTCGGGGCTGCGCAGCGCCGCGCGCGCCTGTTTCGCGCGCATGGAGCTGATAAACGGCGGGAGCCCGTCCAGGTAGGTGTCGGTGTCGGCGGCTTGCCAGGCGGGGTCGAGGAATTTGTCGTGGCCGACGCGGCCTTCCGGGTCACGCGGCATGCGCGCGGCGATGGGGGTGGCCAGGCCGACGGTGTCCAGGATGCGCACGTCGAGCGGCGCGTTCATACTGGTCATGCCCAGGTTGATCAGGTACGCCGTCAGCGGCAGGTTGCTTAAGTCCGACTCCGCGTCTTCGCGGTCGCGGTAGTACCAGCTGTACATCTCTGGGTCGGCGGAGACGTAGGCGAGGTTGAGCTGCGCGGCGTCTGCGGCGATGCCTTTGTCCAGCGCGTCTTCCCAGTTCTGCATGAGCTTGGAGCCGAGGAAGTCTTCGGCGTAGCGCGGCGGATCGGTCAGCTCGCGGCCGACGGCGAGCGTCCAGAACTCGCGCTCGTCCACGATGCCGAGTTCCTTTTCGCCGGTCTGGTACGCCTCCCAGTCGATGGGGTGGGCGCGCACGATGGTCACGCCCGCCCACACGGCCACGGCGGTCGCCAAAGCAATGCTGACGCGCGTAATCGGCACGGCCATCGCGGGCAGCAGCAGCGCGAACAGCGGCAACAGCCACATGCGCCCGTGCATGAAGTCGCCGCCGACGCGCAGCACGTAGAGGATGTGTGCGAGCGCGCAGCCGGTGACAAGCAAAACAATTGCTAATCGACGTCCTCCGGTCCCCCGCATCATCCACCCCACCAACGCTGCGGCGGCGAGCACGGGCAGCCAGAGCCAGTAGTAGCCCACGAAGTCTGCGAAGTACTCGAACCCGCGCGCCCACTCGGCGCCGGAGGCGGACTTGGCCACGGCGGTGTGCGGTGTAAGTAGGCCGTAGTAGCCCATGCGGAAGATTTGGTAAGCGGCTGGCACGGGCAGCGCCGCGGCGAGGATGCCTGGGGTCTTGCGGGGGTTGCACGCGATGAGCAGGATGCCGGTCACGCCGCCGTAGAGCGCGAGCTCGGGGCGCACGAGCCAGGACATGCCGCACCAGAAGGCGAGGAAGTAGCCGACCTCGGGCGCGCGGCGGCGCAGCGGGGCGGCCCAGGCGACCAGCGCGGCCCACCACCCGGCGATCCACAGCAGCGACAGGCCCCACTCCAGCCCGGAGGTGGCGAAGTCGCGCGCCGGCGGCAGCGCCAGGTAGATCACGATGCCCAGGGGCACAACGGGGCCCACCTTGCCCCAGAACCGGCCCGCGGCGAAGGTGGCCAGCGCGGCCGCCGTCACGGTGCAGATCAGCGCGAGCCACATGGCCACGTCCTCAAGTCGCGCACCGGTGAGCCAGCCAAACGCGGTAATCAGGTACTGCCACAGCGTGGAGGTGTTGGCTTCGACGCGCTCGCCGGCGTTGAACACGGGCCCGTTGCCGGCGAGCAGGTTGCGCACGGTGCGCAGGACGATCAGGCCGTCGTCGGACATCCAGCGGCGGGTCCACCCGCCCCAGAACGCGAAGATGCCCGCGACTACGGCTGCGGCGAGCGCGGAGAGGCGGGCGTTCTTTGTCATTGCGACGATGTTAGTGGGTCAATGCCTACCAGCCTAAGTTCGGCACAACGTAGACGGCCATCGCGATGCAGAACAGCCACGCCGCGGCGAGCAGCTGCAGCACGCGGTCCTCCAGGGCGATCTCGTCGGGCGCGCCGCCCTGGCCGCCGTCGACCACGGAGGCGTAGCGCAGGATCGCGATGACGAACGGCACCATGGACACCTGGTACCAGATGGCGGCGGTGCCCTCGACGGAGTTGGACAGCTGGAAGCCCCACAGCGCGTACGACATGACCACGGCGGTGGCGGACAGCGTCCACACGAACCGCAGGTAGGTCTCGGTGTAGCCCTGCAGCGAGCGGCGGATTTCCGCGCCGGTTTCTTTCACCAGCAGCAGCTCGGCGTAGCGCTTGCCGGACGCCATGAACAGGGAACCGAACGCCGCCACCAGCAGGAACCACTGGGACAGGTCGATGCCCGCGGCCACGCCGCCGGCCATGGTGCGCAGCATGAAGCCGGAGGACACCAGGGCGATGTCGATCACCGGGATGTGCTTCCAGCCGAAGCAGTAGCCCAGCTGCAGCGCGATGTAGATGCCGATGACCCAGGCCAAAGACGTGCCGTCGGTAGCCAGAAGCGACAGTCCGAGTGCTAGCGCGATGAGCACCGCCGCCATGCCGTACGCCAGGTTGATCGGCAGCATGCCCGAGGCGATCGGGCGGAAGCGCTTGGTGGGGTGGCGGCGGTCGGATTCAACGTCGCGGGCGTCGTTGATCAGGTAGATCGAGGACGCGCCGAAGCAGAACACCACGAACGCCAGGAGGATGTCCACGGCGGTGCGGGAGTTGAAGGCGTCCGTGCCGGCGGCGAGGGGTGCGGCCAGCACGAGGACGTTTTTCACCCACTGCTTGGGCCGCAGGCCCTTGATCATCGCGTCCGGGAGGTTCTTCGGCGGCGTCTTCTTCATCACCTGGTCAACGCCGGAGGTGTGCGGTTCCGACTTGATCAGGGGCTCGTCCACGGGTTCACGGGTGTTTGCCACTAGATCCTCTTCTCAGCCTCGATTGCCACCTTCGCCGTCGCCGCGCCAAGGGCGGCACCGGCGAGGGTGTCGGTTGGGTAATGCACGCCGAGCACGTTACGCGACAGCATCATCACCGGCACGAGCAGCCACGGCCACTTCCTTCCAGTGATGTCCGCCAGGTGCGCGGCGGCAGCGCCGGTGTTCGCAGCATGCGAGGAGGGGAACGACAACTGCGAGGGCGTTTTCACGCCGATTTTCACGCGCGGGTCGTTCGGCCGCGGACGTCGCACGATGCGCTTGAGCACCACAGTCGCGGCGTGCGCGGCGAAGGTGCCAGCGCCGAGCGCGAGCCATTTGGAGCGATTTTGCTTATCGACGGCTCCGCCAACCCCCGCCACCGCCAGCCAACCGAGGTCGTGCTCGCCGAAGTAGCTCAAGCCCCGGGCAGCCTTCGCGGTTTCTGGGGTGTACAGCGCGTCCTGGATGGCGACGAGCAGGTCTACCTCTTTATTGCGCATCGAAGATCTTCCCCCAGTTCGCGTGGCTGGTCAGCTCGCCGCGCGCGTCGCGGTAATGCTTCTTCAACTCCGGCCAACGCTCCTTGATCTGCTCGCGGAGTTCCTTCTGCTCTGCCACGAGGTCGTCGGCAAGCTTCTTGTCGCGCTTGCGGAACGCCACGCCGGTGCCGCCGGCGGTGGACACGGTCGCCGAGTCCACGCGGGCGAGGGTGTACCAGCGCGCCTCCTCCGCGGTGAGGTTGAGCTGCGGCGCGTCCCAGTGCGCGCGGTCTTCGTCCTTGCGCAGGTGCATCAGCGCCTTGACGGCCCACGGGATCTTCTTCACCTTGGCCAGGCGCCCGCCGATCTTGTTGGTGGGCACGCCCGGCGCGCCGGTGGGCGCGGGCAGGTCGGTCGCGGACGGCAGCACCTGCGCGTCCGAGTACTCCTTGCGGATGCCCTGAATCCGCGGCAGCGAGGATTCGAGGATGTCGAAGAGCTGGTCCGGGCCGGCGAGGAAGTCGCGCATCGCTTCGTTCTGGATGGCGATGGTGGAGTACTCCATGCAGAAGTAGTGCTTCGCGGTGGATTTCTGCATGTTCTTCAGCATCGCCTCCGGGTTGTCCGGGCCGTAGATGCTGGCCACGATGAGGCGGTTGCGCATGTGGAAATACGCCTGCCAGTCAATCGCGTCGTCCTTGTCCGCCCACGCCATGTGCCAGATGGCCACGCCGGGCCAGGTGACCGTCGGGAAGCCCGCTTCCTTGGCGCGCAGCGCGTACTCGTTGTCGTCCCACTTGATAAACAGCGGCAGCGGCAGGCCCATCTTCTCCGCCACAACGCGCGGGAAGAGGTTCATCCACCAGCCGTTGTAGTCCACGTCGATGCGGCGGTGCAGCGGGCGCGAGGTGGTCTTTTTCGGATCCAGGTCCTCTTCGTCCGTGCCCACGTACCCCAGCGGGTACTTGGCAAAGTCGTGGTCGTAGACGGCGTGCTTGGCGGCGGAGAACATGAAGATCTCCGGATCCACCGTCTCACCCGTGGTGCGCAGCTGGCTGCGGTCCTGCAGGTTGAGCATCTGCCCGCCCACCAGGATCGGTTTCGCCGCGTAGCGCGCGGCCTGCACGGCGCGGACGATGGAGTCCGGCTCGATGGCGATGTCGTCGTCCATGTACAGGATGAACGGCGCGTCGGTGCGGTTCAGTGCCTCGTACATGATGCGGGAGTAGCCGCCGGAGCCGCCCAGGTTGCCCTGCTGGAAAATCTCCAGCTTGCCGTTGAGGTTCTTCTCGGCCTCGGCGAAATCCGGCTCGTCCGCCGGGTGCTGGTTGCCCTGGTCCGGCATGAGCACGTTGCTGATGCAGGCTTCCACGTACGGGTCCTCCGCCAGCGCGTGCAACGCGTTGACGGCGTCGCGGGGACGGTTGAACGTGGGGATACCCACGGCCACCTGTTTGGGCTGGGGCGGGACCACGGTGCCGTCGTCAAGCACCTGCTCTTTGGGCTCCTGCGGGGAGCACCACGCGGCGTCCGCGATGCGCGTGTCGTCCTCGGCGGTGATGTCGAACCACAGCCAGCCACCGTCCTCGAAGTTGCTCAAACGCAGCGGAATTTCGGTGCGCCCGGTGGCCTCGACGTTGGTCACGCTCACGCGCGTGCCGTCGTGCTTGGACCGGTAGACCGAGATGGTCGCGCGGCCCTCGACCTCCATGGCCAGGACCACCGTGTCCAGCTGCGACCAGCGGCGCCAATAGCTCGCCGGGAAGGCGTTGAAGTACGTCTCGAAGCTGACCTCGTTGCCCGCGGGGACCTCGAAGCTCGTGCGGTCGGACCAGCGCAGACGCTGCTTGTTGTGCTCCTGCTCGATCAGGTACAACATGCGCACGTCGTGCGGCTCGCCCTTCTTCGGCATGAGGACGCGCTGCAGCGTGTCCACGGCGAGGGTCTTGCTCGTCTCCACAGCTCTCACTTTCTGTTGTGGGCAGTTGGAGCCAAGCGTAATCGCTCCAAAGGTGATTCCTTGATGTGGCTCGCGGGATGGTGCGGGTCTGCGTCGCTAGCCGCATTGGCGCTTGCTGCGCAGGATCGATACGGTAGCTACGTTTCCACGTCCTCACCTGCCGGAGGGCGCAGTTTCCCGCGCATGTAGAACGGTAAATTCTATGGCTTTCGCTCACACCGAGATATCTCACGAACCGCCCGCTCCGACGGGCGTTGTGGAGTCCTTCCGCTACGCATTTTCGTCGCCTACTCGCCTGCGCAAGGAGGTGCTGGCGGGCCTCACCGTCGGGCTGGCGCTCATCCCCGAGGCCATCGCGTTTTCCATCCTCGCCGGCGTTGATCCGGCGCTCGGGCTGTTCGCCTCGGTGATCATGGCCATCACCATCGCCTTTACCGGCGGACGCCCCGCGATGATCTCGGCCGCCACGGGTGCGGTCGCCCTGGTCATCGCCCCAGTGGCCCGCGAGTACGGGGTGGACTACTTCATCGCAACCGTCTTGCTGGCGGGCGTGCTGCAGATCGTGCTCGCGGCGCTCGGGGCGGCCAAGCTGCAACGTTTCATCCCCCGGTCGGTGATGACCGGCTTCGTCAACGCGCTGGGTATTTTGATCTTCACCGCGCAGCTGGAGCATCTTATCGACGTACCAAAGGTCGTCTACGTCCTCGTCGCAGCTGGCATCGCGATCATGATCGGGTGGCCGAAGCTTACGGGCGCCATCCCCGCCCCGTTGATCACCATCATCGTTATCAGCGCTGTCGTGGGGTTTGCCGGATTCCGCGTACCCACCGTGTCAGATATGGGGCAGCTGCCGGATTCCCTGCCGCGCCTGTTCGTCCCGGACGTGCCGCTGACGCTGGAGACGCTGCAGATTATTGCGCCATACGCGCTCGGCATGGCCATTGTCGGCCTGTTGGAGTCGTTGATGACCGCCAAACTTGTCGATGACATCACCGACACCCACTCCGACAAAACCCGCGAATCCTGGGGCCAAGGCGTGGCGAACATCGCCTCCGGCCTGTTCGGCGGCATGGGCGGCTGCGCCATGATCGGGCAGACCATGATCAACGTCAAAGAATCCGGGGCGCGCACCCGCCTATCGACGCTGCTGGCCGGCGTATTCCTCCTCGCCTTCATCCTGCTGCTCGGCGACGTGGTGGGCCAGATCCCGATGGCGGCACTCGTAGCCATCATGATCATGGTGTCCGTGGGCACCATCGACTGGCACTCGGTGCACCCCCGCACCCTGAAATTCATGCCGCTGTCGGAGACCGTGGTGATGCTGGTGACCGTCGTAGCAACACTTGCCACCAGCAACCTCGCCGTCGGCGTGGTGCTCGGCGTCATCACCGCGATGATCACCTTCGCCCGCCGCGTCGCACACCTCGCCTCCGTCGAGCAGGTTTCCGCCGAGGACACCACCAACGACGGGCAAGTGGACACCCGCACCTACCGCATCCACGGCCAGTTGTTCTGGGCCTCCAGCAACGACCTGGTCTACGCCTTCGACTACACCGACCCGGCAGACAACATCGTCCTCGACTTGAGCGCGGCCGAAGTCTGGGACGCCTCCACCGTGGCCACGTTGGACTCTGTCACCCGCAAGTTCGAGGAACGAGGCAAGACCGTCACCATCGTCGGCCTCGACGGGCCGAGCAAGGACCGCCTGGAGCACCTATCCGGAAAACTCGACGGCTAATAGCGGCAATTCTCCCGTAGGCTGCGGGTCATGCAGTTCAAGGGATACAACGACGACGGCCTCCCCCACGACCCCGCAGATCGGCAGCGCTCCGGCTCCGGCTCGCCGGCGCGCAACTACGCCATCGGCGCAGCCTGCATCGTGGTGGCTGTGTTGTCGTTCGCGTTCCTGTCCGGCTCGACCGCCGTGTTCATCGGCATCGCGGGCGCGGTGACCGGTGCGGTGTTTCTGGTGATGGGGATCCAGGGCAGCGGCGACCAGCAGCCGGACGCCCTCGAGCAGGGAAACTTCGGCACCCAGGAGCCTGCCGCGGACTACGACTGGGACGGCAACTTCCGCCGCGAGTTCGGCGACGGTCAGCACCGCTAAAGCCCGGGCCACCTAGGTGTTGCCCGGTGGCGGCGGCGTAACTTAAGCTAGTCACGTTAGCTTAGGCACACCTAACCCAGGGTGCTTTCGTTCTCAACCGAAAGGGCGAACCTTGAAACGTACTTCCCCACTGTCGCTTCAGCGGCTGACTGCTACCTTCGCTGCGGCTGCGCTGCTGCTCACCGGCTGTTCCAGCGAGTCCGCAGACCCCGATCAGCACACCGACGCGGCTGGGTCGAACGACCGCATTGTCACGCTGGGGCTTGGCGACGTGGACACCGTCCTCGCATTAGGGGAGCAACCGGTCGGCTACGCCACCTGGGAGGCAGAGGGCTCGGGCGATCCGTCCGGCCTCGGACCGTGGGCGAAAGACAAGCTCACCGGCGAGCCAAACCCGATCCGCAACACCACCACCGAGTTCAGCACCGACACCGCTGAGCAGGTCGCAGCGCTCGATCCGACCAAGATCATCGCAGTCAACAGCGGTTTCGACAGCGACAAGCAGGCCCTGCTGCAGCAGATTGCGCCGGCGACCTTCCATTCCGACCAACATGAAGACTGGCAGGTGCCGTGGGACGAGCAGATTAAGGAGATCGCGGCGGCGTTGGGGCAGGAAGCTGAGGGCGACAAGCTCATCGCAGAATCCGAGCAGGCTTTCGCGGACTTCCGGCAGGCGCATCCGGAGCTGCAGGGCAAGACCGCGGTCATCGGGATGCCTTACGACGGCAAGCTCGGCGTGTACACGGCAGGCGACGGCCGCGGCTCCTTCATTGAAAAGCTCGGGTTTACCATTCCGGACAAGTTCAACGGTGACGGATCCAGCTTCTTCATCGATTGGTCCCCCGAGAACTACTCCGACCTCAATGACGTGGACTACGTGTTCATCCTGGACTACTACGACGCGATCGACGCGCTGAAAAACGATGCCTCGTTTGCGAACCTCGACGTGAACACGCGCGGGGGCGTGCACTGGCTGGACACCGACACCGCCAACGCGATGAGCATGCCCAACCCGCTGACCATCCCGTACGCGATCACACAGATTGACCAGGAGCTCTAGAGCGAGCTAGCGGGGCACGATCAGCGGCCCTCCTGCCACCGGGTCCTCGGCGACCACGGCGGGCAGAGAGAATACGTCGGCAAGCAACTGCTCCGACACAACCTCGGCGGGCGTGCCCGCCGCTTGCACCTCGCCGCCTTTCATCACGACCAACTGGTCGGAAAAACGCGCCGCGAGGTTCAAATCGTGCAGCACCATGACCACGGTGCGCCCCATGTCATCGGCAAGACGGCGAATAAGTGCAAGTAGCTCGACGGAGTGGGAAAGGTCCAGATACGTGGTCGGCTCGTCCAAAAGCACGAGCGGGGTGTCTTGGGCGAGCACCATCGCGATCCACGCGCGCTGCCGCTGCCCGCCCGAGAGCCGCTCGAGCGGGCGCTCCGCAAACTCGGCCACCTGGGTCAGCTCCATCACCTCGTCCACCATCGCGCTGTCTTTCTCCGAGGTCTGGCGCAGCCACGTCTGGTGCGGGTGGCGCCCGCGTCCGACCAGGTCACGCACTGTCAGCCCGTCCGGCGCTACGGGGGTTTGCGGCAGCACCGCGAGCGTGCGGGCGATCTCGCGGCGTTTCATCTCCGCGGTGTTTCGGCCGTCCAGGACCACCTCGCCGCGCTCGCGCGGGATCAGGCCAGCAACCGCGCGCAACAACGTTGATTTACCGCAGCCGTTCGGCCCGACGATGGTGGTGACGCCGCCGCGCGGGACGTCGAGGGCGAGCCCGTCGATAATCGTTGCCGCACCGTAGCTGACGGTGAGATCACGCACGTGAAGCATTACAAGGTCACCTTTCTGGTCGCGCGCATCAGCGCGTAGAGCAAGGCCGCCCCGCCGAACGCCGACGTGGCCACGCCTACCGGCAAGTCTCCCGGCACAACAGTGCGCACCGCGAGGTCCGCACCGGCGACGATCAGCGCGCCGGCAATCATGGCGGTGCCAAGTGGGGGCGTGGGGGCATGTGCTAATCGACGGCCCACGTGCGGCGCCACAAACGCCACAAAAGCAATCGGACCTGAAGCCGCCACCGCCGTCGATGTCAACGCCACGGCAAGCACCATGAGCACAAGCTGGGTGCGGCGCGGATCGACGCCCAGCCCCGCAGCCGTGTCGTCCCCGAGAGAGAGGGCCTCGAGCTGGAATGACGCCCAGCGCAGCAACGGCACAACCAGCGCAAGCGCCACCAACACAGCGGCGGCGTCACCCCAACCCGAGGATCCGACAGAGCCGGTCACCCACGCCTGGGCTTTGCCCACATCGCGGTAGTCGGCGCGGACGAGGAGGAACGAGTTGTACGCCACCGCTAGGGCGTTGAGGATGATGCCGGCGAAGATGAGCTGAAACGAACCCAGGCCGCCGGCGCGGCTGAGCCACCACATCGCCACGGAGACCGCTATCCCGCCGACAAACGCGCTCAGCGGCACCCCGAGCGCGCTGAGCAGCACCCCGGTACCGCCACCCGCGAGCAGCGCTGTAAGTGCGAACGCCGACGCACCTGAAACAACGCCCAGGATGTCTGGGCTGGCCAGCGGGTTACGAGTGATCGTCTGAAAGATCGCGCCCGCGAATCCGAGCGCGGCCCCCACCGCCAACGCCGTGGCAACACGCGGCAGGCGCCACTCGACGACCACGGTGCGGGCCATGCCGGTGGACTGTCCGGTCAGGGCGGCGAGGACGTCGTGAAGCCCAAGCCCGAATTCACCCACCATGATGCCTCCGAGCGCGACGGCGAGCCCACACGCAGCGAGCACGACATTAACTGCAAACGTGCGGGTCACAGCTTCGCCCCCTTCCGCAGCAAGTACAGGGCGAAAGGAGCGCCGACGAATGCGAGTGTGATGCCAACTTGCAGCTCACCGGGGCGGGCGATGACTCGGCCGGCGACATCCGCGAGGAGCAGCAGCGTCGCACCGGCAAGCGCTGAGCACGGCAGCACCAGCCGGTAATCCGGTCCGGTCAGGGAGCGGACGATATGCGGCACGACCAAGCCGACAAACCCGATCGGGCCCGCCCCCGCCACAGCTGCACCGGCAAGCAGGGCGACCAGCAGGATCCCCACCGCGCGTGCAGCTGCGACGTTGACGCCGAGGGAGTGCGCGACGTCATCGCCCAGGTTCACCATGTTCACCCGGTTCGCCGTGGCGAACGCAGCCACCAGGCCGACCAGTATGACCGGGGCGACGGCGGCGACGATGTGCATGTCCCGGCCCGCGACGGAGCCCGCCGTCCAAAACCGCATGTCATTGAGACTTTGCGTGCTGGTGAGCACGATGCCGCTGGTCAGCGCGGAACACACCGCCCCGAGCGCGGACCCGCCGAGTACCACCGTGATCGGGGTGGAACCGCGGCTTCGCGCGCTCAGTGCGAAGACGAGCGCTACCGCCATTGTCGCGCCGAGGAAACCGACCCCCACCGCGACGAGCACCGGCAGCGAGCCGAAGACGGCGGTTGCTGCAGCCACCGCAAGCGCCGCCCCCGGGGCGATGCCCAGCAGGTTTGTGTCAGCCAGCGGGTTGCGCGTGTGCCCCTGGAGCAGAGCTCCCGCTGTGCCTAGCGCCGAGCCAGCGAGCAGGCCGAGCAGCGTGCGCGGTACCCGCAGTTGGGCAACCACTTGCGCTTCCTCACTGACCTGCCCAGATTCGGCGTGGAACGCGAGGGCAAGCCCGTCACGCACAGCGCTGATGCTTTCTGCCACGCTCATCTGCCGTGCGCCGACGGCGAGCGAGAGCAACACCGCGGCGACAGCCGAAATCCCGAGCACAATGGCGAATCCCGCGTGTTTAGTCGCACTCATGGTCTGTCACCGCCAATACCCCATGAACGAGACATGCTCGCGCGGCAACCCCGCCTCCTTAACCAACAGACGGCGCATCGCTTTCACCGAAGTGTTCTTGCCGGCGATCCAGTAGTAGGTGTGTCCGGACACGCCCGCCCCACCGTTGAGGGGTTCCCCGCTTCCTGAATACGTCGGGGTTTCCCAGACATTGTCTCGCTGGTCCTCACCGTCGTTATCGGGCTCATCGGTGGTGGGAGCTACTGGGCCCCGCAGCGGCTCAATGTCCTGTTTGAGCTGCGTGTAGAGCATGTCCCCATGCCCGGCTTCGGGCTCGGTGCGGAAGTGCCAGCGGACGTCAACGTGGGCAGGCGCATCGATTTGGAGGCTGTTGCCCGCCGGCACCTCAATGTCGGCGGAACCGGCGAGGTTTTCGGGCCAGTCCTCCAGCACTCGGGAGATCGCCGGGAGAGCAGTTTCATCGCCGTACAGTCGAGCTGCCGCGGCAGCGCCGGGAGCGAATTCGATGCCGACGCCGGAAGCGTCATCGCGGGTCGGCCCGATAATCCACAGAGCCTGCCCAGGCAGCGCGCTTTCTGCCCACGCGGAGGCCGGCCCAGCGTTGTGGCCGTGCAGCACGAAATCCACATCGAGTTCGTCCGGGTCACCGTCGTTGCGCCGGAGGGCGCGAATGGAATAGGTGCGGAGATGCCCGCGCGTGTGTTCCGGCATGGCGCGCCAGAGGTCCCACCACCCCTCGGCCGGCAAATCAACAAGCCCTGCCTCCGACGGGATGATGAGCTTGATCCGCAAATCCATGATGGGCACAGCGGGGCCCATTGCGTCGACACCAGTGAACGTCACACGTTGAAAACTCGGTGCGATGCGCTCGCTGCGAACGACTGTTGCAAGGAAGGGCCGGAAACTCACCGCACGGACTATATAGGATTGCCTAACTTAACAAAAGTGTGGGGCTTGTCGATCAGCAAAGGCTCCTACTGCTGCCACACAGATGGGCCACTCCTCCGAAACTAGCATTTAGCTACGGACCCAGAGCCCCAATGGGGATCACCGCGACTCCGTCGTTGCGGCGAAGTGCGGGACCGCCGGAGGTGATCACCACCAATGCCGGGTCGTCCTCTAGCTGGGCTGCGAACCGTTTGAGGGTGTCAGCTGCGTGGTCGATTACCTCGGGGGTGTAGCCCAGTTTCACTTCGACAAGCACGTCCCGACCGCCGACGTTCGCGATGGCGTCCACCTCGAGCTTCGTGTTCAAACGGGCGTGGTACACCGTTCTGCCCGTGAGCGCGCGTAGTTCGTGCACCACCAGGGATTCGAAAAGTTGGCCAAAGTAGGCGGGATCCCGAAGTAGGTGTTCCGGTCCCCGATCCAATACCGCCATAGCAAAGGACGGGTCAGCGAGATGGCGCTTCGGTGCCTTCCTCAGCATCGCTTTGGAGCGCAGGTGCGTGAACCATGCGGGCTGATCCACAGAGACGAAGATATTCGCAAGAGCATCGAGATAGTCCCGGGTTGTCTCCCGCGAGGTATCTGAATCGGTCGCGATAGTTTGCAGCTCCAGCTCGGTGCCCACACCACGAGCTAACGAACGGATCACCCGCCGCACTCGCTCTGAATCACGATTCACTCCACCAACCGTGTGGATGTCTACGTCCGCAACGGTTTGTACGTAGTCGCGGACGTTTTCCAATGCGTCTTCAAGCGGGAGACCAACGTTATAGGGAAGACCACCCCGACACACGCGTTCCACAAGTCTCGGCAGCGTGAGTGCTGGTGCCGAAAACGGCAACGGGTCGCCTGCAACCGTCGCGGCAAGTGACACCGACCCGTCGGATTCCCCGGTTTCAAAAAGGGTCATCGTCGACATGGTCATTCGCGCAAACCGGCCCGCACCCGAGTGGCTAGTTGCGTCCGCCCCAGGAGCCGTGGATCCGGTGAAAATGAACTGCCCTTTCGCCTGGCGCTCATCAATAGCGTGTCGAGCGAAATCCCACAGTCTCGGCTGCAGCTGCCATTCGTCGATAAGCCGCGGTGTGGTTCCCTCGAGCAGCAGCCGCGGATCAGTTTTCATAGCGAGGGTGATGCCGGGATCTGTCTCCACGTTAAGAAAGCTCGCAGATTGCTGTTTCGCAGTTTCAGTCTTACCGCAGCCTTTCGGCCCCTGAATGAGTACGCCGCCCTGCCTGCGAAGCGCTCGTTCCAATTCTGCGTCTGCCAAGCGCGGAATGTAGCCGTTCACCATACGACCGCATAGTAGCAGCTAAAGGAGTCAGCTTGGCATTCTGAAACGTTTTAACTTGGCATTTTGAAACGTTTTAACTTGGCGTTTTGAAAGCGGTTCGCTTGGCGTTTTGAAAAACAGGACGCAAGCGATCGTCGATTAGCGCTCCGGCTCCCAGATCTTGCCGGGCGCGGCCAACGCGTTGCGCTCCCGGGAGAGGATGAGCCGGTCGAGGTCGGAGAGCACGGCATCGACGTCAGCCGGGTTGTACCGGCGCTCCCGGCGCGCCTGTTGCAACTCGCGGCTAGCCGCACGCAGCGCGACGGTCTGCAGTTGGGCGGCACCTGCGCGGGCGCGGTCGAACGCCTCCTTGCGCTCGTCGGCTCCCTCCGGGTCCTGGAGGCGCTGCTCCGCGATCGAGTCGAGACGCTCCTGGATCATCGCGTACGCCTCAGGTGCGTACTCCTCGCCGTGTTCGCGCACCGCCTTGCGCGCGGCGGCGTAGGCGCGCTGGTTGAGCTCCTCGATGGCCTTGTCGCCGGCGGGCCCGTTTTGCAGGTCAAGCTTATCGACGAGCCACGGCAGCAGCAGACCAGGAATCACCATTGTGCAGGTCAGCACCGTCAGCGCGATGACGGACAGTTCGTGGTGGTAACTGGTCGCCGACGCCGGGATCGCCAGCACGAGCGCCAGAGTGACCAGACCGCGCATGCCGGCCCACGCCATAAGCAGCACTTCCTGCATCCGCAGCGGCGACACGTTCACGCGGCCCTTGTGCTGGTTCATCTTGTACAGCACCCACATCCAGGCGAAACGCACGGCGAACGCGACGAGCGAGAGCACCACTCCAACCTGCACCGCCTGCCAGATGTGTGTTCCGGCGGTGTCCATCGCATCGCGCACGCTCATTCCGATCAGCCCGAAGGCGACACCGGTGAACAGCAGCTCGACGGTCTCCCAAAACGAGTGGCCGGTCAGGCGGTCCTCCGCCGTCATGGCGGAGCGCGACGACATTTCCACCGCGGCAATCACGATCGCGATAACACCAGACGCTTCGATCGCCTCGCACCCGGCGTAGATCGCAAACGGCAGCACCCAGGTGAACGCAGTGCGGATCACGGAATCGGGCACGGAATTCGCGAACATCGCCGCTAGCCTGCCGACGACCAAACCGACGATGACCGCCACCACCGCCGCATAGAGGAACTGCAGCGCACCCTTGCCAAAGTCGACCTCGCCGTGAGCGACCGCAGCCGCCATGGCGACGTTGAAGGTGACAATGGAGGCGGCGTCGTTAAACAGCCCTTCCGTCTGCAATGTGCTGGTGATGCGTTTCGGGATGCCGGCCGGGCCCGCCACCGCGTCCACCGCCACCGGGTCCGGCGGGGCGATCGCCGCCGCAAGCACCATCGCGGTGGCCAGGCTCAAGCCCGGCAGCATCCACATCGCGGTGGCGGTCAGCGCAGCGATGGTGAGGAACACCAGGATCACCGACATCGTGACCACGACATTGAGCTGCGAGCCGATCTGCCCCCAACTCGTGCGTCTGGCGAGCGACCACAGCAGCGGTGGTAGGAAGATCGGCAGGATGAGGTGCGTCGGGATCGAGACCGTGTCCACCCCGGGGATGAAAATGACCGGCGCCACCACGATGGTCAACAGCGCCGGCCACGGCAGGCCGGTGCGTTCACCGATGGCGGCGACGAAGACGGTGGCGAGCAGTAGTCCGATGATTGCGATGAATGTTCCCACGTTGGGTCAGTGTACGGTGCTGCGCAGACCATTGATTTGATGACTACCGCCCGGATGGCGAAGTTGGGGATTAGTGAATTTGGCCCCACAGGACCACCAATCCCTTCCAGAAAAATCGCCGAACCCAGAAACTAATGTCGTTGACTTTCTTTCGTATGACATACAGTCTGTGAATAGTATCGCTCGCGGGCGATGTTCAGGTATTCCTCGAGCGCCGAATCCCCCCCTAGTATGGGACAAAGTATTAATCACATGCCTAAGAAGAAGATTTTCGCTATCGCCCATCCCGAGCTACTCGAGGAGTGGGACTGGGACCGTAATAGCGACAATGGGATTTTCCCTGATCAAATTGGAGTTAGCCATAAGGGAAGCGTCGCCTGGGTCGGAAAATGCGGCCATGAATTCCGGTCGTGGATCTCCTCCCGGATAAAGGGAAGTGGTTGCCCTTACTGCGGAAAAGGCACGTCCGCCATCCTTACAGGCTTCAACGACCTCGCCACCACCCACCCTTCTCTCGCCGCCCAGTGGGATGAAACTAAGAACACAGAAAAGCCCACCGAAGTTCAAGCTGGATCCGCCGCTAAAGCATGGTGGATAGGAGCTTGCGGGCATGAATGGGAAGCCAGGATCGTTAGCCGAAAGAACGGTACAGGTTGTCCCTACTGCACAAAAACTGGGCGGAAGTGGTTACTCAAGGGACACAATGACTTGTTGACTAGCGACCCCGAACTCGCAGCACAATGGCACCCCACCCTCAATGGAACACTTGACCCAACGGAAGTCACATCAAGGTCTCATACTCGCGTTTGGTGGCGATGCTCAGCTGACGATACTCACGAGTGGCAAGCGACAGTAAAGGACAGAGCCTTCGGCTACGGTTGCCCAATCTGTGTGAACCAGAAGATTGTCAGTGGCATAAACGACCTATTAACCGTATCGCCCGCTATCGCCGCTGAATGGCACACCGCGAAGAATAAGGGAACCCGGCCTTCTCAAGTGGCTCCGTCAGGCAAGGATTATGTCTGGTGGCAATGCAAAAGTGATCCGTCCCACGAGTGGCAGGCTGCAGTCTCTGACAGGGCGGCTGGTTATGGCTGCCCATTTTGCTCGGGAAATCGAGTCCTTCCTGGCTACAACGATATTCGCACAACACATCCTGAAATTGCCGCTGAATGGCACCCCACCCGAAACGGTGAAGTTCAACCGAAGAACATCTCGAAAGGAAGCGTCACCAAGCGATGGTGGATCTGTCCTGAAGGACACGAATACTTAATGAAGCCGAACAGTCGCACAACCGGCAGAAACTGTCCGTTGTGCTACCACCCATGGTCGAAAGCGGAGAAAGAGCTTGTTGGCGCCCTAAAGGAATCGTTCCCGGGAGTGCGAATTCTGGAAAACGACAAAAGTCTGTTCCCAAACAACATGGAACTTGACGTTTATATCCCTGACCTCCAACTAGCCGTGGAGTTTAACGGCGACTACTGGCACGACGAGACGCTCCACCCTGATTTAAGAAAACGACACTCAACAAAGAGACGGGTTTGTGCGGAGCTGGGGATACGTCTTGTTGTTGTTTGGGAGTCTGATTGGAAAAATCAGCAAGACGTGGTGCTGGAGAAAATAATCCTAATCGCGCGGGGGGGAAGATATCCCTCCGTGGCTTTCCTACACTCGCCACCGAGAAAATCCCCCCACCTGACGTGCTCTCAGATCCTCCGCCCTAGTGGCCGCGGGGCTGCGACAGGGCGGCGCCGGATTCGAAGAACGGGCGCAGCTGGTTGTCAAACAGGGTCAGCGCTGCGGCGATAGCCATGTGCATGTCCAGGTACTGGTAGGTACCCAAGCGGCCGCCGAACAGGACGTTGTTTTGCTCGGCTTCGGTGGCGGCGAGGCGTCGATAGGCTTCGAGCTTCTGGCGGTCCTCGGGGGTGTTGATCGGGTAGTACACCTCGTCATCGTCAGAGGCGAAGCGGGAGTACTCCTTCACAATCACCGTCTTGTCGGTGGGGTACTCGGAGCGCTCCGGATGGAAGTGGCGGAACTCGTGGATGCGGGTGTACGGCACGTCGGCGTCGTTGTAGTTCATCACCGGGGTGCCCTGGAAGTCGCCGACCTCGAGGACTTCCTGCTCGAAGTCGAGGGTACGCCAGCCCAGGCGGCCCTCGGCGTAGTCGAAGTACTGGTCCAGCGGCCCGGTGTAGACCACGGGCGCGTCCGGGGATTCCGCACGGATCTCGTCAGCGACGGCGAACCAGTCGGTGTCCGTGCGGACGTCGATAAGCTCATGCTCCGCCATCTTCTCCAGCCAGGCGGCGTAGCCGTCGACGGGCAGACCCTCGTAGGTGTCGTTGAAGTAGCGGTTGTTGAAGGTGTAGCGCACCGGCAGGCGCGAGACGATCTCCGGCGGCAGGTCTGTGGGGTCGGTCTGCCACTGCTTGGCGGTGTAGTGCTTGACAAACGCGTCGTAGAGCGGCTTGCCAATGAGCGCGATGCCGCGCTCCTCCAGGTTCGTCGCGGCCGCGGGGTCGAGGCCTTCGCGCTGCTCCTCGATGAGCTTTTTCGCCTCTTCCGGCGAGTAGTACCGGCCGAAGAACTGGTTGATCAGGCCGAGTCCCATGGGGAACTGGTAGGCGGTGCCGTCGTGCATCGCGAACACGCGGTGCTGGTAATCCGTGAAGTCGGTGAAGCGGTTGACGTATTCCCACACCCGCTCGTTGGAGGTGTGGAACAGGTGCGCACCGTATTTGTGCACCTCGATGCCCGTCTCCGGCTCGTTTTCGCTGTACGCGTTGCCGCCGATGTGGCTGCGTTTTTCCACCACCAGCACGCGTTTGCCCAGCTCACTCGCCGCTTGCTCGGCCACGGTGAGGCCGAAGAAACCCGATCCAACAACAATGAGGTCGTATGCCATGCGGCCTATTTTCGCACAGTTGCCTATCGACGGAGCTCCGCCGCGACACGCCACAGAAGTCTCAAGTCTTTCTTGAGACTTGAACTTGCACTACACTTCGTTTCTGTCACATTTGCCACTACTTTCACAGTGAACACATAGAACCTCAGGAGTATTACTGTGCAGCAACGTCGCAGCATTCAGGGCGGCGCGGCCCACCCCGCCCGGGCCGCGATCATGCCCGTGATCGTGTCCGTCCTCCTCGTCACAGCACTCGTTGCCGCCAACGCGTTCAGCGGCAACCGCATCCTGCAGGTGCAGTCCCTCGGCGCAGGCGCCCCGGAGGTCTACACCACCACCTCGTCGCTCGCGGCCGGCGACAACATCACCGTCGACGACGCCGCCATCCGCACCCAGGGCGGCGAAGAAGATCACGTGCGCCGCGTGGTCAAGGAATTCTCCAACGACCGCGAGTTCTCCATCGTGGGCCTAACCTGGACCGGCGAACGCGACATCGCCGCGTACGTGCGCTCCCAGAAGGCCGATGGCGCCTGGTCCGAGTGGTTCGAGATGGACCCGGCAGACCCGCAGGCGGGCTCCGACAAGTTCGGCACCGAGCCGATCTACGTCGGCCGCACCACACGCATCCAGGTCTCCACCGGCAACGTGGACCTGCTCGAAGGCGGCCGGGCCGTCTCCGACGCCCCCACCACCGCCAACGACATCGAAGCCGTGTTCCTGGACGGCGGCACCGGCACCGCGCAAGGCGGCATCCAGCCGGTTGCCGACTCCTACACCCGCGGCATGCCCGAGGTGGTCACCCGCGCGCAGTGGGGCGCCGGCCGCAGCAGCACCCCGTACTACTCCGAGCCCACCACCGCCGCCACCGTGCACCACACGGCCGGTTCCAACAACTACTCCGAGGCCGAGGCACCGGGCATCGTGCGCGGCATCTGGAACTACCACACCAACAACCTGGGCTGGGGCGACATCGGCTACCACGCGCTCGTCGATAAGTACGGCAACATCTACGAAGGCCGCGCCGGCGGCATGGACCGCGGCCCGCAGGGCGCCCACGTCGGCTCCTTCAACCAAAACACCTGGGGCGTGTCCATGCTTGGCGACTACCAGACCGCCGAGCCCACCCCGGCCGCCCTTCGCGCCATGGGCGAGATCATCGGCTGGAAGGCCGCCGTCGCGGGCTTCGACCCCACCGGCTCCAGCTACCACTTCGCCGAGGGCAACTTCCGCGACTCCAAGTACGCAGCCGGCCAGGGCGCGATGTTTAACAACATCAACGCCCACCGCGACTTCCACTACAACACCTGCCCGGGCGACAACCTGTACTCCAAGCTGCCCGTGATCCGCGCGACCGCGGCCACGAAGTACCGCTCCCTGGGCGGCGGCCGCTCCGGCATCGGCTCCGTCTTGGACCGCTTGGGCAGCAACGACAACACGTCCACCACCACGACCCCTGCTGCAACGGCGACCGACGCCGCCACCGCGACGGCTACCGCCCCGGCGCCAACACCGAAGCACGAGGGCAGCCCAAGCAACGGCACCCCCGACGGCACCCTGGCCGCACTTTCCTCCGGCGACCCGAACACCATCGCCACCGTGGCAGGCACCGCCATCGGTTTGGTGCTGCTGTTCCTGGCCGCTCAGGACCAGCTGCCCACCGTCTCCAACGACGGCGACACCCAGGTCTTCGAGGGCTTGACGCTGGCGCAGGCAGCCAACCTGGCAAAGCAGATCAGCCCGGCCGTCGCGCCCACCCTCAACGCGTTCGGCTCCAGTGAGGCAGCCCAGGTCTGGACCACGCTCGAGCCCACCCTGGGCAAGCTCGTCGCCGGCGTCGGCGGCCCGACCGGCCCGGCCGTGGCGCTGTACTCCAACGGCATCGGCGCCCGCAACAACGAAGGCGAGATCATCGCACTGGTGGGCAAGATCGCGGAGGCCTGGCTGCAGCAGGGCTTGGACGCCGGCCCGCTGGGCATGCCGGTGACGCAGCAGTTCAACCCCACCGCCGACACCGTGCGCGTGGACTTCGAAGGCGGCTTCATCACCTACAACCCGTCCACCAACGCGGTGGACATCAACGCAAACTAGGCCAGATTTAGGCAGCGCGACACCGCGTCCTCCCACGCGGCGACAAGCCGGTCCCTTTCGGGGCCGGCCATTTCGCTTTCCCAGGTGGTTGCGGGGCCGAGCGTGAGCGGTTCGTCGATAAGCGAAATGCCCATGCCCGCCGCCGACGCCGCACCCATCACCGTGGTCTCCGTGTTCGCGGGGCGCTCGACGGTCAGGCCGAGGATGTCGGCCTGCATCTGCATGAGCAGGTCGTTCGTGGTCATCCCGCCGTCGACCTTCAGCGCTTTCGGCTCCCCGCCCATCGCGCACACCACCTCGCGCGCCTGCAAACACGTCGCCTCGAGCGCGGCCCGGGCAATATGCCGCCTATCGACGAACCGGGTCAACCCCACGATCACCCCACGCGCATCAGGGCGCCACCTGGGCGCGAACAGTCCCGAAAATGCCGGCACGATCACCACTCCCCCGCTGTCCTCGACCTGGCTGGCCAGAGTTTCAGACTCCGCGGCGGTACCCAGGATCCCGAGCTGGTCGCGCAGCCACTGAATCAGCGAACCACCCACCGCCACCGAGCCCTCCTGCGCGTACACCGGCGGCTGGCCCTGGATCTGGTACGCCACGGTGGTGAGCAGGCCGCGGTCGCTGAACTTCGGCGTCGCACCAGTGTTGAGCAGCATAAATAGCCCCGTGCCGTAGGTCATCTTCGCGTCGTTTTTCGCGGATGCCGCCCTGGCCGAACAGGGCGGCCTGCTGGTCGCCGAGCACGCCGGTGATCGGCACGCCCGCCAACGGACCGCGGGGGCGGATCTTGCCGAAGTTGCCCACCGACGGGCGGATCTCGGGGAGGATTTGTGGCGGGATGCGGAGCTCGTCGCAAAGCTGCATGTCCCACTGCAGCGTCTCCAGATCCATGAGCAGGGTGCGCGACGCGTTGGTCACATCCGTCAAGTGCAGCGCGCGGTCCAAGTCCTTCGCGCCGCCGGTGAGGTTCCAGATCAGCCAGGTGTCGATCGTGCCCGCAAGCAGCTCGCCGTTCTCCGCGCGCTCGCGAGCGTTTGGCACGTTGTCCAGGATCCACGCCCACTTCGGGGCCGCCGGATACGAGTTGTGGAGCAGGCCCGTCTTGCGCAGATACTTCGCGGCGTCGCCGTCGTGGTTCGTGCGGGTGTCCTGCCATACGATGGCGTTGTAGATCGGCTTGCCGTCTTCTTCTCCCAGATCACGGCGGTTTCGCGCTGGTTGGTCAAGCCGAGCGCGTCGATGTCCTGCTCGCTGATGTCCTCGTCCGCGAGCGCCTCACTCAAGGCCCGGCGCGTGTTGCGCCAGATCTCCATCGGATCGTGCTCCACCCAGCCCTTTTGCGGCATGTGCTGGGCGTGCTCGAACTGCGACTGGGCGACGACCTTGCCGTCGGTGCGTGTGATGCACACGCGCGTCGACGTCGTGCCCTGGTCAATCGCCGCAATCAAAGCCATGCGCGCGATTTTACGGGTGGGGGTGGGGTGCGCTGGCTGTGGTGGGTGCTTGAGGGCAGGTTTCGCACCAAAACGTCTGCTCGGATCGTCTAGCAGCACGGATCGTCTAGCAACAGCCGCAGCTTGCTAGACGATCAGCGTACTACTGGCACTGATCTTCATTACGAACTGGGGAAACGCGTGCGTCAAAAGCGGATCGTCTAGCAGCAGTTTTCGTCGTGCTAGACGATCCGTAAATCACCACCACAGACACCCCACTCGACCCACGGCGCTCGCGTGGACGAGCGCCACAGACCGTGCAATACTCCCTGCCATGGGGGGAATTCAAGAGAAACGTCAGGCTGAGCTGGATCTGATCAAGAAGGTCGCAGCACAGTGCAAAACCGCAGCAATCACGGGCCCGGCCGCTGCACGGTGGCTTGACCTTTCCACACACAAATGGGTGACCACGGTAGATCTTGCGATGCCTGGGTCGTCCCGGGCCTGGGGCAAGAAGTACCCGGACAGGATCTACCGCAGCGGTCTCCTCCGCGACGCCGAGTTCGTCGAGCACAACGGCATCCGCACCGCGACAGCAATACGAGCCATGTTTGACTCGTTCCGCTACTACGGCCCGCTCGAGGCGCTGGTGCAGATCGAGTCCGCGCGGTTCAAGCACGAGCACCTCACCACGGACTACCTGCTGGAAAAGATCGAGACGCTCACCCGTGCCCGCGGCATGAAGGCCTTCCGCGAGCTCATCTGCCACTCCGCGGACACCTCGGCCAGCGCGTTGGAGACCATCGTGCGCTATGCGATTTTGCGCGCGATCGCGCAGGGCCGCCTCACGGGGGTGGAGACCATCGAGTTCCAGGTGGGGTTCCGCATCACCGAAGCGGATGGATGGCCCACCGTTGCCTGGGCGGACGTGCTCATCAACGGCTTCCTCGTGCTCGAGGCGGACGGGCTGGAGAAGAACAGCGGGGTGTTCGGGGATGCAGCAGAAGCTTTACGACGTGAACGCCACCGCGAAACCCAACTCCAGAATCAAGGCGCCGTGGTGCGCAGGGTGGGGTGGGATAACGCGCGCACCGACGGGTTCATCGCGCAGATCCAGACCGCCATTGACCAGCGCCCGGGGGTGCACCAGCTGCCCAACCGGATTGCCACGCCGTACCGCACCTGGCTCGCGGGCCTGGAGCAGCAGGCGAGCTAGAACCAGCGCTCGAGCACGCGCGCGACACCGTATTCGTTGTTGGTGGCGGTGACGTGGTCGGCGGCGTCGTGAAGCATGGGCACCGCGTTGCCCATCGCCACGCCAACACCGGCCCAGCGCAGAAGCTCCAGGTCGTTGGGCATGTCGCCGAACGCAACGGCGTCGGCGGCGGTGACGCCGTAGCGCTCGGCCAGGTAGCGCGCGCCGGCGGCCTTGTTCACGCCGGGGCAGGACACCTCGATCAGCCCCTCGTCCATGGAGTAGGTCACGTGCGCGAGCTCGGGGTCTACCTCTGGCGCGATGAGTTCGAACATCTGCGCTGAGGTCATGGACGAGCAGCGCACCAGCAGCTTCGCGGCGGGCTGGCTGATCAGGGTTTGGGTGTCGGTGACGCCGAATTGGCTGTCCCAGGCGTCCCGGTTGTACTCGGGGGTGATGATGAAGCACTCCTCTTCCGGGTCGAGCGCGGACGAGCCGACGCGCTCCACGCCGTAGCCGTGCGGCACATCGGCGAGGACGCGCTCCGCCGCCTCGACGACCTCGGCCATCGCGGACGGGGAGAGCTCAAAGGCGTGCAGCACCCGGTCTGTGGCTGGGTCGTAGACCACGGCCCCGTTGGCGCACACGCACACCGGTGCGAGCGGAAGTTGCTCCAGCACGGGGATGAGCCAGCGGTGCGGACGCCCCGTGGCCAGGCCGAAGTGGGCGCCGGACTCGACGGCGCGCACGATCACTGCGCGCAGCCTGCCGGTGACGCGGCCGGCGGAGGTGATGAAGGTGCCGTCGATGTCGGAGATGATCAGGCGCGGGGCGTCACCGGTGGCGTCGACAGGCATGAAGCATCAAACCTTCTTGCGCTGCTTCTTCGCCTCACGCTCGGCACGTTCCCGAGCGTAGAGCTCCTCGGCCTCCTCCGGCGTGGGCGCGGTGCCGCCGAGGGCGACCGGCATCCATGCCTCGCCCGCGCCGTCGGAGTAGAGGGAGGCGTATTCGGACCGTGAGGCGTCGAGAAGCAATTGCATCTGTCGCTTCAGCTCGGCGGTGTCCGCCTCGGCATCGCCGGTGAGGTGGACGGGCTCGCCGTAACGCACGATGACGGGCACGTTGCGGAAGTGTTTCGGCAGATCCTTGGTCCAGATGCGCTGCGAGCCCCAAATCACACAGGGCACGAGCGGCACCCCAGCCTGGTGGGCGATGCGCGCGGCGCCAGTTTTGAAGTCGGCCAGCTCAAACGACCGCGAAATGGTGGCCTCGGGGAAGATGCCGACGAGGTTGCCTTCGCGCAGCATCTCAACCGCTGGGGCGATGGAGGCGCCGCCGTGGGCGCGGTCCACCGGCACGTGCTTCATCAGCTTGAGCAGCCGGCCCAGCACGGGCACGTCGAAGACGGACTTTTTAGCCATGAACCGCACGAGCCGCTCGCCGTGCAGGTAGGGCCCGGTGCCCATCAGGATAAAGTCGGCGTAGCCGGTGTGGTTGCCGGCGAGCATCGCGCCGCTTTCCGCCGGGAGGTTTTCGGCGCCGATGACCGTGACCTCGATGTTCGCCGCGCGCATGAGGCGGCGGGCGAAGCCGACGAGGCCCTGGTAGAACTTCTCCACTGCTTCGTCGCGGTTGGCGGCGATGCCTTCGTAGAGCCGCGGGACCGTGAAACCGCGGTATCGGCGCGTATCCATTACGGCGTGAGCACTTCCTTGCCCACCCACGGGCGCAGTGCCTCGGGCACGCGCACGGAGCCGTCGGGCTGCTGGTTGTTCTCCAGGATTGCTACCAGCCAGCGGGTGGTGGCCAGGGTGCCGTTGAGGGTGGCGGCGGTCTGGGTCTTGCCGTCGGCGTCGCGGTAGCGGGTGTGCAGGCGGCGGGCCTGGAAGGTGGTGCAGTTGGAGGTGGAGGTCAGCTCGCGGTACGTGCCTTGCGACGGCACCCACGCCTCCGTGTCGAATTTACGGGCGGCGGAGGAGCCGAGGTCGCCGGCCGCGACGTCGATGATGCGGTAGGGCACCTCCACGGCGGCGAGCATGTCGCGCTCCAGGCCGAGCAGTTTCTGGTGCATCTCCTCGGCGTCCTCGGGCTTGCAGTAGGCGAACATTTCCAGTTTGTCGAACTGGTGGACGCGCAGGATGCCCTTGGTGTCCTTGCCGTAGGAGCCGGCCTCGCGGCGGAAGCAGGAGGACCAGCCGGCGTAAAGCAGCGGGCCGTCGGACAGGTCGATGATCTCGTCCTGGTGCAGGCCGGCGAGCGCCACCTCGGAGGTGCCCACCAGGTACATGTCGTCGCGCTCGAGGTAGTAGATCTCCTCGTCGTGCGCGTCCAAAAAGCCGGTGCCCTGCATGACGTCCGGGCGCACCAGCACCGGCGGAACCATGAGCGTAAAGCCGGCCTCGCGCGCCTTCTGCGCGGCGAGCATGAGCATGCCCAGCTGCAGCCAGGCGCCGTCGCCGGCCAGGTAGTAGAAGCGCGCGCCGCCGACCTTGGTGCCGCGCTTCATGTCGATAATCCCCAGCGGCTCTGCCAGGTCCAGGTGGTCTTTGACCTCGAAGTCGAACTCGGGCACCTCGCCGACGTGCTCGAGGACCACGAAGTCCTCCTCGCCGCCGGCCGGGGCGCCTTCGATGATGTTGGCGATGGAGTACTGCAGCTTCTCCAGCTTCTCCTGCGCGGCAGCCTCCTCCGCCTCGGCCTCCTTCACGCGGGCCTTGAGTTCGTTGGAGCCCTCCAGCAGCGCCGGACGGTCCTCGGGGGCGGCCTGGCCGATCTTCTTGCCAAACGCCTTCTGCTCGGAGCGCAGCTTGTCCGCCTTCTGGATGGCGGAGCGACGGGATTCGTCGGCGGCCAGCAGCTCGTCCACAAGCGCAGGGTCTTCGCCGCGGGCTCGCTGGGACTCGCGGACGGCCTCGGGGTTTTCGCGCACACGCTTCAGATCAATCACGTTTGTTCACCTTACCTTGTCCCCCAACGCTGCAACGGCAGAATAACGTCCGGTCATAACCAGTGCGCTATGGTGGGCGTATGACCCTCCCGATCGCAGACGGCCCTGTGCCCAAGCACGAGCAGCTCCGCTCGCTTCTGGAGTCCCGCATTGCCGCGGAGTTCTCCCCCGGCGACCCGCTGCCGGGTGAACGCGCGCTGGAAGAGGAATACGGAGTCTCCCGCATCACGGTGCGCCGCGCGATCGGGGATCTGGTGGCGGCGGGCCGGCTGCGCCGCGTGCGCGGCAAGGGCACATTCGTTGCCCCGGCGCCGTTGGTGTCGCGTCTGCACCTGGCCAGTTTCTCGGATGAGATGCGGGCGCAGCGCGTGGAGGCGTCGTCACGCATCTTGCTGTGCGAGCGCACCACCCCGCCGGAGGAGGTCGCGCAGTTTTTCGGCACCGCCCCCACCGCCACGCACATCCGTTTGCGCAGGCTGAGGCTTGGCGACGGCGAACCGTACGCCGTGGACGACGCCTGGTACAACGCCACCCTGGTGCCGGACCTTTTGGAAAACGACGTCTACCACTCCGTGTACACCCTGCTGGAAAAGCATTACGGCCTGGGCGTGACGGAGGCGGAGCAGACCGTCACCGCGGTCACGGCCGGCCCGGACAACGCCCCGCTGCTGGACGTCGAACCCGACACAGCCCTGCTGCACATCGTGCGTTTCGCCCGCTCAGGCACGCACAACGTAGAGTTTTGTTCCTCGGTGTACCGCACGGATCGCTACCGGCTGACTACTCGGGTAGCGCGAGAAGTGGAATAATGGGCCGCCATGGCTTCGAAACAGAGCGCGCTGCGTTCCTTCCTCATCGCCGCACTGGCGGGTGCCGTCGGCGCGGGCACGTACACGCTCGCCGCCGACACCTCGGAGACTGACACCGGGGACCAGGCCTCCTCCACCACCGCCAGTTCCACCGTCTCGCCCGATCAGGCCACGACGTTCACCACCGCCGACGCCGGCGCCTGCCTGACCTGGCAGGTGGCCGAAGACGGCACGATCACCGGCTTCGAGCAGGCGGATTGCGAGGGCGAGCACCGCTTCGAGGTGTCCCTGCGCCAGAACCTAGCCACCTACCCCACCTCCGAGTTCGGCCCGGAGGCGCCGATGCCGAACCCGACGCGCCAGGCCCAGCTGCGCGAGGAGCTGTGCGGCGCCGGCACCTTCCGGTACTTGGGCGGCAAGTACGACCCGAACGGCCGCTACTCCATCGCCCCGATCCTGCCGCCGGCGGACGCGTGGGCCCGCGGGGACCGCACGATGCTGTGCGGGCTGCAGGAAACCAACCGCGCTGGCGAGCCGATCCTGACCTCGGGGCGGGTGGCAGACCAGGACCAGGCGCGCGTGTTCGAGGCGGGCCAGTGCGTGTCCATCGACGCGTCCAACACCCTCACCGCGGTCAAGTGCGCGGACCCGCACCAGCTGGAGATCACCAGCACGGTCTCGCTCGATGAGGTTTTCCCGGACCACACCCCGGCCGTTGAGGAGCAGGACAAGCACCTCCAGGACGTGTGCACCCAGGCCGCGCAGGAGTACCTCGGCAGCGAGGAGAACCTCTACCAGATCGCGCTGCGACCGTTCTGGACCACGCAGTCCCCCGCCGCCTGGGAGGGCGGCTCCCGCAGCGTGAATTGCGCGTTGATGTTCTCACGCCCGGAGGGCGGTTTTGCCAACCTCACGGGTTCCGCAACGCAGGGCCGTGAGCAGTTGCTTATCGACGACGCTCCGCCCCCCGAACGCCCCCAGCGCCGCCCCTTGAGGGACCAGCAGACCCCGGCTGCCCCAGCGCCCACCGCCGGCGCTGCGCAGGACCCCACCGCCGGCGCGGCGCAGGACCCAGCAGCAGGTGTGCAGGACCCCGCGCAGGCACCCGCACAGGCTCCGGTGCAGTAGCCATGCTCCCGGTCAGCGACGAGGCGTTCGAGGAGATGATCAACGACGCGTTGGACACCATCCCCGACAACTTCGCCCAGCACATGACAAACATGGTGATCCTGGCGCGGGATTACAACCCGGACAATCCGACCCTGCTCGGCCTGTTCGAGGGGGTGCCGCTAACGCAGCAGCACTCGAACCACTCCGGGTTCTTGCCGGACGCGGTGTTCGTGTACAAAAACGCCCTCGAGGCGATCTGCGTGGACGAGGAGCAGCTACGCCACGAGGTGAAGGTGACCGTGCTGCACGAGGTGGGCCACTACTTCGGGTTAGAAGAGCACGAGCTCCACGCCCTCGGCTGGGGCTAACTCTCCGAAGCGAGCCCGCCCATCTCCTTGGCCACCCGCTGCACCTCCAGCGCGCGCTCTTCGTCCCCCATGGCGCCGAGGCCGTCGAGGCCCCGGTACTGGATCTCGTCCGCGTCCGGGTCGTAGTGCACTGCAAGGCCCCAGCACGGGTCCTCGTCCGGGCGGCGCTGAAGCAGCACCTCGTACATGAGGCGGTGCAGCTGCTCCTCAAAGTCGAGCTCCACCAGCCCCACCTGGCCGTCGCTTTCCCCGAGGACGAAGAAGAACACTTGCCCTCTCGGGTTGCACCCCATGAACAAGCTCAGCGGGAACTTCTCCGACACATAGTGCATCTGGCTGCGCACTTCGTACTCGAAGCGCTCAACCGCGTTACCCGCCCATGGGTACCTGTCCGTCGGCATAGTAAATGCCATAGCTATCGTCCCTCCCGCGGCCAGGTGCCTAGCGGCCGCATCTCGGTAGTGTGTTCGGCGCCGGCCTCAAGCGCCGCCGCCACCGCCGCGTCGCTTGCATGGCCCGCCAGGTCCACGAAGAAGTCGTAGGTGTTCGGCTCTTCGCGCGTGGGCCGCGACTCGATGCGCGTCATGTCCACCCCGCGCGCCGCGAATTCCTGCAGCACGCGCACCAGCGCGCCGGGCTCGTTTTTCGTGCGGAAGACAATCGCGGTGCGGTCGTTGCCGGTGGGTTGCGGCGGAGCAGCCTGCTTTGCGACGAGCACGAACCTGGTCCGCGCCGTCTCCGCGTCAGCTACACCGCGGGCGTGCACCTCCAACCCGTGCAGCTCCGCCGCCCGCTCCGGAGCAACGGCGACGTCGGCGGCGCCGTCGGCCACCATCTTCGCCGCGGCGGCGTTGGACGGCGCCGGGATGAACTCCGTGTTCGGTGCGTTTTCGGCGATCCAGCGTGTGACTTGTTGGTGGGCGACGGGGTGGGTGGCGAGCCGGAGGGCGTCGTCAAGCTTGTGCCCCTGCCTAGTCATCACGGCGAACGCGATGGCCAGCTCGGTCTCGCCCACGATGCGCGCGCTTTCGGTGGCGGCGAGCGCGTCCATCGTGGTGGTCACCGCACCGTCGATGGAGTTCTCGATCGCGCACACCGCGTAGTCCACCTCGCCCGCGTCCAGGGCGGCAAGTGCCGCGGCCGGCGACTCGACGGGCACGTACTGCGCGCCCTCGATGCCGAAGCGGCGCGCGGCTTCTTCCGTGAACGTGCCCGCGGGGCCCAAATACGCGATGCGGGTCATGGCTGCCTCTGCATCAGCGGGTGGGTGTCGTTGGCCACGTCCCTCCAGTTCTCTGCGGTCGTGCGGATGCGCTCGGCCCAATCGTCCCAGGACACGCTGCTCGTGAACTCGCCGTTCTGCCTGTTCACGGTGATCTGCACCTGCGCGTGGTGGAACGGTTTTCCGTCCGCCAGCGCGTCAATGTAGGCGGTGGCGAAGGGCTCAAGCGCGGCGCGGGAGAACACGCCGTAGATGTAGGAGAGGTTCTCCATGTAGAAAATCGCGTCCACCTGCTCGAGCTTCGTGCCGTCTGGACCGGAGGAAAGCGCGAAGAAGGCGTTCAGCGCGGCCCAATCTGCGCCGAAGTACTTCGCCTGCTCGTTGACTTCGTAGCCGAGCCGGGTGAACAGCTCCTCGGTGAGGTGGGCGCCCGAGGGGCGGTACGCGGGCTTCATGGCTGAGCGCTCCATGAGGTGGGCGTGCACCATTGTGTTGATGTGCGCCCCGTGAAGTCCCTGGGCGAAGCGCTGCAGCGCAGCTGCGTCCGGCACGCCCTGGGCTGGGTCGTACGGGTGGCTGCCGTGGTAGACAAACGAGTTGGACTTGGGCGCGAAGCTGGCGGCGTAGATCTGCGTCGGCCCGCCCTGGCCGGTCTCCGCGACCTCCTGCCAGAACACCTCGTAGAACAGCTCGCGGTGCTCGTTCTCGTAGTCGATCGTCGCGGTCTGCGGCGGTTGGCCCGCAAGCTGGACCATCGCGGCGACGTAGGTTTTGCCCTCGTGGGCGATCACGACGGAGTAGAACGCCTCCACCGGGACGTGGTTGGAAATCTGCTCGACAATGGTGCGCACCAGCTGCTGGTACGGCTCTTTCGGGCTGCCCGCCCGGGGGTTCTCACCGGCTCCCATAGCCACGTTTGTACACGAATGTCACGCTCCCGGCGCGTCTTCGGCGAGCAGCGCGTAGGTGATCAGCCAGTGCGTGGCCATGAAATTCTGGCCGGTCAGGTGGGGCGAAGCTGCGTCGATAAGCTTCTGCGTACCTTGCGGCCTCCCACTTTCGCGCAGCAACCACGCGCGGGTGAGCATGAGCCCGATGAGGTGGGCCTGCTGGCCGTCCTCCGGGTCCGCGACCTCAATCGGCGCGGTGTAGAACGCGAACGCCTCTGGCGCGAGGAAGCCGTCTAGCCAGGCGGCGAACTCGCCGGCCGGCAGCACGCGGCGCATCAGGGCAGCCTCCGCCAGGCCGTTGGAGACAAAGTCGTGGCCCGAAACTTCCCAGGTGTGCGGGTAGGCGCGGTCGGCGCCGAACCAGGCGCGAGCGGTGCGCTCCACCAGCTCGCGCAAGGCCGGCGCGGCGTCGTGGACGAGCAGCAGCGCCAGCGCCGAGTTCGAGTGCACGCCGTGGCGCACCGGCCACTGCTGCGTGTCCAGCCAGGCGGCGATGTTGCGCTCCAGCTGGGCCTCAAGCGGCGCGAGCGCCCCCTCCCACCGGGTGCCGCGGCACACCTTGACCAGCTGCATCGCCCACGCCCAGCCGTACGGCCGCTCGTAGAGGGGATGCGCGCGCAGGTACTCGGCCTCGGCGACGATGTTCTCTGCGGTCAGGCGCTCGTCGAGGAGGTCGGCGAGCCTGTGGTCGTCGATACGCGCATGCAACTTCACCGCAGTGCAGAGCATGTGCACGCACGAGTGCCAGTCGTACGAGCCCCAAAACGCCGGGTGCAGCGCCCGCGGGTCGGGGTGGCCGGGGCCGGCCTGCTCATGGTGCATGGTGGCGGGGTACTCCTGGCCGACAACCTGCGTGATAGTGCGCGCCCACGAATCCTGCATGGCGTTAAAGTTAGCGCATGACTCGGCGCCTGAAGCTCGAAATCGTGCTCGTCCTCGCGGTCACCTTCGGCACCTCGGGGCTGCGCGCGGCGCTGCGGCTTGTGGACTCGCTGTTGCAGGCCCCGCTGAACCAGCAGAGCACCACCATCCACGACGCGGCCTCGTCGATCCCCTGGCTGGACCTGGCGCTGCAGGCGACCTCCGCGCTGACGCTTCTCGCGTGGGGCGGGCTGGCGTGGTTCCTTTTGGAGGAACGCTGGCGCTGGCCCCGCTGGGCCGACGTCGCGCGCGGGGCGGGGTTTGCGGCGCTGATCGGGCTGCCCGGCCTAGCGTTCTACGTCGCCGCGGTGCACCTGGGCCTGTCCAAGGTGGTGGTGCCGACCACCGCCGCGGTGCAGATTCCGACATCGCTGTTGTGGTCCTTCGCCAACGGCTTCGGCGAGGAGATCGTGGTGGTGATGTACCTGGTCACGCGCCTGAAGCAGCTGGGGTGGAAACCCTGGCAGTTCGTCGCGGCCTCGGCGGTGCTGCGCGGGTCCTACCACCTGTACCAGGGGGTCTCCGCGGGTGTCGGCAACATTGTCATGGGCGTAATCTTCGCCTGGTATTTCCATAAAACTGGCCGGGTGTGGCCGCTCATCCTGGCGCACTTTTTCATCGATGCCGTGGCGTTTGTCGCCTATCCACTGCTGGATCTGTCGTGGCTCGGAATCTAAACACTTCCGTCACACTGGTTACACTAAGCGCATGTCTACTACGCCCCATTCCAACGACCCCCGCGATAACGCGGGCGAGTTCGTGCTGGGCAAAGACGGCAAGCCCCTCGTGGACCGCTACGGCCGCCCCATTCGCCGTCGCACAAATGCTTCTCATGCTTCTCGACGCGATCCCGTTCCCCGCCACCCCGACGAATTCACGCGCGTAGAGCCCCGCGCGCGCAGGGTTTCGCCGCGGGTCGAGCCGGGCCACACCGTTTACGAACCCCCCGCCGCCTACGAGCCGCGCCGCGCGCCGGAGCACCCGCGCAGCCGACCGGTGCAGCAACCGGCGCAGCAGCGCCCTGTGCAGCATCAGTCGCAGTACGCTGCTCCCCGCCCAGCTTCCCGTCCCTCTGCGCAGCCGGCCCCGGAGGACGTCCCACTGCAGGTCTCGAGGGGGAGACGGCGGGGGCCGAAGGTGCGTCGCAAAGTAAAGCTCCCCGGCTGCGGCGCGGTACTCGCCCTGGTCATCGCCTTGCTCATCGGCTCGGTGCTAGTCGCGGACTCGCGTCTGAACCGCACCGCCGCCATGCCCGACCAGCAAATTTCCGGCACCTCGGGGACGAACTGGCTGCTCGTGGGGTCCGACTCGCGCACGGGCCTGAGCGAAAAGGACGTCGAACGCCTCGGCACCGGCGGCGACCTGGGCACCGTGCGCACCGACACGATCATGCTGATGCACCTGCCGCTGCGCGGAAAGCCGACGCTGGTGTCCATCCCGCGCGACTCGTACGTGCCCGTGCCCGGGTACGGCTACGACAAGATCAACGCCGCGTTCTCCATCGGCGGGCCGCAGCTACTGGTGGAAACCGTGGAGCAGAACACCGGGCTGCATGTGGACCGCTACGCGGAGATCGGCATGGGCGGCCTCGCCGGGGTGGTCGACGCGGCCGGCGGCGTGGAGATTTGCGTCGCCGAGCCCATCGACGACCCGTTGGCCAACATCAACCTCCAACCCGGCTGCCAGCAAATGGACGGCCCCACTGCGCTGGGCTACGTGCGCACCCGCGCCACCGCGCAAGGCGACCTGGACCGTGTGGCACGCCAGCGCGAGTTCATGACCACCCTGGTCACGCGCGTGCTGTCGCCGTCTGTGTACCTCAACCCCTTCCGCATGGCGCGGCTGCTGTGGGTCACGCCCAGCCTGCTGACGGTCAACTCCGACGACCACGCGTGGAACCTCGCCCGCATCCTCATCGCGCTGCGCGGCGGCCTAGAGACAGAGACCGTGCCCATCGGCGGCTTCACCGACACCGAAGTGGGCAACGTGGTGCTCTGGGACGACACCGCGGCCGAAGCGCTGTTCGCTTCCCTGCGGTAGGGCGCCGAGCGGGGCGGTTGGCGCAACAAGCGTCCACAGGCGGAAAACCGGCTACCTAGATCCGGCTACCAACCGATTTGGGAGCGCGGACAAAAAGTTGGAGTGTTGGGGGCAGCACCGGTTGATGTTGCAGGTGGGGATGTGGTCAAGGTTGTTCAGTGGCGCGATCTTTTCGACCAGCAGCAACAGTGGCCATCAACCCGATCATGTCGCCACCAGCAGCAGGACTCCGAAGCCTCCAGCCGGCAACAGGGGCGGTCAGAGTGGCCTGGCCGCCGTTCTCGACGGGGGTGTGGTGGCCGGGTCCCGGCCTGTCACCGGGCGAAACGGGCGATAGCGTCGGTGACTTCCTGGAACTTGGCGTCGGCCTCCTCTCCTCCTAACTTGGCGGCGTCACGGACGCAGTGTTTCATGTGGTCATCGAGTAGTCCCAGGGCAACGCTGCGTAGGGCAGCATTGACCGCGGAGATCTGGGTAAGGATGTCGATGCAGTACTGTTCCTCGTCGACCATGCTGTGCAGGCCCCGGGCCTGTCCCTCGATGCGCTTGAGGCGGGCGAGATAGCGATCCTTGTCGTTGATGTAGCCATGGGTGGTGTGACAGGTGTCGGCCCCACCCGAGGAAGAAGCGGCCTGATCAGGGGTGCGAGTATCCACAATGGTCTCCTTGCTGAAAAAAGGGGGCAGGTATGTCCTGAGTCAGTTGCGGGTCGATCAGGATGGAAAGCCCGAGGGCATGGAATGAGGCATGAGGACCTCATGGTCCCCACGCCCTGTGGCGTTATTCGGATAAGTAGTCGGCAGATTGTCGGCCCGGAGGGGCCTGCCGGGTGGGGCCGGGGAGAGGTCAGGAGCAGGTACTTGGGGACGGAGGTCTGAGTGTGATTGGAGGGACTCAGCCACAGGAGGGGGACACGGGGTTCCTTATCGCTAGAAAAGGATGTGGATTAGGCGGTGACCGGCTGCCGCACGGAGGGGCGAGCGGGCTGCGGTGAGGAACTTGTGTTGTCGTGGGAGGACTTGAATCTACGCAGCGTGAGGGAGTTGGAGACCACGAACACCGAGGAGAAGCCCATCGCAATGCCCGCCAACCCCGGGTTGAGGAAACCGATCGCGGCGACCGGGATCAGCACGACGTTATAGGCGAACGCCCAGAACAGGTTGCCCTTGATGGTGCCCAGCGTGCGACGTGACAGACGGATGGCATCGCCCGCGGAGCGCAGGTCGTTGTTCATTAAGGTGATATCGGAGGCCTCGATGGCCACATCCGTGCCCGCCCCCATGGCCAGACCCAGATCGGCCTGGGCCAGGGCGGCCGCGTCATTGACGCCGTCGCCGACCATGGCGACCTTCTTGCCCTCATGTTGTAGCTTCTCGATGACCGCGACCTTGTCCTGCGGCATGACCTCGGCACTCACGTTGGCCGCATCGATGCCCACCTCTTGGGCGACGGCGGCCGCGGCCTTCGCGTTATCGCCGGTGAGCAGGTACGGCCTCAACCCCAGCCTGCGGAACTGGGCGACCGCTTCCGCTGAGGAGTCTTTGATGACATCGCGCACCACGACCACACCGGCGGGCTGGTCATCGACGTAGACGGCCACCGGGGTCGCGCCCTGCGACTGTGCGTGGTCGAAGGCGGTGGTGAGGTCACGGGGCAGCTGGCCGGCGGGACGGCCCACGGTGACGACGTGACCCTTGACGGTGGCCGTGACGCCCCGGCCGGCGGTGCTGTCGAAGTCGGTGGCCTCCTGGATGTTCCCGGAGCGCTCGGCCTCGGTGACAATCGCCTTGGCGATGGGGTGCTCGGAACCTGCTTCGACGGCCGCCGACAAGGCGAGGACCTCGTTGTTGGTGTAGCCGTCGGCGGCGTGGACGCCGGTGACCGACATGACCCCGGAGGTGACGGTGCCGGTCTTGTCCATGACGATGGTGTCGACCTGGCGGGTGGATTCAAGGACCTCCGGGCCCCTGATCAACAAGCCCAGCTGCGCGCCCCGGGAGGTGCCCACCAGCAGGGCGGTCGGGGTGGCCAGTCCCAGGGCGCATGGGCAAGCGATGATCAGCACCGCGACTGCGGCGGAAAAGGCCCAGTTCGCCCCGCTGCCGGCGGCGAGGTGGACGATCAGGGTGATGATGGAGACGACAATGACCGTCGGGACGAAGACCGAGGAAATCTTATCCACCAGGCGCTGGACCGGGGCTTTTTTCGCCTGGGCGTCAGTGACCAGCTTGGCCATCTGGGACAGCGTGGTCTCCGAACCTGTGCGGGTGACTTCGACCAGCAGTCGACCGGAGGTGTTGATCGTCGCGCCCGTGACCGGGGTGCCGGGGGCGGCCTCGACGGGAACGGACTCGCCGGTCAGCATCGACTCGTCGATGGCCGAGGTGCCCTCGATGACACGACCGTCGGTGGCGATCTTCTCACCCGGGCGGACGACGAAGACGTCACCGACTGTCAGCTGGGAGACCGGGACGCGGACTTCCTCACCGTCGCGGATCACCGCGGCGTCTTTCGCACCCATGTCCAGCAGGGACTTCAGCGCCGCGGAGGACTGGCCCTTGGCGCGGACCTCAAACCACCGGCCGAGCAACAGGAAGGTGATGACTACGGCGATGGTCTCGAGGTAGATGTGGTCCATGCCGTCATCGCGGGGCAGCAGGCTCATCTCCATCACCATGCCGGGGTGCCCGGCGTTGCCGAAAAACAAGGCCCACAGCGACCACAGATACGCAGCGGTAGTGCCCAGAGACACGAGTGTGTCCATCGTGGTCGAGCCGTGACGCAGGTTGGTTAAGGTCGCCCGGTGGAACGGGGCGCCACCGTAGAAGTAGATCAGGGTGGACATGACGAGCAGGGCCCACTGCCAATTCATGAACTGCAGGGACGGGATCATCGAGATCGCGACCACCGGAACGGAGAGGATCGTCGACCCGATCAGACGCGTCTTCAGGTCTGTGGCCTCGGCCTCGCGGGCCTGTTCGTGGCGGTCACCGACCACCTCGGTGTCCTCCTCCGGACCGCTGTCCACGGCGGAGGCGTGTTGATCCCCCATGGTGAACGCGTCGTACCCGGCACCCCGCACGGTTTCGATCAGCCGATCGGCGTCGACTTTGGTGGGGTCGTAACTGACGGAGGCGGATTCGGTGGCGAAGTTAACGGTGGCCTCCACGCCATCGAGCTTGTTGAGCTTGCGTTCCACCCGCCCTGAGCACGACGTACAGGTCATGCCGGTGACGCCCAGATCGACCTGGAGTAGGTCAACCGACGGTTGAGTTTGAATCATCAGTGATCAGTCCTTCAGTAAACAGTCGTGAGGTGCATCTCCGAGGTCCCAAAAGGCCCGCCCACAGATGCACCGTCGGGGATATCGAACCGGCATGGCTGGGCCTGATGGGCATATCCAGCAGGGTTGGCCCGGCCGTGTCTACGCGAGGCGGGGACCGGGCCCAGGGATTAGGGCTTGACGGTGTAGCCGGCTGTCGTGACGGCGGCGACAACATCGTCGTCGGTGAAGTTTTCACCCGTGACGGTCACCTGCCCGGTATCCACGGTGGCCTCCACCATGGTCACACCGGCGACCTCGCCGATCTCCTCCTCCACGGAGGACTTGCAGTGTCCGCAGGTCATGCCTTCGATGATGTACTTCTTTGTTACGGCGCTCATCAGATGATCCTTTCCTTGATGTCCTGAAGGGCAGGAGTGGAGATGCCCAACAACCTTCAACCTATACCCATGGGGGGTATCAGTCAAGGAGGTGTCTGCCCCTAAGCGTCCCGTTCGGCGGGCAGGACTTCCGGAACGGCCGCGATCGTTGCTGCACTTCTTGTACAAAATGTACGTTAAAGGGTATGGGCATCACGGTCACCCTCAGTCAGTTCCGCAGCGAACAAAGCCACTATCTTGATGCCGCCCAAGGTGAACCGGTCACCATCTCCAGTCGCGGGCCCCGCCGCCGGGCGGTGGTGGTCTCCCCGGACTTCTACGACCGGGCGGTTCAGGCGCTGGAGGATGGCGAGGATATCCGTGCCGCAGCGGCTACCCGTCAGGAGGCGGGCGGTGTCTCCCACAAGGAGTTCACGTCCGACCCCAAACTGGACTGACCTGCCTGTCCATACCTGTGCCGCGGTATCTGATCATCGATAAGCTTTCAACTGCGACAGCCCTTCGCACGCTGGCCCGGCAATGGCAGCAGTGATTGCCACCGCCATCGACGCCCTGGCCCACGTTCCGCCGTCTCGGCGGAGTGGAAAAGTTGCGGGGCGACGACGGGGAGTGCTGTAGCTGGGTAGTCCACGGCCGTCAATGACGGTGAGCTGATCAGCGTCTCGGTTCCAAGCCCCGGCCGAGGTCGAGGCTCCGGTCTCCCCGGAGGCTGCCACCGTCGAGGTGGATTTAGCCACCAACGACACGGCCCTGTCCTCGAGTGGGACGCAGGCCGCACCGCAGATTCTCGCGATCTCCGAATTCAAGCCGGTCGCCAACATCGACGAGCAGCTGGACAAGGCCATCCAGTACAACGCCGAGCGGGCCGAGAAGGAGCGCGCTGCCCGCGCGCCCTCGGTGGTCAAGCCCGCTGAAGGCACCTTCACCTCCGGTTCCGGCGTGCACTGCGGAACCCTCCACGCGGGTATCGACATCGCCAACGTCGTAGGTACCCCGATCCTCGCGGCGATGGGCGGCACTGTCATTGACTCCGGCCCGGCCTCCGGTTTCGGGCAGTGGATCCGCATCCAGCACGATAATGGCTCGATTGCCGTCTCCGGTCATATGGAGACTTTCGACGTGACCGTTGGAAAACGCGTCACCGCTGGTCAGAGGATCGCTGGCATGGGCAACCGGGGGTTTTCCACCGGCTCTCACCTGCACCTCGAGCGTTACCCGACTGGCAGCGGGGCGGTCGACCCGTTGCCCTGGTTCGCCGAGCACGGCGTCACCTTCTAACCTTCCCGCACTCACCAGGACCGGCCCCGACACCGGAACCGGCGACAGTGACTGGGCGTGAGGCACCCGCCTCAGACCGCAGAGACGCTTCTCACTCATCGCCGACACAGCCCGGACTTGATAGCTTCTCCAGGCAGGCCAGACCGGGGCACAGGGGAGGCAGTCCGTGCTCGTCATATATGGGGGCGGCGAGCGTCCCGCCAACGAGGAGCAGGTGCCGTAATCCACGTTTAGTGGGATATTCCCGTAACCTGCCTTCTCCTGCGCCAGCTGACGAGGCCGGTAACCGCAGGCCATGCAAGAGCCAGCATCGCGAGAACCAACAGGGGTGTATCCCCCATGCGCGCATACGGCATCAAACCAGTATGAAGGGGAACGGTTGCCGTCAGCAGTTCGTTCGTGCCCAGGCCACTGAGTTGTGAGACTATGCCGTCGGGCTGGATAACTGCGGAGTATCCGGTGGGGGCAGCCTGGAGAACGGTGCGGCCAAACTCGCGGGCACGCATCCGGGATGCGGCCACTTCAATTGCAGGTACTTCCTCGGTCACAAAAGACGCGGCGTTGGTCGGTGCGAGGAGTAGCTGCCCACCATTGCGAACGGCATCGGCGACCCGGTCGGCGAAGAAGACCTCATAAGAAATGACGATCCCCAATCGTGGTGTCCCGCTGGGATCGAGCACCGCCGGTCCCTCTCCGGCAATGGCGTCGCGGGGGATGAACCGTGCGTCCTCGCTGAGTCGTTCAATCAGATTGCGCATAGGGATGTACTCGCCGAACGGCACACGATGATGCTTCTCATAGCGTCCTAACCGGGTCCCGTCCGGCCCCCACACTATGGATGCGTTCCTGAAATGTTGATCCTCAGATTCGGTAATTCCGACGACGATGTTCGTGTCGAGTTGCCTGGCCAGTTCAGCGAAAGCTGCATCAACGCGCGTCCCGTCGATTGAGCCGTCGATATTGACGACGTTTTCGGGCAGCAGAACCAGATCAGGGTCCCCGGTGATATCGTCGGCAGCCTGTAGGTGCCGGCGGGTCGTATCAAACGGATCGGTATTGACCGCGCGAAGCCCACGGGGCCTCCACCCTGCACGAGCACGACGTCAAGGCTGCCTTCTGCCGTATCATCTACGATCGTTGACGCGAACGCCGGTACCGCGAGTACCACGACCACTGCGACCACGGATGCTGCACGGGCTCGTCTCGGCCCGAAGATGACAGCGGTAACAACGGCCCCCGCAACTGTGGCCAACGCGGTCACCAGGAGAGTCCCTCCCAGGGGCGCTGCCGCCATGAAAGGACCATCGGTCTGGCTGTATCCGAAAGCGGACAACGGGAAACCGCCGAACGGGAACCGGTGCTGCACAGCCTCCAATAACACCAGGGCCGCAGGGGTGAGCAGCCACCAGCCCGACCAGCGGCTGCGAAAAGCCGCCTCGTTAGACGATACCGCGGCAACCAGCATTAACAGTAGCGCCTGAACGGCAACAACAGCAGCATACCCGGCAGTGTTGAAGTCGGTGAGCCAGCGCAGAGCAAGAGCGTAGTGCGCCACAGATACGCAGCCGCTGGGAAATATGTACGAGTACATCTCCATGATCTGCGTGGACAAGCTGCAGGTTATCGACTTCCGCCCGACACGGTGCACACCACTGGCCCCAAGCGTTGAGGACGACGACCTCGCCTTCAAAAACAGACAGGCTGATCTCCTCACCCTCCTCCATCAGCGACGGGCCGGAGAAGTCCGGCAGCGGGGCACGCTCCTCCTCTGCGTAGATAATCTCGGTTTTCCGGGGCGGTGGGGAAGAAGACGGTGTTCTGGTTGTCCCGGAGGACCACAACACCGAGGAAGGTCATCGTGCTGCGCGGTGGGTGGTCTGCAGCGTCCCAGCTCACCCCAGCGACCGACCATGGTGTGGGGTTAGGCGTACCGCAGGGAACTCATCATCCCGGTTTCCTGGTGATAAGCGTTGTGGCAATGAAATGCCCACTCACCGGGGTTGTCGGCGATCAAGTCGGCGATCATGGTTTCACCGTGGCGGAGAAGGACAGTGTCCTTGCGTAGCCCGTCGCTGCCGGGTAGCGCCCACGTGTGGCCGTGGATGTGCATGGGATGGGGCATCATGGTCCTGTTGCGCATGACCATCCGCAGGCGCTGGCCCTCCTCCACGGTCGCGGAGGAGGATTGGCCGTCGGTGAGAATGCTCCATTCATACGGCATCATCTGCCCGCCCAGGTCGATGCTGACTTCTCGGTCTGGTGTGCCCTCGGGCAGGAGTGCACGGTCTGCTGGCTTCAGGGAGGACAGAAGCAGTCCGGTGGACGACAACTCGGGGAAGTCGACATCGGGGCGGGGGGCCTGGCCGCCGGCGGTGCGGATGACGGCGAAGGCGCGGTCGTCCTTACCCACCGCCAAAGCCGTGAGCGGGAAGATGCCGTCGCCGAGGATAACCTCGACGTCGACACGCTCGCCCATCGACAGGTAGATCGATTCGGTCTCCCGGGGCTGGACAGGGAAGCCGTCGGTGTGGGTGACGGTCATGCGGTGACCACCGAGGGCCACCTTGAAGATGGTGTCAGCGCCCGCGTTGATGAACCGCAGGCGGGCCTTGTCGCCCGGGCGAGCCTCGAAGGTCCGGTGAGCACGGGGGATACGTCCGTTGATGAGGTAGTGCGGATACATCACATCGCCGGCATCCCCGCCCAGTACCCGGTCCGGGGTGCCGTGCATCATCTGGCCGTGACCTCCCATTCCCATCCTCCCGTTATGGTCGCCCGAACCCATTCCGGTGAGCTTGTCGAGCTCATCGTCGGGAGTGCCCTGAATGCCATCGACCCAGTCGTCGAGCACGATGGTCCACTCGACGTCCTGGTCCTCAGCGTCTTGCGGGTCACGGATGATCAGTGGAGCGTGGAGGCTGCGATCAAGCTGCAGGCCGGTGTGGGAATGGTAGAAGTAGGTGCCACCGTGGGGGACTTCAAAAACATAGGAGAAAGACTCGCCAGGTTCAATGGGGTCCTGGGTCATGCCGGGCACACCGTCGGCTGCGTTGTGGAGTGCGATGCCATGCCAGTGGATGGAGGTGCTCTCAGGCAGTTCATTGGTGATATCGACCTGCAGGACGTCGCCGGCGGTGGCCTCAATGGCCGCATCCCCGGTGTCAGAGACGTATCCCCACGTCTTGGCTTCGATGCCGCCGATATCCAGGGAGAGGGGCCGCGCGGTTAGTGTCCGGCGCACCGTCGGCTCACCGAGCGCAGTGGGGGTGGGAGTGGGGCGAAGGGAGGGACCTGGTGCCGAGGCAGCGGGTCCAGGGTCGCTGGTGCAGGCGGCCACGGCCCCGGTGCCGGCGAGGACGAGCCCGCCGAGCAGAAACTGTCGTCGGGAAAACGCGTTCGTCATGATTTAACCTTCCTTGGTGCAAGATTTCAGTGGCACGGGAGACAGGCGCAGGTGAGGATCCTGCTGAGCCATCACGTCAGGCGCAGGTCTGTGACACAGGTGGCACCGTCGTCGGTGGTGGAAAACTCCGTGGAGCCGGTACGCCCCTGGTAGCTGACCTCAATCAGGCCGGTGACATCATCGGGAAGCCAGAAGCCAATAAACCCGTTGTCGAAGGTGGTTGTCGCCTCGTCCACCAGCACCTCACCGGTCGCCTCATCGGTGATCGTGACCTGGATATCCTCATTGTCGAGTTCCCCCTGGCAGGTCGTGAGGCTGTGGTAGAAGCAGTCGTGGGTGGAGGTGAGATAGGGTGCGATCGAGACATACGTCTGATTGTCGGGAAGATCGAGCGCAACTTCCTGGTCATCGCTCGAGAGCAGCAGTTCATCGTTACGCACTGAGGCGATCAGATCCGTGGGACGCTCAGTGACCTTCTGCCGGTCGAGGTGATCAATGATCTCCACCGCGTCCATGTCGGCCAGGCCATGGGTAGTCAGGAATGCATCCTGGGACACCGTCCCATCGGCGGTGGGTTCCGGGTCGGCGGCCGAACACCCCGTGAGGGCGAGGGCAAGGGCGGCGGCTGCGATCGCTGCTCGTTTCACGTCAATCTCCTTGGATCGTGGTAGGGCCATGAGAAGACACCGCCTCAAGGTCGATGCCATACCTTTATCTAGCACGGGTGCCTAACGGACTAGAATTCAAAAACCCTGCTCAAAGCCTTATAACAGGGCGAAAAGGGAGTGAATTCGGTGGGCTGGGTCACCACCGGAACACCACCCCACAGCCGTGGGCGATGTCCTTCCACCCACCCCGGGTATGCGGTGCAGGCAGTGAAATCCCTGGTGGCGCCTGCCGAACCGACCAGGGGAGGCGATGCCGCCGGCCCGGGGTAGGGCACAGGGGTGACGACGGTCGAAGGGTGATGTTTGAAGATTTGATGAAGATTTCCCCGCCGGGCACTGAGCGAAGGTGGTATTCCCCCTGCCCGGAGCGATACTGGGGTCTATGGCTGACCACACACCGACCACCGCCACGCCCCCGGGGCGGGTGCTGGTCGTCGATGATGAACAACCCCTGGCTCAGATGGTGGCCTCCTACCTCATCCGGGCCGGCTTCGATACCCGCCAGGCACACACCGGCACCCAGGCCGTGGACGAGGCCCGTCGCTTTCCCCCCGATGTTGTGGTGCTGGATCTGGGGCTGCCCGAACTCGACGGCCTGGAGGTATGCCGACGGATCCGCACCTTCTCGGACTGCTACATCCTCATGCTCACCGCGCGTGGCAGCGAGGACGACAAGATCAGCGGTTTGACCCTGGGGGCGGATGACTACATCACCAAACCTTTTAGCATCCGGGAACTGGTGACCCGGGTGCATGCGGTGCTGCGCCGCCCGCGCACCAGCACCACCCCACCGCAGGTGACCACCCCCTTGATCGTTGGTGACCTCATCCTTGACCCCGTCGCCCATCAGGTGCGGGTGGGGGAGACGACCGTGGAGCTCACCCGCACGGAGTTCGAGCTGCTGGTTGCCCTGGCCCTGCGCCCCGGCCAGGTGCTGACCCGCCACGACCTGGTCACCGAGGTCTGGGACACCACCTGGGTCGGTGATGAACGCATCGTCGATGTCCACATCGGCAACTTGCGTCGCAAGCTCGGCACCGACACCCGGGGCCGGGGGTTGATCGACACCGTGCGTGGCGTGGGCTACCGGGTGGGGCAGCCATGAATCACGGACCCGGCCTGACCTTCCGCTTCCTGGCCGCCCAGGTGTTGGTCGTGGTGATTAGCCTGCTGGTGGCCGCGACCGTGGCCACGATGGTGGGCCCGCCCCTGTTCCATGATCATATGTTGATGAGCGGCCGGGAGAACCCCTCGCTGGAGCTGTTCCATGCCGAGCAGGCCTACCGGGACGCCAACCTGATCACCCTGGCCGTCGCCCTGCCCACCGCCTTGATCAGCGCCCTGCTGGCCAGCCTGTGGTTATCGCGTCGCCTGCGCACCCCCCTGCAGGATCTCACCCGCGCCGCTACCAGCCTGACGGCCGGCAACTACCGTGTCCGCGTGCCCGCCGGAGAAGCAGGCCCCGAAGTCACCACCCTGGCGCATGCCTTCAACACCATGGCCGACCGGCTGGAACACACCGAACAGGTCCGCCGCCAGATGCTCTCTGATCTGGCCCATGAAATGGGCACCCCCTTATCGGTGCTCACGGTCTACCTCGATGGTCTCCAGGACGGGGCCGTGGACTGGAATAATGCCACCCACACGATCATGGCTGACCAACTCACCCGCCTGACCCGGTTGATGGAAGACATCGACGATGTCTCCCGGGCCCAGGAACACCGGATCGATTTGGACCTGACGAAGGAAGGGCTCGGGGATCTGCTCCATACCGCCGCTGCTGCCGCGGGGGAAGCTTATGCTGACAAAGGCGTCGATTTACAGGTCGAGACCATTACGGACACCGCCCAGGTGCTCGTGGACCGGCAACGCTTCGGCCAGGTGATGAGCAATCTCCTGTCGAACGCGCTACGGCACACCCCGGCCGGCGGGCAGGTCCGGATCAGCGTCCACCGACAGGGGGCGTCCACCGCGCTCATCCACGTCGCCGATGACGGCGAGGGCATCCCACCTGGCCAGCTCGGACACATCTTCGAACGCTTCTACCGGGGGGATGCCGCCCGCAGCCGGGACAACGGCGGGGCCGGTATCGGTCTGACCATCTCCAAGGCATTGATCGAGGCCCACGGCGGCACTCTCACCGCCACCTCCCCCGGACCCGGTCGCGGAGCGGTGTTTGCCCTCCGCCTCCCACTGTCCCCTCCCGACAGTGAGGAGGCTGCTCGGTGACCACACCCTGCCCCGCGTGAGGGCCGTGCCCTCCACCCCTTGAAAATGTACCCCCGGGGGGTATATGCTAGCGAGCGTTACCGTATCCCACCGACCCATAGGAGCTTTCCCATGACCAACCCCCCGCCCCACCTCTTGCCGATGGCCTCCCACGGCTGCAGCTGTTGCGGACCTGCCTCACATGCCGACACCGCCTCCATCCCTGCCGCCAGCGACTCGTCAGCAGGAGGATCCTCCCCTAGCTACCAGGTCACCGGTCTGACCTGCGGGCACTGCGTGAAAAGCGTGACCCAGGCCCTTCAGGCCCTCCCCCAGGTCGACGACGTCCAGATTGATCTCGCTGCTGGTGGTGTTTCCACCGTCACGGTCACCGGTGCCGTACCTCCGGAGATGGTTCGCCGGGCCATCGAAGAGGCCGGTTACACCGTCTTATCCTGATCAGTTTTACCCATCATCTCGACCCCGACCGGGTTCGTGCTGTCCCCGGCCGTGGGCGCGATCTTGATGTCTGCCTCGACCATCGTGGTGGCCCTGAACGCCCAGCTGTTGCGCCGCATTGATTTGGATCCGGCCCACCTGGCTCCGACCGAGTCGAAGGAGGAACACACCACGCCTACTCCGGCATCCACCGCCGTCCGCTGATAGTGTCTCTGCTTTCGTCGGTCCAGTCTGGACTAGTGCCAGCGTGTCCACTAAACGGGAGCCAGGCCCTAGGTAGCCGGATTGATTACGGCTAGTTGTTGCGGGTCGTGGTGACAACCTTGCCCTCAACGCCCGGCCAGGTGCCGGCCTCGATCATGCGGTTCTTACGCTCGACCCAAAAGTCGGCGTTGCGGATACCCAGCGCCTCGGGGTCGAAGTGCGGGTCGATGCCGGCCTTCTTCTGGCGGCGGAAGTCCCACAGGCATTTCAGCGCCGGGACCTGCAGGAAGATGATCGCCACGATGTTAAGCCATGCGGTCGCGCCGACGCCGATGTCGCCGAGCGCCCAGGCGGTGCCCGGGGTGGTCGTTGCGCCGATGAACACGGCCACGAGGATCAGGGCGCGCAGGATCCAGATGATGGCCTTGCGTGTGCCTTCGTTCTTCACCCAGCGGTTCAGGTAGGTGAAGTTGGTCTCTGCCATGTAGTAGTACGCCAGCACGGTGGTGAAGGCGAAGAACATGATCGCCAGTGCAATGAACGACGGGCCCAGGCCGGCGGCAAAGGAGTTCAGGCCTTCTTGGACGTAGCCGGGGCCGACAGGGATGCCGTCGGCAAGCGAGCCCTCGTAGATCACCGCGCCGTCTTCGGACTGGCCCTCGAAGACCTTGTACATGTCGGTGGAGATGATGATGAAGGCGGTGGCCGAGCAGACGAACAGGGTGTCGATGTAGACGGCGAACGCCTGGACGAAGCCCTGCTTCGCCGGGTGGGAGACCTCGGCTGCTGCTGCGGACTGCGGTCCGGTGCCCTGGCCGGCCTCGTTGGAGTAGATGCCGCGCTTGACGCCCCACATGATGGCGGCACCGAGCATGCCGGAGAAAGCTGCTTCCTTGTCGAAGGCGGCGCGGACGATGGTGCCGAAGACCTCGGGGATTTGGGAAGCGTTCGCGAACAGCACCACGATGGCGATGATGATGTAGATGCCGGCCATGAACGGCACGACCATGGAGGCGAAGTTCGCGATGCGCTTGACACCGCCGATGATGATGAACGCGAGCAACACGGTCATGATCGTCGCGGAGACCCAGACATTGACGCCCCATGCATTATCGACGGCCGCAGCCACGCCGTTGGCCTGAATACCCGGCAGGAAGTAGGACGTGGCCAGCAGCATGCACACCGCGAAGATGATGGCGTAGACCAGCATGAACGGGGCTGCGGAGGTGTGCTTGTACGCCTTCTCGATGTAGTAGGCGGGCCCGCCACGGTACTCGCCGGTGTCGCGGTCCGTCTCCTTGTAAATCTGGGCGAGGCAGCACTCGATAAAGGAGGTGGCGGAGCCGAGCAGAGCCACCAGCCACATCCAGAACACCGCGCCCGGGCCGCCGAACGCGATGGCGGTGGCCACGCCGGCGATGTTGCCCACGCCGACGCGGCCGGCGAGCGAGATCATCAGGGACTGGAACGAGGAAATGCCCTGCTCGGAGCTTTCGCCGGACTTGAGCTGGCGGATCATGTCCGGCAGGCAACGGATCTGCAGGAACAAGGTGACGAGCGTGAAGTACGCACCCGCGCCGAGGCACAGATACACGAGGGCGTTAGACCAAATCACGCCGTTGAGGGTGTCAATAAAACCTTCCACGGGACCCTCCTAAAGGGGTATGCGCTGGGATTTTTTTTGGAAAACCTTGCAGGTAACTAGAGAACATAGGCCATCCAGTTGTGCCTTGCGTCACTTTTGATGTAAAAATTATGCGCCGACACCGAAAAATTCCGTTCTGCGCAATATCCGCAGGGTTTTGCGGTGCTAAACGCACGAGATGGAAGGACACCATGAACGAGACTGCGAAGCCGGTGAACTCCCGGCGCAGGTTTTCCCCCGCCTGGCCGGTGAAGAACCTGCCGGCGGGCGCGGAGGCGCTCATCCCGGAACTGGACAACCCCAGCTTCGAGGGCATCGAGGACCCCACCGACAACACCGAAACCATCACCCGCGCCGAAAACCAGGGCCAACCCGCACCACAGGACACCGCCCCCGAGGCTGACCCGAAGCCGAAGGCCGTGTGGCGCTTCTTCGTCTACAGCGCCATCGGCATCTTCGCGTTCTTCGTGCCGTTTTCCATCGGCGATTCCAAGTCCACGATTCTGTTGGACCACATTGTCAGCTGGATCACCACCACGCTCGGGGAAGGCACCCGCTACCTGGCGCTGTTCGCCATCATCGCGGGCACGATCTACCAGTTCGTCTCCGGGCGCTGGAAAGAGGATTACCCGCGTATGGCGTTCGCGGGGCTGTCGGTGCTGGCGATCGTGCTGTGCGCGATGCTCACGTTCGGCTTCGGCCCGGCGTGGCTGTTCAATCCGGAGATTGGCCCGTTCATCCTGGACAAGCTGGTCATCTCGGTGGGCCTGCTCATCCCGGTGGGTGCGATCTTCCTGGGCCTGCTGGTCGGCTTCGGCCTGATGGAGTTCATCGGCGTGATGGTGCAGCCGATTATGCGCCCGGTGTTCCGCACCCCGGGCAAGTCTGCGGTGGACGCGGTGGCGTCGTTCTTGGGATCGTACTCACTGGGCCTGCTCATCACGGACCGCATGTACAAAAACGGCAGCTACAACGGCCGCGAGGCGGCGATTGTGGCGTCGGGTTTTTCCACCGTGTCCGCGACGTTCATGGTCATCGTGGCGAAGACGCTGGACATGATGGAGCACTGGACGGCGTACTTCTTCATCACGTTCATCATCACTTTCATCGTCACCGCGATCGTGGTGCGCATCCCGCCCATTACCCGCATTCCGGACGATTACTACCCGGGCGCGCAGCCGCACCCGGAGAAGGAGATCCAGGGCAACCGCTTCAAGGCCGCATGGCGCGAGGCGAAGCTGGAGCTCAATCGTGCTGACTCACTGGGCAAGGTGCTGTGGGCGAACTTCCGCGATGGTTTGATCATGGCCGTGCAGGTCACCCCGGGCATCATGGCCGTGGGCACGATCGGCCTGGTGCTGGCCACCTACACCCCGGTGTTCAAGATCCTGGGTATCGCGTTCTTCCCGCTGGTGTGGGCGCTGCGCCTGCCGGATCCGTGGGCGACGTCGGGCGCGCTGGCGTCGGGTCTGGCGGAGATGTTCCTGCCGGCGACGCTGTCTGCGGGCTCGGATGACATGGTGCTGAAGTTCACCATGGCGGTGGTGTGCGTGAGCCAGATCTTCTTCTTCTCGGCGATGGTGCCGGCGGTGCTGGCCACCGACATCCCGCTGAGCATCTGGAAGATGGTGCAGATCTGGTTCATCCGCGTGGTGCTCACCGTACTGATCACGGTGCCGGTGGCGCACCTGCTCTTCTAAGAAGCAGCTGCCTATCCGCGCAGCTTCGCCCCCACAACCGCATCGTCAATCAGCCGCGCGGCGGCCTTGGCGGTGCGGTTGTCCACGTCGAAGTCGGGGTTGAGCTCGACGACGTCCAGAAGCGCAACGCGCCCGGTGGACGCCACAGCCGCGACCATCGCGCGCAGCATCGCGTACTCCACGCCGAACCCGGCCGGGGCGGACACGCCCGGCGCGACCGCCGCCGGCAGCACGTCCAGGTCAATGGACAGGTGGATGGGCCGGTCGCCTTCCACCGCCGCGACGGCGCGCTCGGCGGCCTCGCGCACGGTCATCTCCGCCAGCTCGGTGTCCAGCACGGTGGTCACGCCGAGCTCGTCGGCGGTGTCGAAGAGCACCTTGGTGTTGTTGGGCTTGGAGATGCCGAAGACGCTGTAGTCGAAGTCCTCGCCCACCAGGCCCGCGATCTGCTTGAACGGTGTGCCGGAGGTGGGGCGGGTTTCGGTGCGCAGGTCGAAGTGGGCGTCGAAGTTGATCACCTGCATCGGCCCGACCGCCTCGTACGCGCCGCGGTGGGTGGCAAACGAGGTTTCGTGCCCGCCGCCGAGGACCACCGTCATCCCGTCCGCGCCCTGCGCCGCCACGAGGTCGCGCACCCGGTCGGACAGCTCGCGTTGGGAGCCTTCGAGGTCAGTGTCCTGGGTGGTCACGGTGCCGGCGTCGACAAGCTTTGTGTCCTCGTGGACCGCCAGCGAGCCGAGGGCCGCGCGCAACGCCTCCGGGCCTTTCGCCGCACCCTGGCGGCCGCCGTTGCGCTCGACGCCCTCGTCGGACGCGTAGCCGATGAGGTGCACGGCGCCCTCGGTGGGCTCGGCGGCGGTGTCGACGACGCTGTGCCAGCGGGCGTGCTCGGGGCCGGGGCCGTCGTCGCGGCCGGACCAGTTGGAAGCGGGGGTGAAAAGCGGTGCAGTTACGGTATTCATGCCCACCGAGGGTAGCGCCGTGGGCATACTTAGTGCGATGACTAAGCCGCAGGTTCCCGCCGCGCACAACGTGTTGCGCATCCTGGCGCTTCTGTCCACCACGGACGCGCCGATTTCCGCCACCCGCATCCAGCGCGAGCTGGACCTGCCGCGTTCCACCACCTACCACCTGCTGCGCGAGCTGGAGGATTCCGGGTTTGTGGTGCACCTGCGCAAGCCCGGCACATACGGGCTGGGGCTGGCGTCGTACCGCATGGCGCAGGCGTACACCACGCAGCAGCCTCTGGTGCGGCTGGCCACGAAGCCGCTGGCGCAGATTGCGCAGCTCGCGGGCGGTTCGGCGCACCTGACGCGCCTTGCCGGCCCGGAGATTGTGTACCTGCACGAGGTGCGCGCCCCCGGCGCGGTGTCCCTGGTCACGGAGGTGGGCGTGCGCCTGCCGTCGCTGAAGACCGCGTCGGGACGCATCATGCTGGCGCAGCTGCCGGAGGCGGAGCTGCGCGCCGCGTACAACTCCTCGGGCGAGCGCCGCCGCTACAGCGAGGTCAAAGAGGAGCTTTCTGCCTATCGACGCCAAGGGTTCGCCACCGAGCGCGAAGCCATCTCCCGCGGCCAGGAGTCCGTGGCGGTGGCTGTGCTGGACCACCTTTCGCGCCCTGCGGCGGCGCTCGCGGTGACCTTCGCGGTGGACAGCGCGGACACGCAGCAGCTGGTCAGCGCGCTGCGCGGCGCCGCCGACGGGTTGCGCGCACAGTTCTTCGGAAACGTGTGATTGGACGCACTTTTGTGGGCTACTATCACGCCCATGACACACGCAGTTTCAGTTGGAATCGGGGCCCTGACCATCGACGACGTTGTGGCCGTCGCCCGCCACGGAGCCGAGGTCACCATCGACCAGGCGGCTCTGGATGAGATCGCCGCGACCCGCGAGCGCGTCGAGGAACTCGCCGCAGACCCGACCCCGGTCTACGGCGTCTCCACCGGCTTCGGCGCGCTGGCCACCAAGCACATCCCGGAGGACATGCGCGCCCAGCTGCAGGTCTCCCTGGTCCGCTCCCACGCCGCGGGCACCGGCCCGGAGGTGGAAAAGGAGGTCATCCGCGCTCTGATGCTTCTGCGCCTGTCCACGCTGTGCACCGGCCGCACCGGCGTGCGCCCCGTGGTGGCGCAGACCTACGCCGCCGCGCTCAACGCCGGGATCACCCCGGTGGTGCGCGAGTACGGCTCGCTCGGCTGCTCCGGCGACCTTGCCCCACTGGCCCACTGCGCGCTGGCGCTGCTCGGCGAGGGCGAGGTCCGCGTCCGCGGCGGCGAGATCGTCCCTGCGTCCGAGGCGCTTTCGGCCGCCGGCATCGAGCCGCTGGTCCTGCGCGAAAAGGAGGGCCTGGCGCTGATCAACGGCACCGACGGCATGCTCGGCATGCTCTGCCTGGCCATCGCGGACCTGCGCGAAGCCGCCAAGGTTTCCGACATCGCCACCGCCATGAGCGTCGAGGGCCTGAACGGCACCCTGTCCGTCTTCGACGAGGACCTGCAGGAGCTGCGCCCCCACCCGGGACAGGCCGATTCCGCCTACAACATCCGCACCGTCGCCGCGGACTCGCCGATCCTCGCCGCCGCCCTGGACAGCTTCAAGGCCAACGACGTGCAGGACGCCTACTCCATCCGCTGCACCCCGCAGGTCGCCGGCGGATTCCGCGACACGCTGGCACACGTGACTACCGTGGCCAATCGGGAGCTCGCCGCCGCCAACGACAACCCCGTGGTGGCCAAGGACGGCCGGGTGGCCTCCAACGGCAACTTCCACGGCGCACCCGTGGCCTACGTGCTGGACTTTTTGGCGATTGTCGTGGCCGACTTGGCGTCGATTAGCGAAAGGCGCACCGACCGCTTCCTGGACCCCGCCCGCAACCGCGGCCTCAACGCCTTCCTCGCCGGCGACCCGGGCGTGGACTCCGGCCACATGATCGCGCAGTACGCGCAGGCCGGCATCGTCGGCGAGCTCAAACGCAACGCCGTGCCCGCTTCCGCCGACTCGATCCCGTCGTCCGCGATGCAGGAAGACCACGTCTCCCTGGGCTGGTCCGCCGGCCGCAAGCTGCGCCGCAGCATCGACGGCCTGCAGCGAGTGCTCGCCGTGGAGATCCTCACCGCCGCCCGCGCCCTGGACATGCGCCACGGCGAGCCCTCCGCCGGCACCGGTGCGGCCGTGTCCACGCTGCGCAAGCTTGTCGACGGCCCCGGCACCGACCGCTACCTCTCCCCCGAAATCGAGCACTCCGTGCAGCTAGTCAAGGGCGGCGACTACGTCGAGGCCGTCGAAGCCGTGGTGGGCCAGCTGCGGTAGCCGGATTGTGGGGGCTTGAACTCCCGGTTGTGTGCCCGCCGCGCCTTGGCGAGTAAACAAATCCTCACGCCCCCGACACTTCGCGGCGGAATCTGTCAGGCTGCCCCGATCGCCCCAGGTCGCCACAAATGGCCGTCGCAATGTGTCAGGAACCGCGGCGCGCTCACTCCTCAATTCCCCGCGCGACCAGTGCCAAACGCCCCACCCCGCACCACCCAAAAGTCTCATATCCGAGACAAATCGCCCAAAACCGACCAACCCAATCCGTGTGACGGGCGTTACTGTCTATCCGATACCTCGATTGGGCAACAACAGAAAGGAATTCCCATGGCGAAGAACTGGTCCGAAGGCGCACGCGAGGTCCGCTCCCCGCGCGGCACTGAGATCTCGGCGAAGTCCTGGCAGACCGAGGCGCCGCTGCGCATGCTGCAGAACAACCTCGACCCGGAGGTCGCGGAGCGCCCGGACGACCTGGTCGTCTACGGCGGCACCGGTCGCGCTGCTCGCAGCTGGGAAGCCTTCGACGCGATCGTCGATACGCTCAAGGACCTCGAGTCCGACGAGACCCTGCTGGTGCAGTCCGGCAAGCCGGTCGGTGTGTGGAAGACCAACGAGTGGGCGCCGCGCGTGCTCATCGCCAACTCGAACCTGGTGGGCGACTGGGCGAACTGGGAGCATTTCCGCGAGCTCGAGGACGAGGGCCTGATGATGTACGGCCAGATGACGGCCGGCTCCTGGATCTACATCGCCACCCAGGGCATCCTGCAGGGCACCTACGAGACCTTCGCGGCTGTTGCGAAGAAGCGTTTCGACGGCACGCTGGCCGGCACCCTCACCCTGACCGGCGGCTGCGGCGGCATGGGCGGCGCGCAGCCGCTGTCCGTCACGCTCAACGGCGGCGCCTGCCTGATCGTGGATGTTGACGAGGGCCGCCTGAAGCGCCGCCAGGGCAAGCGCTACCTCGACGAGGTCACCACCGACCTCGAAGAGGCAATTAAGCTGGTCACCGAGGCGAAGGACGATAAGCGCGCCCTGTCCGTGGGCCTGGTGGGCAACGCCGCTGAGGTGTTCCCGGAGATGCTGCGCCGCCACCGCGCCGGCGAGTTCACCGTGGACATCGTTACCGACCAGACCTCCGCGCACGACCCGCTGTCCTACCTGCCCACCGAGATCCCGTTCGAGAGCTGGCACAACGAGGCCGACGCGGATCCGACCACCTTCACCAAGAAGGCCCGCGAGGCCATGGCCGCGCAGGTCCAGGCGATGGTGGAGTTCCAGGACGAGGGCGCCGAGGTGTTCGACTACGGCAACTCCATCCGCGACGAGGCCCGCAAGGCCGGCTACACCCGCGCCTTCGAGTTCCCGGGCTTCGTCCCGGCCTACATCCGCCCGCTGTTCTGCGAGGGCCTCGGCCCCTTCCGCTGGGTTGCCCTGTCCGGCGACCCGGAGGACATCAAGGTCACCGACCAGGCCATCAAGGAGGCCTTCCCGGACAACGAGCACCTGCACCGCTGGCTGGACGCGGCCGAGGAGTACGTCGAGTTCGAGGGCCTGCCGGCGCGCATCTGCTGGCTTGGCTACGGCGAGCGCGCCAAGGCCGGCGTGATCTTCAACAACCTGGTCAAGGAAGGCAAGGTCAAGGCCCCGATCGTCATCGGCCGCGACCACCTGGACTCCGGCTCCGTGGCGTCGCCGTACCGCGAGACCGAGTCCATGCTCGACGGCACCGACGCTGTCGCGGACTGGCCGCTGCTCAACGCCATGACCGCTGTTTCCGGCGGCGCGACCTGGGTGTCCATCCACCACGGCGGCGGCGTGGGCATGGGCCGTTCCATCCACACCGGCCAGGTCACCGTGGCTGACGGCACTGAGCTCGCGGAGGCGAAGCTCAAGGCTGTGCTCACCAACGACCCGGGCATGGGTGTTATCCGCCACGTGGACGCCGGCTACACCCGCGCCAACGAGGTGGCCAAGGAGCGCGGCGTGCGCATCCCGATGGAGTTCAAGGCGCGCGACTAATCCACACCCCAAGCGCTGACGTTTCCCCCCTCGTGGGCGCGTCAGCGCTTTTCATTACCCTGGGCCCTGCAAAATCCCCGAAGAAAGGCACTTATGAGCACCTTCATCACCGGTATTTCCGAGCTGCGCACCGTCTCCGAGCTCGGCACCATCAAAGACGCCGCAATGTTTATCGACGACGGCGTGGTCACCTGGGTCGGCCCCGCCAACGAGGCGCCGGCTGAGGCGGCGAAGGCGGAGGAAACTGTAGACGTCGAGAAGCGAGCTGTGCTCCCTGGCTGGGTGGACTCCCACTCGCACATGGTCTTCGACGGCAATCGCGCCGAGGAGTTCGAGGCGCGCATGGCCGGCGAAGGTTACGCCGCCGGCGGCATCGCCGTGACCATGGAGGCCACCCGCTCCGCGGGCGAGGAGCGCTTGGACAAGTTGGTGGCGGAGCGCATCGCCGCAGGTCACGCGGGCGGCTCCACCACGTTTGAGACCAAGACCGGCTACGGCCTGAACGTCGAATCCGAGGCAGAGGCGGCGCGCGTGGCAGCCCGCCACGTCGACGAGGTCACCTTCCTCGGCGCCCACCTCGTGCCGCCGGGGGCGGATGCCGAGGAGTACCTCGACGAGGTCGTCGGCCCGATGCTCGACGCGGTGAAGGACCACGTGCAGTGGATCGACGTGTTCTGCGAGCGTGGCGCGTTCAACGAGGAGCAGTCCCGCCGCGTCCTCGAGGCCGGCAAGGCGGCTGGACTGGGCGTTCGCGTGCACGGCAACCAGCTTGGGCAGGGCCCGGGTGTGAAGCTCGCCGTGGAGATGGGCGCGGCCAGCGTCGACCACGTGAACTACCTGTCCGATGAGGACTTCAAGCTGCTGGCGGAATCGGAAACCGTCGCAACGCTGCTGCCCGCCTGCGACCTGTCCACCCGCGAGGAGCTCGCCCCGGGCCGCAAGCTCATCGACGCCGGCGCCACCGTCGCCATCGCCTCCAACCTGAACCCGGGCACCTCGTTTACGTCCTCGATGAACTTCTGCGTCACCACCGCGGTGCTGCAGCAGCGCCTCACCCTCGACGAGGCCATCGAAGCCGCCACCACCGGCGGCGCCAAAGCCTTGCGACGCCACAACGTCGGCGACGGCAAGGACCCCCAGGGCCGTCCGGCGAAGGGCACGCTGGTGCCGGGCGCGGCCGCCGACCTGCACATCCTCGACGCCGAAAACGCCATCAACCTGGCGTACCGCCCCGGCATGCCGATCACCTGGCAGACCTGGGTCGCCGGCAAGAAGGTCTACGGCTAAATGCCTCGCCCGCTTTTCGACGCGCACTTCCACGTCATCGACCCCACCCACTCGCTGGTGGAAAACAACGGGTTCATGCCGGATGCGTTCACGGCCCAGGACTACGTCGCCCGCGTCGACGGGCTGGGAGTGGGCGGAGGTGCGGTCGTCTCCGGTTCGTTCCAAGGGTTCGACCAGGGCTACCTCACCGAGGCGCTCGCGGTACTGGGCCCCAACTTCGTCGGTGTCACGCAGCTTCCGGCGGACGTTTCGTCGAAAAGCATTTCGGAGCTTGACCGCGCCGGTGTGCGCGCAGTGCGCTTCAACCTCAAACGCGGCGGCTCCGCGGGTGTGGACGACCTTGAGCTGCTGGCTAACCGCGTTTTCGACGTCGCCGGTTGGCACACCGAACTCTACGTCGATGCCCGGGAGCTTCCGGATCTCGAGCGGGTGCTGACCCGCCTCCCGCGGGTGAGCATCGACCACCTGGGCATGCACGAAGACGGGTTGAAGGCGCTGCTGCGCCTGGTGGAACACGGCGCGATGGTCAAGGCAACCGGGTTCGGCCGCGTTGAGCTCGATCCCGCCAGCGCCATGCGGGCGATCCTCCGAACCAACCCTGGTGCGCTTATGGTGGGCACGGATCTCCCGTCCACCCGGGCGCGCCGCCCCTTCGCGGTGGCCGACCTCGCCTTGGCCGAAGAAGTGGCTCTGGAATTGGGCGGCGAGCAACTTGCCGACGACGTGTTCTGGAACAACGCCGCTGGGTTGTACCGCTTGGCAGCGCAGTAACAGCGGAGCGTTCAGAGCGTCCGGAGTGTGAAGCGCGCCGCCAGCGCCCCGGCACCCCGCCTCAGCGCAGGCGCGGGTCCAGCGGTTCAGCTTCTACAGGTAGTCGTAGTTGATCTCGGTCTCCGGGTCGAAGAAGACGACGCCGCCTTCCATCGGGCGCAGGTAGATGGTGTCACCGTGATCGACATCGATGCCGCGGGGCACCTTCACCGTGATTCGGTCGCCGCGGACCGCGATCACTTCGTCGGCCTGCTCCTGACGGTGCCCGTAGACGTATAGGTCAGAGCCGAGATGCTCAACGATGTCTACCTGAACCGGCAGACCGTAGTGTTGGCCGGGCTGGTTCACACCCACGATCTCCCAGTTCTCCGGGCGCACACCGACGATCACGCGCTCGGACTCCACCTTGGCTGCTAGCTCGCGGGGGATGAAGTAGTCCATGGCGTGGCCCTTGCCGCCAACGACGTGGCCATCGATGAAAGGCACGTTCTCAATCAGCGTCATCGCGGGCGAGCCGATGAACGACGCCACAAACGTGTTGCCCGGATTGCTGTACAGGTTCGCCGGAGTGTCCACCTGTTGGAGAATGCCTTTCTTCAGCACACAGACGCGGTCGCCCATGGTCATCGCCTCAGTCTGGTCGTGGGTGACGTAGACCGTGGTTGTACCCAGCTTGCGCTGTAGCTGCAGAATCTGCGCACGGGTGGACACGCGCAGCTTGGCGTCCAGGTTGGACAGCGGCTCGTCCATGAGAAAGACCTTGGGTTCCCGCACGATGGCGCGGCCCATTGCGACGCGCTGACGCTGGCCACCGGACATAGCGGCCGGCTTCTTGTCCATGAGGTCTTCCAGCTCGAGCATCTTCGCCGCGAAGTCCACCCGCTCCTTGATGGTCGCCTTATCCACCTTCGCGTTTTCCAACGCGAAGGCCATGTTCTGGCGGGCCGTCATGTTTGGGTAGAGCGCGTAGGACTGGAACACCATGGCAACGTCTCGGTCGCGCGGCCGCGTCTCGGTCACGTCTACGCCGTCGATGAAGATCTGGCCTTCATCCACCGGTTCCAGCCCAGCGAGCATGCGCAGCGTGGTCGACTTGCCGCAGCCGGACGGACCGACGAGAACGAGGAACTCGCCGTCGGCGATGTCTAGGCTGATGCGGCTAACCGCAGGTGGGCGTGACGGGTCGTAGATGCGGGACGCTTGACGGAATTCAACTGGTGCCATGTGCGACTCCTTTTCGTGCTCGAGCCAGCCCGGGCTACTTATCCAGCTTCGGAGCGATGTCGCGGTCGATGACCTGCTGGGTTTCGGTGTCCAGGTCAGCGAAGACCTTTTCCACGTCCTGGCCACCAACGGTGATCTTGTCCAGTGCTCCGCCGATACGCTTGCCGCCACCCGGAACGAACACACGCGCGTAGTCCTGCGGCTTCGTGTTTTCGTTCAGCTGCTTGATTGCGGTCTCGGCGTTCGGATTCTCGTCCAGGAACTTGCGCTCCTCCGGGTTCTCCAGCGCGTCCTTACGCACCGGCATGTACCCGGTCTTCTGCGAGAACTTGATCGTGTTCTCGGTGTTGGTGATGAAGTCGATGAACTTCACCGCGTTCTTCTTGCGGGCATCCGAGATCCCGTTCGGCACGGCCAAGCCAGCGCCGCCGGTGGCCGCGGACGGGCCGGGGCCCGGCAGGTAGGTGGTGATGAACGGGATGGTCGCGGAGTCTTTCAGGCCGCCGAGGGAGCCAGTGGACTCCAGCAGCGCCGATGCATTGCCGTTGCCGAAAGCAACAGTTGGGTCGGTGCTGATCTCAATGTGGCCCTTCTGCACCTGGTCCTGGAGGAACTTCGCGGCCTCGATGGTCTTCGGGTCGGAGAACGTCGGCTCCCACTCATTGGAGTATGCGCCACCGAACGCCCACACCATGCCCTGGAAGTACCAGTCAAGGTAGCTGGAGCCATCCGGAATGGTCAGCGCCGGGTGGCCGGTCTTTTCCTTGAGTTTGCCCGCCCACTCATCGAACTCCTGCCAGGTCTCCGGGCCACGATCCGTCGGCAGACCCGCAGCAGCCAGGTCGTCGGTGTTCCAGTACATGAGGTTGGTGGAGCGGGAGTAGGGCACGCCGTAGTGCTTCCCGTCGTAGAGGTAGTCGTCGCGCAGGGTATCCACGTAGGAATCGGAGTCGATGTTTTCGGACTCCCACAGCTCGTCCAGTGGGGTCGTGGCGTCGTTCAGCGCAAAATTGAACCAGGTCACGTCCGAAGCGACGATGACGTCCGGCAGGTCATTGCCAGCAAGCGCGGCGTTGAACTTCTGCGCCAACTCCTCGTAGTTGGCACCACCGTCGACCAGCTCGACGGAAAGGTCCGGGTTTTCCTTCTCAAACGCGTCGATGAGCTCCTGCTCCAGATCACGGGACTTACCCGGGTGGTTGGACCAGAAGACAATCTTGTTCTCGTCGCCTGCAGCGTTTCCGCCTCCGTTGCCGCCATCGCTGGTAGACCCGCCTGCGCAAGCAGTGAGGGAAACAGCGGTCAGAGCAGCAAGAGCTGCGGCGCCGAGACGCTTCGTCAGGGAACTGGTGGACATGGGGTTCTCCATTCTTGAATTGGTACGGGGAGTTTGAAGCGGGTCAGCCCTTGACGGCGCCCGCGGTGAGGCCCTTGATCATCTGCTTCTGCAGGAGGATGAACACGATGATCATGGGAAGCGTGGTCAGCACCGTGCCAGCCATCACCGGCGCCCAGTTGGTCAAGCCTTCCGCGTCCTGCAGCCGGGTCAGGCCGACTGGCAGCGTGGCTGCGGCCGGAGTGTCAGTGATGAGGAACGGCCAGAGGTACTCGTTCCACTCGTTGACGACAGTAATGAGCAGGAACGCCGACAGAGTCGGCCAAGACATCGGCAGGACCACCTTGAACAGCCGGGTGAAAAAGCCGGCGCCGTCCATTTCTGCTGCTTCCATAATCTCGGCTGGCAGGGACTGGAAGTGGTTGCGCATGAGGAAACAGCCGAACGCCACACCAGCCAGAGGGACGATGACACCGGTCCAGGTGTCGCGCCACCCCAGCGAGGCAGCCAGGGCGTAGTTGGAAATGATGGTGATCTGGTTGGGCACCATCAGCGCAGCGATCACCAGAAGGAAGAGCAGATTTCGCCCCGGGAATCGCAGAAACGCGAAAGCGTAAGCCGACAGCACCCCGAGGACGACCTTGATCACGGTAAGGATGAGGGTGATGCCGATGGAGTTGCGCAGATACTGCGGGAACCCAGACGTCTCCCACACACGCGCGTAGTTTTCCGGCACCAGAGGGTTGGGCCAGAACGTGATCGGATCCGAGTAGACATCCTGGTAGGTCTTAAACGAGGTGATCACGATGAAGTACAGCGGCACCAAGATCATGAGCACCGTGAGCACCAAAGCGGCATACCCCAAAAACTTCATGCCTTTTGAGCTAGCTTCGGCTGGCGCGCCTTTACGCTTGCGCTGCGCATCGGTGATCACAGGTTCGCTAGACCCCTGGCTGCCGGGCACCGGCGGCAAGGAATCCTCATCGCGCACTATCGCCGCCGGGCGCTGCTGCGCCGGCTTCGCGGACTTGCTGGATTCAGCTGAGAACTGCGTCGACATCTACTTGTCCAACCTCTCCTGCAGCTTGATTTGGAGCACGGTGATAATCAGGACGACGAGGAACATGATCGTGGCTACCGCAGCGCCGTAACCTGCGCGGCCGTTCACGAAGGTTTCCGTATAGACCTGGAACACCATCGTCGTTGTGCCATAGGTGAATGGACCGCCCCTAGTCATCGCGTTGATGACATCGAAGACCTGGAACGAACTAAGCAGCACTGTGATAAGGAGGAAGAACGTGGTGCCTCGCAGCTGCGGCAGCACAACCCGAAAGAAGTGCCGCGACGCGGACGTGCCGTCAATCTCCGCCGCCTCATCAAGGTCGTGCCGGCGCCCCTGCAGCGCAGCCAAGTAGATGACAAAGACGTAGCCGACGTTCTTCCAGATGTAGGTCGCCGTGATCATGAACAGCGCCCAACCGGAGTTCTGGTAGAAATTCGGCACCGGAATGTGAAGAAGGTTGAGGAAGTACTGGATCAATCCGTAGCGGGGATCGAACACAAACTGGAAAGCCACACCGATGGCTGCGCCTGCGATGACATACGGGGCGAACACCATGGAACGCACCGCCGCACGTCCGAACAGCTTCTGGTCCAGCAGCACCGCGAGCGCAAGCCCGATCACCATCGATCCCGCCACTGCGAAGAACGTAAAAATCAGTGTGTTCCAGACGATGGTCTTGGTCTCCGGGGCTTGGAACCAGTCGATGTAGTTCTGCAGCCCGACCCACGTCATCGACGGGGAGGAGATGTTCCAGTTGTAGAAAGAGATGCGGATGTTGTCCACCAAAGGGCGGTAGGTGAACAGAATCAACAACAGGAGGTTTGGGCCGACCAACAGCGTGGCCAGGCCTACCTGGCGCCAGTCAATCTTCCGGCGGCCTTTCCGACGGGATGCCGCGTACTCCGCGGAGACCTCTGGCTCCACGGAGATTGCCGGAATTGTCGTACTCATGGGGAGCACCGTAAGCCCCGTCCATGAACGCACAGTTAACTGAGAGTTGTATTAAAGAGAACGTTGCGCCAACGGATCGTGCGCGTCACAAACACCAATATCGTGCGACAACAGCACAATCCTGGCCGCCCCGTTTGGCGCTACATTCTCAGCCTGCGCAAAGAAAGCAGTCACCCGGGGCGTTCAAGAATCACGCACGCGCTAGATGGTCACCTGACGGGACCTGATGTTGTCCAGCTGCTTGCGCTCGTCGGCGGTCAACGCGGCGTCGTTGCTGTACTCGGCCTCGATCTGCCTGTTCAGCGCGGCCAGCGCCTCCTCGTAGGAGCCTGCGTCCACGGACGGGTCGAGGTCGAACACCGGCACGACCAGGCCGTGGGTGCGGAAGGCGCCGGCGAACTTGGTGCCTTCGCCCAGGTTCAGCTCGCCGCGGGCAGCGATGCGGGCCAGCGCGGAGAGCATCTGCGCCTCGTTGTCCTCGGTGCGCACCCAACGGATGTGCGCCTTGCCGCCGCCAGGGTTGACCCACCAGATCGCGCCCGGCAGGTCCACGCCGACCTTCTCGGACGGCAGGACAGCGTCGTTGGCCTGCTGTAGCGCCTGCTGGATCTGCGGCGGAACGGCGGCACCTTCGGGGAACCACCAGGCAAAATCGTCGTAGGTGGTGATGTCGGGCACCACGGAGGTGTCGATAAGCGAAGCGAGCTCCGGCTGCGAACCATCGGCGACGGTGGACTGCAGCGTCTCGCCCGGCGCCGCATCGACGACCCAGTTCAGGGCGTACGCGAGGTCGCGGCCCGGGTTCTGGGAGTGGGAGGTGACCTGCAGGGCAACGAAGCGCTCGCCGCCCTCGGACTCCTCGCGCACCAGCGCGGCGCCGGCTCCCGGCAGCACGGTGACGATGTTCACCGGGGTGCCCTTGATGTCAAACTTAGCCACGGCGGACGGCACGAACTCCTGCAGCGCGACCAGGTCGGCCTCTGCGGCCAGGCCGCCGAACGGGCGGGGGTCCTTCTGCAGCTTCTCGCGCTCGGCTGCGCGGGCGGCCAGCTTGGCCTCGCGGCGGGACATGCCCTCGGGCAGGTCCTCGCGGTTCTTCTTCTTTTTCGGCTTGCGTTGCACCATGCGCGCAATCGTACCGGCCACGCTACGGCCGCGAACGCTACGCCAAGGTCTCTAACGCGATATGCGGCAGGTCGGTGCCGATCAGCGACGCGCCGTGTTGCTGCAGCCAGATCATGTCCTTAGGCAGATTCACGGTCCACACGTAGGTGCGGAATTCTCCGCCGAGCAGCTCGGGGTGGGCCTTCGCCATGCGTACGCTCGGCCCGGCGCCGCAAGCACCCACTGGTTCGAATGCCTCCTCAACAAGCAGAAACGTCTCAAGTTCCGGCAAGAGACGCTGGAAACGTTCGACCGCCTCCGGGTTGAAAGAGATCAGGTGGACGCGCGGATCACGTTCCATGCCTCGGGAGCGCAGCACGTCGGCCACGGCCTCTTCCAGCACCCCGCCGAACGGCGACGGGTGCTTCGTCTCAATGAGAATGTGCTTGCCGGGATACTGATTCAGCAAAGTCAACAGCTCGTCCAACAGCATGATCTGCTGCGGATCGTCCTCGGTGCCGATGTTGAGTTGGCGGAGCTCGTCGAGAGGCATCTGCGCCACCTCGCCAGAGCCGTCAGAGGTGCGGTCTACGGTCAAGTCGTGGATGACCACCACCTGTCCGTCTGCCGTCAGGTTTACGTCGCACTCGATGCCGGCGATGTCCAGCTTGAGCGCCTCCTCGAAGGAGCGAAGGGTGTTTTCCGGGTACAGGCCGTTGAAGCCGCGGTGCGCGATGATTCCAGTCATATTTCCTCCCTACCCCGCCACCGCCGCGGCCGGCACCTGCCCGTACGCGGCCAAAGCGACGTCCGGCAGGTCGGTGGCGATGACGTCGACGCCGTTGTCGGCGCACCAGCGCATTTGGCGCGGGGTATTCACGGTCCAGGTGTAGGTGCGCAACCCCCGGTAGCCCAGCAGCTCTTGGCGCAGTTGCAGGTGCTGCAGCGCAGGCCCGACGCCGTAGGGGCGGGAGAGCATGCGGCTCTTGCGGTTCCACCGCATCTCTTTCAGGCGGAACAGGTAGAAGGTTTCCAGCTCGGGCGCCATTTCGGTGAAGTAGCGCACGGCGCGGTGGGAAAAGGAGATCACGTGCACGTTTTCGGATTCGTGCAGCCCGGCGTAGCGCAACGTTCGCAAGGTCTGCTCGTCCACCTCGGGCCCGTAGATGGTGGGGTGCTTCGTTTCGATGTAGATGTGCTTGTCCGGGTAGTCCTGCATGAGTTCGAGCAGTTCTTCCAGGCACATGATCTGCTGCGGCTCGTCTTTGGTGCCGCAGTTGAGCTCCCGCAACGCCGAGAAGTCCAGGCAGTCCACGCGGCCGCGGCCGTCGGTGGTGCGGTTGACCGACGCGTCGTGGAAGACCACCACGCGCCCGTCGCGGCTGAGGCGCACGTCGCATTCGATGCCGTGGATGGGCAGCTTCAAAGCTTCTTCGAACGCCCGGCGCGTCAGCTCGGGGTGGTGTCCGGAGAATCCGCGGTGCGCAACAATCTTGGGCATCTTCTCGCTCACGGCTGCGAGGCTACCCGCGCGCAGCAGCCCCCGCGACCGGAACATTTTTGGAACAATCGCTTCCGTGCCTTCCAATTTCCTCGTCAAAGCCCGCACCGCTTTAGATCAGCTGCCGGACGCGCTGCAACGCGCGCGTTCGCGCTATTCCGTCAAGCGCGACGGTGTGCTGGCGTTGCCGATGGGCGTGTTGGAGGTGCTGGCTGACATCTCCCCGGGCGTGCGCATGGGTGGTCTGCGGCGCTTGCCTCCGAGTTTCCGCGCGGGGCTTGCGGGGGCTGAGGTGGCGACGTGGGGTGCGGTGTCGCCGTCGCTGCTGCCTCACAGCTGGTGGGCGACTGCCGCGAACGTCGGTGTGTTGCAGGGCCTGGGCCATGGCTTTGCGACGGTAGCTTCGCAGGCCCTCCGCCCCGTCCGCTCCGACGAACCGCAGAGCTTGCTTCCCGGCCCGGTGCGCCTGGCCATGACGGGTGTGACCGCCGGCGTGTTTGTCACGTCGCTGCACCGCCGCGCTCACCAGGAAAAGCTGGTGGAAAGCGACGAGAAGTTCAAGGTCAGCCCGCAGATCCTCGGCATCACGGTGGGCACGCTGGGCTACGGCGTGGTGCTGCTTGTCGGCGATGCGATCCAGACGTTCATCGACGCGATCAACGAGCTGCTGGGCAAGAAGCTGCCGCCGGTGGCGTCGTGGCCGCTGGCGATCGCGGGCGGCGGCGCGCTGCTGATTCTGGTTGGCGACCAGATGGTGGTGCGCCGCTTCGCGGTGCGCGTGAGCCGCCAGGCGCAGGAGCTGGACCGCGAGTTCATGCGCGGGGCGGACCAGCCGAAGCGGCCTGAGCGTTCCGGTTCGCCGGAGTCGCTGGTGGACTGGAACACGATGGGCCGCCAGGGCCGCGCGGTGGTGGCCGGCGGCCCCCGCAAGGAGGACATCGAGCGCCTCGTTGACGGCGAGGCGATGGAGCCGATCCGCATCTTCGTCGGCCTGGACACCGAGCGCGACGATGCCCCGGACTTCGAGGAAATGGCCGCCGTCGCGGTCGAGGAGATGCGCCGCACCGGCGCGTTCGAGCGCAGCCACATCGCGGTGATGTCGGCGGCGGGCACGGGCTGGATCAACGACTTTCACACCTCGGGCTTCGAGTTTGTCACCCGCGGCGACTCCGCGGTGGTGGCCATGCAGTACTCCTACCTGCCCTCGGCGTATTCCTATTTGGCGGACCGCAAGAACCCGGTGAACTCCTCGCGCGTGCTCATCGAGGCGATCCGCCGCGAGCTGGAACAACTCGACCCCGAAAAGCGCCCGAAGCTCTACGTCGGCGGCGAGTCGCTGGGCGCGTACGGCGTGTCGGACGCGTTCGAGACCGTCGAGGAGTTCCTTGAGCAAACCTCAGGCGGCGTGTTCACGGGCACGCCCGGCTTCGCCAGCAACCACAGCTACCTCACCCGTCACCGCGAGAAGGGCTCCCCGCAGCGCCTCCCGCTTATCGACGGCGGCCGCCACGTCCGCTTCACCGCCCACCCTGCCCACCTGCGCCACGATTTCCGCGGCCATTCCTACGCCAACACCTGGGTAGAACCCCGGTTCGTCTTCGCCCAGCACGCCTCCGACCCGGTGGTGTGGTGGGAGCCGTCCCTGGCGTGGAAGGCGCCGGACTGGCTGAAAGAGCCCGGCTCGCGCGGCGAGCCCGCCCCGCGTGCGCAGCACTTGGACGCGCTGGACACGATGCGGTGGATGCCGCTGGTGACGTACTGGCAGATCGGCATCGACCAGCTGCCGTCGAAGGACTACCCCTCACCCCACGGGCACAACTACCACGACGAAACCGTCGCCTACTGGAACGCGGTCATCCACGGCGCGGGCGACGACGCCGGCCCGCAGGCGCTTTCCCGCCCCGAGCTGGTGCGGGTGGCGCGCTGGATCCACAACGACGCCACGAAAACCCGCATGCCCAAAAACGGGTTCCCCTCAAAGCACGGCTACTAGCTAGATCCCGCAGGCCACGCCGGTGGAGTGGTGCGGGCAGTAGCCGTTCGGCACCTTGTGCAGGTACTGCTGGTGCTCCTCCTCCGCCAGGTAATACTTCACTCCGTCTTTCTCCACCGACTTCACTTCGGTGGTGATGTCGCCGTAGCCGGCGCTTTGCAGGTCCTGCTCATACTGGCGGATCCACCCGCGGATCTGCTCCGCTTCGTCCTCAGTGTCGGTGTAGAAGGCGGAGCGGTACTGCGTGCCCACGTCGTTGCCTTGGCGGTAGCCCTGCGTCGGGTCGTGCGCCTCCAGGGCGGCCTTCACAATTTCTTTCAGCGTGATCACTTCCGGGTCGTAGACCACCTCCACCGCCTCGAGGTGGTTGGTCTGCCCGGAGCACACCTCGCGGTACGTCGGGTTCGGGGTAATCCCGCCGGCGTAGCCCACAGAGGTGGAGTTCACGCCGTCGAGCTGCCAGAACATCTTCTCCGCTCCCCAGAAGCAGCCGATGCCCACCAGCACGCGTTTCTGGCCGTCGCGCCACGGCCCCGTGGTGGGCGTGCCCAGCACCGCGTGCTCGCGCGGGTTCGCCAGAACAGGCTCGGGGCGGCCGGGGAGGGCGGAGCTGACGTCGACAAGCTTTGGCGATGGTGCGAAAAGAAATCCCATGCCCTACACAACGACTTCGGCCACAACACTGTTCCCAAATTTTCTCTACCATGGGGCCCGCAACTGATTCGCAGACGAAAGGAATCAATCATGGCTGTTTACGAGCTTCCCGATCTCCCCTACGCATACGACGCGCTGGAGCCGCACATCTCCGCCGAGATTATGACGCTGCACCACGACAAGCACCACGCGACCTACGTCGCTGGCGCAAACGCCGCGCTCGAGGCCCTCGAGGCTGAGCGCAACGGTGAGGCGAACCCGGACCGCCTGCGCGCCCTGTCCAAGAACCTGGCGTTCAACCTGGGTGGCCACACCAACCACTCCATCTTTTGGAAGAACATGGCACCGAACGCTGGCGGCAACCCGACCGGCGAGATCGCTGAGGCCATCGACCGCGACTTCGGTTCCTTCGAGGCCTTCAAGAAGCAGTTCGCTGGCGTCGCCACCGGCCTGCAGGGCTCCGGCTGGGCAGTGCTGGGCTACGACCACATCGCTGGCCGCCTGATCATCCAGCAGCTGACCGACCAGCAGGGCAACGTCTCCGTGGACTTCACCCCGGTGCTCATGCTGGATATGTGGGAGCACGCGTTCTACCTGCAGTACAAGAACGTCAAGGCTGACTACGTCGAGGCTTGGTGGAACGTTGTCAACTGGGACGACGTCAACGAGCGCTACGCAAAGGCATCCGCTTAACGACGGCTCCGCCCTCCCCTAACCACCAGCGCCCGCCACTTCCGGAAACGGAAGGGCGGGCGCTGGTTTTCCCTGTGATACGTCGAGTCCCTGCGAACTCACAACCCATACTAGGTTAGGCTTGCCTTATCTAGCAACCGTTCCGGCAAAAAATCGTTGCGCTTTTCCTAGCATGGTGTGCATGCAGAAAGGCAGCCCGGAATATCGTCGCGCAACGTGGGCCATGCTCGCGTTCGGGCTAGCCATCTTCAACGCCTTGTACGCAACCCAGGCGCTGCTGCCCACCCTCACCACCGAGCTGGAGGTGAGTCCGTCCACCGCTGCCCTGACCGTCTCCGCTGCCACCGGCGCCCTGGCGCTGTGCGTGGTGCCCGCCTCGATCCTGTCGGAGAAGTACGGGCGCGGGCGCGTGCTGGTGGTCTCGGCGCTCGGCGCGACCGCGCTCGGCCTCGCCCTTCCGCTGGCGCAGACCGCGGGGCAGCTCATCGCCCTTCGCGCAGTGCAGGGCGCGCTCATCGCCGGCACCCCTGCGGTAGCCATGACCTGGCTGTCTGAAGAACTGGACCCGAACGATCTGCCCGGCGCGATGGGCCTGTACATCGCCGGTAACTCCATCGGTGGCTTGAGCGGGCGCCTTATCCCGGCCGGGCTTCTGGAGGTCACCTCCTGGCGCTGGGCCATGTTCGGCAGCGCCATGGTTGCCTTCACGCTGGCGGCGCTGGCGGCGTGGGCGTTGCCAGAGCAGCGCAATTTTGTGCCGAAGGCGTCGATACGCCCCAGCGTGGAGGTGCGCGCGATGCTGGGCCACCTGAAAAACCCACGGCTGGTGGGGCTGTACGCCACCGCATTTATCGCCATGGGTGTGTTCGTCTCCATGTACAACTTCTTCGGCTTCCGCGCGGTGCTGGACTACGGGCTGCCCGCCGCGCTGTCGGGCCTGGTGTACGTGGTGTACCTGTCCGGCACCTGGTCGAGCGCGCGGGCCGGCGCATTCTCCAAGCGCTACGGCCGCGGCCTGGTGGTGCTCGCCTCCGCGCTGCTGATGCTGGCGGGCGCGCTCGCCGTGGCCGCACCCAGCCTGTGGGTCGCGCTCGCCGGACTGCTCGTGTTCACGGCGAGCTTCTTCGCGCTCCACTCGACGGCCTCCGGCTGGGTCGGACTCATCGCCGAGCACGACCGCGCGGAAGCGTCCAGCATGTACGTGTTCTGCTACTACATGGGCTCGTCGATCCTGGGGGCGGCGACCGGCTGGGCCTACGAGGGGCTGCCGTGGGCCGGGTTCGTCGCGGTGCTCGCCGCGATGCTCACTGCACTAGCGCTGGTGGCCGTGGCGCTTTGGAAGGCGGAGCGGTAGGGCCGCTACACCGCGCCGAACTCCGGCACGCCCGGCGCGCCGGCGGCGAGGAAGTCGCGCACGGCGCGGGTGGCTCGGCAGTCGTCCTCGTTGTAGCGCAGCAGCATGTCGCGGGCGGCCTGGTCCCCGAACCGGGCGGCGCGGCGCAGCGCGACGGAGCGCTCGCCGTCGACGTCGTCGTCCTCCCACTCAAAGCCCACGACCGGGCCCAGCGCCTTCAGCCCCAGCCCGTCGGTGCCCACTAGCGATCGGCGCACGTGCGCGAACACGTCCACCCACTCGTCGGAGGCGATGAACGCGGCCACCTCGGCCTCGTCCACCGAGCCGAACCGCTTCGCGGAGGAGCGCAGCCAGTGGTTCTCCCCGCCCGCGGCGTAGCAGTAGGCGCGGAAGCTCTTGCCCTCGGTGTGAGCGGAAGCCCGGCGCGCCATCAGCCAGGACCAGAACGCGGCGAAGTTCTCCTCCTCGGCGTCGCCGCCGACATCGTCCCAGGTGACAAACGCGCGGTAGTCGGCGCCGTCGAACGTGCCCCACAGGTAGGCCCCCTGGTCCAGGTAGGCCTCCATATCCACGTCGACCTCCACGTCGGCGCGGGGCGCGGGCGCGAAACCGGGGCGCCGCAGCACGGGGATGCCTGCGCGCCAGGCGCGGGCCAGGGCGGCGGGTTCGGGCGGAGCTTCGTCGATAAGCTGCTGTACCGTATGGATGCCGCGCTCGCGCCACACGTCGCCGCGGCCGCCCGGAAGCAGCAGCGAGATGTCGTCGAGCTCAACCAGACGCGGCTCGCACAGCGGCCAGAAACGGCAGGTGGCGCACTGTTTCAGGCGCTTGGGCTCGGTCGGCAGCGGCGCCAGCAGCGCCCCCACGAGCGGCTCGATGTGGCGCGACGGGTCGCACAGGTACGCGCGCGTGCGGTCCTGGCCGACGACCGCCCCGCGGCCGTCCGCACGCTCGCCGAGCAGCAGGTGCGCCAACGTGACGCGGTAGCCGTCCACAGTGTGGTGGCGCGCCTTCGCCCCCACCGAAAGCGGCTTGCCCAGCCCGAGCCTGCCTGTGGGGATCATCTCCAGCTCGGCGCTCGGGTGCGAGCGGGCAACGCGGTGGTTGGAAATCACCACGGGCAGGTACCCGGCGTCCGTGCGCACGAGGATGTCCACGTCGGCTTCCGCGTCCACGCCCTCTACCGCGCCGGTCAGGGTGGCGTTGGTGATCAGGTGCGCGCGGCGTCGAAAAGCATCCTGCGTGGCCGCGACACGATCCGACCCGGGGTCAATGTCCACCCGCACGAACGCCTTGCCAGCGCCGTCGCCCACCGCGCGCTTGACGGGCAGCAGGTCGAACACGGCGGCGCGGGCGGCGTCGATCTGCGGCTGGCGCAGCATCGCCTCAGGCAATTCGGGTACGTCCGGGTGCGCGCGGCGCTGCCGCTGGCGGAAGCGGCAGCCCACGAGGTCCGAGGCGCGCACAGGTTCGTTACTCACAATGCCTCAAACGATACCTGCGCAGGGGTAGTGCCCCGGAAGGTACAGTGTATGGGCGTTAGAGCGAACGATTAGAGGAGAGCAAACCATGGGTGTTTTCGAGGCCATCCGCAAGTCCCGCGCGAAGACGAAGGCCGAGGTCAAGGCGGCGCAGACGCATGCGCGCCAGCTGGCCAAGCAGGAGGCGAAGGCCGACGAGCGCGTGGCCAAGCTCCTGGACAAGGCGGAAAAGCGCCTGCTCAAGGAAGAGAAGAAGGGCCTGAAGCGCAAGCAGAAGCACGAAAAGGACCTGGCCAAGGCGCACCTGAAGCGCATCCAGGAGTCCGGCGTGACGCAGAAGAAGGCGAAGCAGTGGGTCTCCGCCGCGCGCATCCTGGTGCCGGTGCTGCTGCCGCTGGTGTACAAGGCGCTGACCTCGTTCCAGCAGGGTCAGGTGAACAACCGCGCCGCCGGTCTGGGCCTGACATCGCAGGATCTCGCGCGCCACTCCGGCCGCGGCGCCGAGCTCAAGGCGCGTATCGACGCCGTCCGGCAGAACATCAACCAGACCGACAACCTCGGCGAGGGCTTCAAGGGCGACGCGCGCGTGCGTCTCGACGAGCTGGAGCAGGCCGTGCGCAACGCCGAGCACGCCAACCCGGAGCAGCGCCGCCTGGCGCACAACTCCATCGACGAGGACCTGAACAAGCTGGCGGCAGAGGTGCACGCCAAGCTATCGAAGTAGCGCGCTACAGCACGCCTTGCTCGCGCGCGGACGCCACGGCGGAGGTGCGCGAGCGCACGCCCAGCTTGTCGTAGATGTGCACGAGGTGGGATTTCACGGTCGCCTCCGAGAGCATGAGCTGGCGGCCGATTTCGCGGTTGGAGGAACCGGCCGCGACTAGCTGGAGCACTTCCAGCTCACGCGGGGTGAGCGAGGAGCGCGGGGTGCGTTCCCTGGATTCGAGCCGGTTGCGCACGACGGGGGACATGGTGGCGTCGCCGCGGGCAGTGGAGCGCACGGCTGCCACGAGTTCCTCCGGCGGCGCGTCTTTGAGCAGGTAGCCCACGGCGCCGGCTTCGATGGCGCCGAGGATGTCCGCGTCCGTGTCGTAGTTGGTCACCACCAGCACCTTGGGCGGGTTGGACATGTTGGCCCGAATCGCGGCGGTGGCCTGCGCGCCGGTGGTCACGCGCTGGCCTTCCGCGCCGGCACCGAATCGCAGGTCCATGAGGATGACGTCGATGCCGCCGGCCTGCGCGGTGGCGATCGCCCCTTCGGCGGTGGCTACCTCGGCCACCACTTTGATGTCCTCGGCGGCTTCCAAAACGGAGCGCAGGCCGAGGCGGACAATCTCGTGGTCGTCAGCCAGCAGTACCCGGATCAACGTCGGTCTCCTCGTTAGAGTCAAGGTCAGTCTTTTGGTTGATCCTAACCGGCACGGCCACGGTCAGCGCCGTCGGCCCGCCGGGGGCGGACTCAATCTCCAACTTTCCGCCCAGCTCCGCGGCGCGCGAGCGCATCGCGTCCAGCCCCAGGTGGCCCAGCCCGCTGGGTTTGAGCCCCTGCGCGTCCACGTCGAAGCCGCGGCCGTTGTCCACCACGTCCAGGCGCACTTCCTCCGGCGCGTAGGTCAGGGTGATGCGGGCGGCACTCGCCTCGGCGTGGTTGACCACGTTGGACACCGCGCCCTGGGCGATGCGCAGCAGCCCGGCCTCCACCCGCATGGGCAGCGGGACGGCCTCGCCGTCGACTTCCACCCCGATGTCCAGGCCGCCGGCCTCGCCGAAGTCCCCGGCCACCCGCGCCAGCGCGTCGCGCAGCGAGGACTCGGTCAGCGGCGCCGGCGCGAGCGCGGCGATCATCGCGCGGGTTTCCGCCAGGTTATTCGACGCCGCCCGGCGCGCCGTCTCCATCTTCCTCAGCGGCACTTGCGCAACCCCCTCCGGCAGCCCGCTTGCCCGCACGTCCTGCTCCGCCGAGTGCAGCAGCATCTGGATCGACGACAGGTTCTGCGCCACCGTGTCGTGCAGCTCGTGCGCGAGGCGTTCGCGCTCTTGGGCCACGCCGGCGGCGCGTTCGGTGTCGGCGAGGCGGTCGCGTGTGGCCAGCAGTTCGTCGATAAGCTGCTGCCTCTCGCGGCTCACGCGGGTGATGGTGTCGAACGCGTACGAAATCGCCACCACAACCACCGCGGACAGCGCCGGGCCCATGATCCCGCCGAGGGTGAGGCCGGCGGGGATCTGCATGCCAATCGCAATACCCAAGCACGCCACCACCCACGCGTAGCCGACCCAGTTGTCAAAGGCGCGCAGCGCCACGAAAAACAGCACGAACACCCAGTACACGGCCACCGGCGAGACGGTCATGTCCGCCACCCACACCGCCGTCGCCCCCAGCATCCAGGCCACCCGCCCCCACGCGCCCCAGCGGTACATCTCCACCATGCCGTAGAACAGCAGAAACGCGAACGCCGCGGTCATCACAATGTGCAGCAGCGCGCTATTGAGCGGCATACGCGCGAGCGCACCGAAGGAGACGAGCATGAGGCACACCGCCAGCACCGTGATGCCCAAATCGAGCGCCCGGTAGTCCGCGGTCTTTCCGGGATGCTGCTCCAACAGCACTAATCTGGAGCTCATGCGTCTGAGAGTACCCACCGCCCTGTTCGTGCTCGCCCTCGCCGGGTGTTCGCAGGAGCCTTCGCCTATCGACGACCCTCCGGCCGCCCCCGCACCCGAACCAGCTCTACCAGTAGAGGCACTCCCCGACACCCCGCGCGATAGCTGGACCGAGTGCCCCTACCTGGACACCGAGTGGGTGGCGCAGACCAACGGCCAGCGTGTCACCGGCGTGGGCACGGACACTCGCTTCGACCCGCCAGCCTGCCAGTTCTGGTCCTACCCCGAGGAGCCGCAGCTGACCGTGCTGGTGCGCCACATGGACTCCGTGGAAGACGCCCGCGCCGTGGTGGACTTCGTCGCCCCGGTGGACCTGACCCAGCCGGCGGCGCTGCCCGGCGGGTGGGACGGCGGCCGCCACGGCGGCGGCGATGTGCCCGGCCGCATCGGCGCAGCGTACGCCGTGGCCAAAGGCGCTACCGCGGTGGCGGTGTTCACTAACCAGCACGAGTCTGTCAAGGCCGAAACGGTGGCGAAGGAAGTAATCGCTAACCTGGCCCTGTGAATACTCCCGTGATGATCTCCGTAGCCGCCATCGTGTTCACCGACGAGCAGGGCCGCGTGCTGTGCGTGCGCAAACACACCAGCCCGCGCTTCCAGCTGCCGGGCGGCAAGCCGGAGCCCGGCGAGACGCTGGTGGACACCGCGCTGCGCGAGACCCGGGAGGAGGTTGGCCTGGACGTCGACGCGGAAGATCTGAGCTACCTGGGCCAGTTCAGCGCGCCGGCCTCCAACGAGCCGGGCTGCACCGTCACCTCGACAGTGTTTTTGCACCCCGGCGCCGGCCTGTCCCCCGCGCCGGCAGCGGAGATCGCCGAGGCCCGCTGGATCGACCCCACGGCCCCCGACGCCGAGCTCGCGCCGCTGCTGCGCGGCGAGATCTTCCCGGCGCTGAAGTCCCGCGAGATCGAAGCCATCGCGGTCTACGCCGGGGCGCGCGAGGGCACCAACCCCAACAACGCCGCGTTGGCCAGGTCATTCGGCGAGGCGTTGGCGGAGGCCGACATCACCTTGGTCTACGGCGGGTCCAAATTGGGGCTGATGGGCGAGGTGGCCGAGGGGGCGTCGACAAGCATTGGCATCCTCACTGAACACCTGGTCAACTACGAGCTACAGTACGAAGGCCTCGAGCGCCTCGAGGTGGTGACTACCATGTCCGAGCGCAAGGCCCGCATGAGCGAGCTTGCCGACGCCATCGTGGCCCTACCCGGCGGCGCCGGCACCCTGGACGAGCTGTTCGAGGAATGGACCAGCCAACAACTCGGCCTGCACAACAAACCGATCGGGCTGTTGGGCAGCGAGTTCTGGGCGCCGCTGGTGGCGATGATCGACCACATGGTGGAGCAGGGCTTCATGCGGCGCACAGACCGCGCGCACATGGTCGTCGCCGACGACCCGCAGGAACTCCTGGCCAAACTGCGCGCCTGGGCGCCGCCGGTGCCGCGCTGGCTCTAAGGGGTTACACCGCGACGTCGTTGTAGGGCATCATCGACGACACCCACGGGTAAACAACCTCCATGAGCAGGAAAAACACGCCCACCAGAATGATCAGGGTGAGCAGCCACTTCACCGGAGCGGGGCCGGGAAGCTTGCGCCACAGTGCCGCATACATCGCTATCGCACCTCTTTCTTGGCTTTCATGGCGGGCGGCAGCGCGCCCGACGGGTCCTTCGGCTGCACCTCCGTGCGCACCGCGTGGATGATCATGCGCTCCGCGTTGGAGAACTGCGGATGGCACGTGGTCAGCGTGATCAGGCCCTCCATGCCCGGCTCCACCTTCGTCGAGCGGTTGCCCGGGATGGGGTTGACCACCTCAATGTCACCCGGCAGCGTGATCTCGCGGCCTTTGACCTGCGCGTAGTCGCCTGCCGCGATGCGTTCGTTGAGCTCGCCGGGCAGGCAATCGATGCCTTCCCTGCGGCGCTCCCCCGGGTCTAGCGACATCGGCAGCACGCGGTAGGTCACCCACTCGGTCTGCGTTTCCACCACGATGGCGTCGCAAGCCTTCAGCGCACCTAAGTCGTTGAACGGGGCGCCCTTGCCCACGCGGTGCCCGGCCACGGCGAAGTTGCCGTCCTCGCCCGGCATCTGAGTGCCCGGGTAGCGGCCCGGGCCGGTGAGCAGCTGGTGCTCCTGGACGCCCTCGACGATGGCGAACTGGTAGTCCTGGCCGAACGCCGGGATGTACATGCGCGCGAACGCGTCGCCCAGCTCCGTGGCCTTGGCCTGGCGGGGGTTGACCCACTGCTCTTCCAGACGGGTCTGCACCTCGTCCTGCATTTTGGCCGAGGCGATGTTTGTCCAATAAGACTCGTAAAACGCGAACAACAGCAGTAACACGCCGAACGTGAGCAGCAACTCGCCAATCACCTGCGAAGCGGTAACGCGGCGCGGCTGCGTGTGCATGTGGGCCGTGGTCATGCGGCTCAGCGTAGCGCCGGCGCGCTAGATGGAGTAATCCGGCGGCGGCGCGCCCAGCGTGTTCTCCGCCAGGGCGCGGGCGGTGCGCAGCGGCTCGACGCTGTGCAGGATCCTCGCGCCGGACAGCCCGCCGTCGAGGAAGATCAGCAGCTCATCCGCCAGCGCGGAGGACTCGTAGCCGTTCTTCTCCGTCAACAGCGCGGTGATCGTTTCGTGCATCCAAGAGCGGTGCGCCATGCACGCCGCGATGATGCGCTCTTCCGACTCCACCTCGGGGCGCGGGTATTCGCCCGCGGCGTTGAGGAAGGGCGAACCGCGGAAGTCCTTGTCCGGCTCTTCGTCGATAGCCATGTCGAAGAATGCGAGGATCTTCGCGTCCGCGTCCGGCGCCTTCGCGGCCCGCTCGCCCCACCGGGCGCGGAACTGCTCGTCCAGCTGCTCCAGGTAGGCGATGACAAGGTTGTCCTTCGAGCCCAGCAGCGAGTACAGCGAGGCCTTGGCCACGTCCGCTTCGCGCAGGATCCGGTCGATGCCGATGACGCGGATGCCCTCTTCGGTGAACAGTTTTGTCGCAGCGTCCAGCAGCCGCTGGCGCGGGCTCGGCCGGTCGCGGCGCCGCTGCGCCGGCTTCTTCTTGCTGGTGGTGGCCAAGGAAAACTCCTTCGTGCGTCGGTCGCATATCAATATAGACAAACCGGTACGTATAGTCCACCGGGCACGAAAAATCCCCCGGGTTCAACCCGAGGGATTTCGCGCTTTTGCCTATCGACGCTTGCTGGTCACCATATTGATGATCCACAGCAAAATCACCGCGCCGAGCAAGCAGGTGAGGAAGCTGAAGAACAGCCCGCCGCCAGCGACATCCACGCCGAACACGGACAGCAGCCAGCCACCAAGCAGACCGCCGATAATGCCGACCACGATGTTCAGGCCGATGCCCATCTGTGCGTCACGGTTCTGGATCTTCGAACCGATCCAGCCGGCAAGACCGCCAATAACAATCCAACCGATAAGACCCATTGCAGGTGCCATAGTGTTTCAACCCCTTCTAATTACTTTTCATCAGTACGGGAGCCATTATGCGCCAGTTATGGATTGAGCGGGCAACGCATCGCATGCAATTGCGTAACAATTCGCTTACAAATCTTGTGTACGCACGACCATCATGGGGCACGGTGCCTCCTGCAGCAGCGCACGGGAGGTCGAGCCCAGCAGCATACCCTTGAAGCCGCCGCGGCCATGCGAACCGGTAACCAGCAGCTGCGCGCCCTGCGCGGCGCTGGCCAGCGCACGCACCGGACGGTCGCGGGTAATGGTCTTCTTCACCTCGACTTCCGGGTACTGCTTTGCCAGTTCGTTCAGGTACGTGCCCAGCAGCTCGTCCTTCTCCGCCTGCACAGCTTGCCAGTGGTCCTCAGACACCGCGTAGCCTGCGCCCGGCCCTTGGATCTGGGTGTCCACCCAGGTGTGCACCGCGTGCAGCTCAGCACCGCGGGCGGCCGCCTCTTCGAAGGCCACCTCGGTAGCACGCCGCGACACATCCGAGCCGTCCACGCCGACCACGACGGGGCCGTACTTGTTCGCCTCGGTCACCGCATTGTCCTCGCGCACGACCACGACCGGGCAGGACGCGTGCGAGACGACGGCGCCGGAGACGGAACCGAGCACCATGCCCGAGATTCCGCTCAGGCCGCGGGAGCCCATGACCACCATGGTCGATTCCTTGGACATCTCCAGCAGCATGTCAATCGGGGAACCCTCCGCGACCGCGTGACCGATGTGCAGGTCCGGCGCAACCTCGAGCGCGATCTCGCGTGCGCGGTCCACGGTCTGCAGGGTCTCACGCTGCAGCTCGTCAAAGACCTCCTGCGGCGGCACCATGCCCTCCGCGTACAGGAACTGCGGCATGGAGTAGGCCGCCGCGAGCCGCAGCGGGATGTTGCGCTTCATCGCCGTATTTGCGGCCCACCGGACCGCATTGTCGGAGGCGGGGCTGCCGTCGACGGCAACAACAACGATATCTTCCTGGGTCATGTGCAAACCTTTCCTAGGATCGGCTGGTTATATCCCCATTCTAGTGCCGTCCGCGGGGTTAGCGCGGCAGTTCCTGCGGCGTCGCCGCCGGCGCGTTCGCGGGGAACAGCACCTGGTAGATCACGCTCAGAACGTCCATGATGGTCTTGCCGATGCCGTCCGAGAAGAACGCCACCAGCGGTTCAACCAATGCTCCAAAATCCATGGCGGCTAATCTACTACACAGCATGGCACGGAAGAAGACTCAGAAGACGGGGCCGCTGCCGCCCCGCGACGGCCTCGGCGCCTCCCGCGCGCGTGTGCCAGAAGGCCCAGGCATCACGGCCGCCGACTTCATCTGGGAACTGGTGTCCACCCAACGCCACCGCCACCCCGAGGACAACGTGGATGGGGTGCTGGCGAGGTTCACCGAAGGTCTCGTCGTAAAGCGAGATGGCTCCCCCATTGCAGCGGATGACCTGCTGGAACCGGGCACCGACGTGTTCTTCTACCGCCGCCCGGCCCCCGAAAAGCCCGTCCCCCACCAGATCACCACAGTGTTCGAGGACGACGACCTTCTCGTCGTGGACAAACCGCCATTCATCGCCACAATGCCCCGCGGCTCCCACATCACCGAAACCGCGACCGTGCGACTGCGGCGCGCCACCGGGAACGAAGAACTCACGCCCGCGCACCGCCTCGACCGAGCCACCTCAGGGCTCCTTCTCCTAACCAAACGCCGCGAAATCCGCGGCGCCTACCAGGAGCTTTTCGCGCGCCGCGAGGTACGCAAGGAGTACCAAGCAATCGCATTGCTTCACGACGTCGCTCCGGCCACCTCCTGGCACCACCACCTCACCAAACAGTCAGGCGAACCCGCGGCGAGGCTGGTGCCCGGCGCAGAACCGAACGCTGCGACAGTGGTTGACAGCGTTTCCCGCCTCGACCCTGGCCTGGAGGCCTCGTTGCAGAGGCGCTACGGGGTTGCAGGCGCCCTAGGGCGGTATGTTTTGCAGCCAGAAACCGGACGCACACATCAGCTACGCGTGCAAATGATGGCGGAGGCCGCCCCAATTCTTGGCGACCGCATCTACCCCACATTGTTGCCCGCCGACGACGAGGACTTCGCCGTACCGATGCTGCTCAGGTGCACCGGTCTAGAGTTCACCGACCCATTGAGCGGGTGCGTTCGGGACTTCCGACTCAAAGACGAGTGGCCATTGCTGTAGCTCGGCGGGCTGGCGCACCGGAAGCCCCTACTTCGATTGCTGGGTGTAGACCCATTGTTTGTGGGGCCGCGGTTGTCCGCAATGCGGAGTCCGCAGGGCGGAATTCGCAGGGGCGCCGGCAGCCTGGGGGGTGGTCTCCGCTGCTCAGCTAAGGGGCCCCTGCGGCGACGTGCGGCGTACCGGTTGTGCACGAATCGACAGCGCTGCCACGTTTGCCCAGGTGGGATTTGGGTGGGCGGGGTTGTTTCGTCGATTTGTACAATTCGTGGGTGTGCACCAATGATGGGCGCAGGGGTGTTTGTCCGCAATGCGGAGTCCGCACGGTGGGCTTCGGCTGGGGTGTTCTCGTAGAAGTTGACGACCGGCCTGTTTTCGCTCGATGTTTCACCAGGTCGCAAAACGCTGTTGTCAGCTTTTGCGAGGTTGCGTCCCTTAGTGTGGTGTAACGCTTGCTGATGGTGGGCCCTGGAAAATGTAGGGGCGGCCACCGCCAGTAACCTTTCGACTCAACTACCACATCTCACCGAAAGGCACATGACGATGACCGCTGCACCGCATTCTATCGACCCGACAACCTATCTGGATGATCTGCTCGCCCAAGCCTCCCCTGATCTGATGCGCCAGATGCTGCAAGGGTTTATCAACCAGATCCTCTCCGCCCAGGCCGACACCGTCTGCGGCGCCGAATACGGCGTCGCTTCCACCGAGCGGGTCAACCACCGCAACGGGTATCGCCACCGCGACCTCGACACCCGTGTCGGCACCATCGACGTGGCAGTGCCAAAGCTGCGCCACGGCGCGTTCTTCCCAGACTGGCTGTTAGAGCGCCGCTCACGGGCTGAACGGGCACTATCGACTGTGATCGCGACGTGCTATCTCAAAGGGGTCTCCACCCGCAGGATGAACGATCTGGTGGCAACCCTTGGCATTTCCAACCTGTCGAAATCCCAAGTCTCGCGCATGTCGGAAGAACTCGACGAGATGGTCGCCGACTTTAAGAAACCGCCCACTCGACCCCGGCGGGTACGCCTACCTGTCCTGCGACGCGTTGACAATCAAGGTGCGTGAAGGCGGCCGGGTGGTCAAATGCTGCGTGCTGCTCGCCACCGGGGTCAACGCCGACGGGTACCGCGAAATGCTCGGCATGCACGTCGCCACCGCGGAATCCAACGCATCGTGGAAAGGCTTCTTCCAAGACCTAAAAGCCCGCGGGCTTCGCGGGG
>NZ_JAKRMR010000006.1:0-146081 GCF_022346205.1 Corynebacterium sp. ACRPZ
GACGATTGAAGTCGACACTCGGCGACGGCTACACCACCATCGCCGAACACCGACAAGCACTGAGTGCATAACAACGAGACAAAGTCCCCCAAATGCACTCCAAGAATTTGTCCGCATCCCCCCCAGAGCCGATTAGCTGGATCCTTGTAGCTGGATTTGGCTCCACGGCGGCGGTTTGGGCCGTGTCCGCGGGCGGGCTGGGCTGCGCGGCGCGCTACGGCGGCCCAGCGCGCCGCGCCACGAACCCCTACCGCAGCGCGGTGCGGATCAGCGTGTCCAGCAGCTCCGGGTAGTCCACGCCCGTGGCGGCCCACACCTGCGGGTACATGGAGATGGCGGTGAAGCCGGGCATGGTGTTGATTTCGTTGAGCACCGGCCCGTTCTCGGTGACGAAGAAGTCCACGCGCGCCAGCGACTTGCAGTCCAGTGCCCTAAAGCAGGTCACCGCCATGTCCTGCAGCTGGGCGATCAGCTCGTCCGAGTACGGCGCCGGGATGGTGGCGGTCACACCTTCTTCGAGGTACTTGGTCTCAAAGCCGTAGAAGCCCTCCGCGGAGTCCTCGGTGCCGTTGAGCTTGGCGGGCACGGACGCGGCGATGGTGCCGTCGGGGCGCTCGAGCACGCCGACTTCCACCTCGTCGCCGACTAGCTCGGCCTCGACGATGACTTTGCCGTCGGACTCGAGCGCCAGCGACACCGCGGCCGGCAGCGCCTCCCAGCTGGTCACCTTGGACACGCCGATCGACGAACCGCCGTTGGCCGGCTTCACAAACACCGGCAGCCCCAGGTGCGAACGCTCCGCCTCGGTGAGCTCGCGCGCGCCGTCCAGGATCACCTCGCGCGTGACCGGGATGCCAACCGCGGAAACGAGCTTTTTGGTGTACTCCTTGTCCATCCCGCACGCCGACGCCAACACACCCGGGCCCACATACGGCACCCCGGCCATCTCGAGCAGGCCTTGGACTGTGCCGTCCTCGCCGTACTTGCCGTGGAGCACCGGGAAGACGGCGTCGATGGTGGTGATGGGCTCGCCGGAGGTGACGTCGTAAAGCAATCCCTTGCGCTGCGGGTTCAAAGAGAGCGCAACTTCGCGCCCATGCTTGACGACGGGAAGCTCCGCCCCCTCCGCCGGATTCGTCACACCCTCAACCCAGACACCGTCCTGCGTGATGCCGATGGGAAACACCTCGTAGTCCGCGGGCATGTGGGACATGACCGAGTCGGCGGAAATGCAGGAAATCGAGTGCTCGGTGGACATGCCACCGTACAAAACAGCTATGCGGATCACGGGGAGCTAGCCTACCGGGCGCTACTCCGCTTTCTTGCTGCGACCCATCAGGGCGGCAATCACGTCGGCGACTTTCATGCCTTCGTGGCACACCGAGTACACGCCCTGGGTGATCGGCATCTCCACGGAGTGCTCTTCGGCGAGCTGGAAGATGCTGCGCGAGGACACCACGCCCTCCGCGACCTGGCCCTTGGTGGCGGCGCGGGCCTCGTCCATGCTCGCGCCTTCGCCGAGCGCGGCTCCGAAGGTGCGGTTGCGCGACAGCGGGGAGGCGCAGGTGGCCACCAGGTCGCCCATACCGGCAAGGCCAGCGAATGTGCGGGCGTCCGCCCCGAGCGCCGCGCCAAGGCGGGTGATTTCCGCCAGGCCGCGGGTGATCAGGGTGGCCTGGGTGTTGTCGCCCAAGCCTTGCCCGGCCGCCATGCCGCAGGCGAGCGCGATGACGTTCTTGGTGGCGCCGCCGATCTCGCAGCCCACCACGTCGGTGTTGGTGTACGGGCGCAGGTAGTTGGTGGCGCACGCGGCCTGGACGAGCTTGGCGCGGTTTTCGTCGGCGCAGGCGATCACGGTCGCGGCCGGCTGTTCCTCGGCGACCTCGCGCGAGAGGTTCGGCCCGGACAGCACCGCGATACGCTCGCTTTCTACCCCGGTGACTTCCGCGATGATTTCGCTCATGCGCATGTGCGTGCCGGATTCGACGCCTTTGGAGATGGAGACCAGGGTGGCGTCGCCAGGCAGGTGCGGCGCCCAGCGGGTGAGGTTGTCGCGCATGGTCTGGCTGGGCACGCCGAACACCGCGATCGCCGCGTTGTCCAGCGCCTCGGCGGCGTTGGAGGTGGCCTGGATCGCCGCGGGCAGCTCGATGCCGGGCAGGTACTCGGGGTTTTCCCGCGTGTCCTGGATTGTGCGGGCGAGCTCCTCGCGCCGCGCCCACAGGCTCACGGGGTTGCCCGCGTCCGCGAACACCTTGGCAAGGGTGGTCCCCCAGGAACCGGCGCCCAATACTGCCACGTTGACCATCAGTGCGTCCTCCCAGCGTTTTTCAACCGCTACAACGTACCACCCCTCCCGCACGTAGCGCGCCCGCCGAGTCTGCGACACAATGGAACGTATGCCAAATGACGACCGCCAACTGCACGAGCAGGACAAGGACACGCGCGGCGAGATGTTCCTCACCGGGCGCCTGCAGGAAATCCCCAACCACCCGCAAAGCGAGTTCAAGCGCACCACGCTTGCCGCCGGCGCGGTGCTGTGGCGCGGCGACCTGAAAAACTCTGACTCGCTGGAGGTGGCGTGCATCCACCGCCCGCACTACGACGACTGGTCTTTGGCCAAGGGCAAGCTGGACCCGGACGAGTCCCTGGTGCAGACCGCAGTGCGCGAGATCAAGGAAGAAACCGGCTTCGACGTGCGCCTGGGCAAGCTTTTGGGCAAGACCGTCTACCCGGTGAAGAAGACCACGAAGGTGGTCTACTACTGGACGGGCGAGGTCACCGGCGGCGAGTTCGAGCCCAACGACGAGGTGGACGAGATCCGCTGGCTGCCTATCGACGATGCCTGCGAGCTGATGACCTACGACCTGGACCGCCAGGTGCTGCGCAAGGCCCAGAAGCGTTTCGGCACCCCGGCGGACGCGCGCGTGCTCTACGTGCGCCACGCCCGCGCCCACGAGCGCGAGAAGTGGTCCGGCGACGACAACCTGCGCCCGCTGGACAAGAAGGGCCGCCGCCAGTCGGAGATGCTGGTCCCGCTGCTCAGCGCGTTTTCCCCGGAGCGGATCTACTCCGCCGAGCCCGAGCGCTGCCAGACCACTGTCGCCCCGCTTGCGGACGAGCTGGGCATCGACGTGGCCGTCGACCCACGCTTCGGCAACGAGGCCTGGCTGTCCGACATGGTCGGCGCGCAGCGCGCCTTCACCGAGGTGATCGAGCAGGGCGGCACCTCTGTGGTCTGCGCCCAGGGCGATGTCATCCCCGGCATGATCGCCTGGCTGTCTGCGCAAGGCACCCTACCTATCGACACGGAGATTCACGCGAAGAAGGGCTCCGTGTGGGTCTTGAGCTTCCACGACGGCCAACTCACCGGGGCCGACTACGTCCCGTCCGCACTGCCGGTGCTCTAGCTAGAAAGAAAGGAACGGATTTTTCTTATGACTTCTCCCACCCCCACCGCTTTCCCGCCGGTGACGCAGGAACGCATCGCGTCCACGCTGGAAGGCATGGATCTGAAGTACTTCCGCGAAGACGGCGGCGAGGTCCGCACCGCGTTTCCGGGCCTGGTGGTCTTCTTCGAGGTCGAACGCGAGGGCTTTAAGGCCACGTCCAGGTGGATGGCGGTTGTGGATCAACCGGAGGACGTCGAGAAGCTTCGCGAGTTCGCGAACGTGATGAACCGCACCCTGCCGCTGGTGCGCGTGCACCCGGTGCAGCGCGAAGACGGCACCGCCATCGCGATCATGGAGGCGCCATTCTTCTCCGGCGACGGCTTCGCGGATACGCAGCTGCGCGAGATGTGCGAGTACTTCTTCTCCGCCATCCACCACGTGGCCGGCCAGCTGCGCGAAACCTTCCCGGGCCTCGAAGAATCCTTCAACGACGGCGCTAAGGAGGCGTAATAACGATGAGCAACGACACTTTGAAGCCCCTGTCCATCCAGCGCGTCAAGGACGTCTTTTCCAAGCAGGGCTGGCAGTTTGATGAGGCAAGCGAGTTTGCCATCCGCACCGGCTTTGCCCGCATCGGCCTGGAAATCGCGCACATCGCCCCGAACATCAACGTGATTTCTTCGGTCGCGGTGGACTCCATAGGCGCGGACCGCTACGAGGACATCCGCAACTGGGCCGAGCAGTACAACTACACCAAGGCCTACCCCACCGTCACCGCCCTCAAGGACGAAGAGCGCGGGGTGACTGCCCTCGGCGTGGCCTACAGCCTGCCCGGCCACTGGGAGTACACGGACAACCAGTTCGAGTCCCACATCCTCACCGGCATCCAGGGCGTGGTGGCCGCCTCGCGCGACTTCCTCACCGAGTTCGCGCCGGAGGTCACCCAGCGCCTCGACGAGGAAGCGGCGCAGGACTAGCGCTTACCACTAGCGCTTATCGCACGGCCGGCTTGAACGACGGCCGTTTCGCTTCGAAGGCCTCAATGGTGTCTTCGTCGCGCAGCGTCAGCCCGATGTCATCGAGGCCCTCCATGAGGCGCCAGCGGGTGTAGTCGTCCACCTCGAAGACGAACGTGTTGTCGCCGACGGTGACCGTGCGGTCCTCCAGCGACACGGTGGCGGTCTCGCCCGGGTGCTGCTCTAAGTGTTTCCAGATCAGCTCGATGTCGCTTTCCGGCAGGTTCGCGGCCAACAGCCCGGCCTTGCCGGAGTTGCCGCGGAAGATGTCGGCGAAACGCGGGCTGAACACGGCGCGGAAGCCGTAGTCCATCAGCGCCCACACAGCGTGCTCGCGCGAGGAGCCGGTGCCGAAGTCAGGCCCGGCGAACAACACGGAGCCGTTGGCGTAGGCGTCCTGGTTGAGCACGAACCCGGGCTCGTTTTCGCGCCAGTTGGAAAACAGGCCGTCTTCGAAGCCGGTGCGGGAGACGCGCTTGAGGTAGCGCGCCGGAATGATCTGGTCGGTGTCCACGTTCGAGCGCGTCAGCGGCACGGCGACACCGGTGTGGGTGGTGAATTTCTCCATCTGAGTGCTCCTTTACAGGTCTGCGGGGCTAGCAAGGTGGCCGGTGACAGCGGTCGCCGCGGCGACCAGCGGGGAGACAAGGTGGGTGCGCCCGCCGGGGCCCTGCCGTCCCTCGAAGTTGCGGTTGCTTGTCGACGCACTCCGCTCCCCCGGTTTCAGTTGATCCGGGTTCATGCCCAGGCACATCGAGCACCCGGCAGTGCGCCACTCAGCGCCGAAGTCCGTGAAGACCTTGTCCAGGCCTTCCTCCTCCGCCTGCTGCTTGACCAGCGTGGAGCTGGGCACCACCAGCATGCGGGTGTTTGCCGCGATGGTGCGGCCCTTGACCACCTCGGCGGCGGCGCGCAGGTCCTCGATGCGGGCGTTAGTGCACGAGCCTAAAAACACGGTGTCGATGGCGATGTCGCGCAGCGGCGTGCCCGGGGTCAGGTCCATGTAGTTCAGTGCCTTGGCGGCGGCCTGCTTGGAGGTCTCGTCGGTGAAGTCCCCCGGGTCCGGCACGTTCTCGCCCAGCGGCAGGCCCTGGCCGGGGTTGGTACCCCAGGTGACAAACGGAGTCAGCGACGCACCGTCGATCTCCACCACGGTGTCGAACTTCGCGCCCTCGTCGGTGGGCAGCGTCTTCCAGTACTTCACTGCCGCGTCCCAGTCCGCGCCCTTTGGGGCGTACTCGCGGCCTTCGACGTAATCGAAGGTCTTCTGGTCGGGTGCGACCATGCCGGCGCGTGCGCCCGCTTCGATGGACATGTTGCAGATGGTCATACGCGCTTCCATGGACATCTTCTCGATGGCTTCGCCGCGGTACTCGATGATGTGGCCCTGGCCGCCGCCGGTGCCGATCTTGGCGATGATGGCCAGGATCAGGTCCTTCGCGGTCACGCCCTCCTGCAGCTCGCCGGTGACCTCGACGGCCATGGTCTTAAACGGTTTCAGCGGCAGGGTCTGGGTGGCCATGACGTGCTCCACCTCGGAGGTGCCGATGCCCATGGCAATCGAGCCGAACGCGCCGTGGGTGGAGGTGTGCGAGTCGCCGCAGACGATGGTCATGCCCGGCTGAGTGATGCCCAGCTGCGGGCCGACGGTGTGCACGATGCCCTGCTTGACGTCGCCCATCGGGTGCAGGGTTACGCCGAACTCCTCGCAGTTTTTGCGCAGCGTGGCAATCTGGGTGCGCGAGGTCGGCTCCGCGATCTCGAGCAGTTGGCCGGAGACGATCCCCTCGGTGGGCACGTTGTGGTCCTCGGTGGCCAGGTGCAGCTCCGGGTGGCGCATCGTGCGCCCGGCCAAGCGCAGCCCCTCGAACGCCTGCGGCGAGGTGACCTCGTGCAGAAGCTGGAAATCGATGAAGATGAGGTCGGGCTCGCCGTTTTCGCCCTGCTTGACCACGTGGTCGCGCCACACCTTCTCCGCCAACGTCAACGGTGTATCCGCCATAGCAAACTCCTTCGCGTTTCCTCCCCACCTTCCCACATAATGAGATGATAGGATTCGAACTGTGAGACAGTATAACGAAGGATCAGGCATCAAAGTGCTCGACCGCGCAGTCGCCATCGTGGCGGCCGTAGCCAGCGGCGACAAATCGCTCGCAGAGCTCAGCGACGCCACCGAGCTGCCCCGGGCCACCGCACACCGCATCGCCACGGCACTCGAGGTGCACCATGTGCTCGCCCGCAACGAACGCGGCGAATGGTCGCTTGGGCCCGCGTTGCCCAGCTACACCGGTGGGCCGTCGCCGAGACTGCTCGCGGCCGCGGCCCCGGTGCTTCGAGATCTCGTCGAGACCACTGGCGAGTCCGCCCAGCTCTACCAGCTCACCGGCACCACGCGCACCTGCATCGCCGCCGCGGAACCCGAAAGCGGACTGCACAACGTGGTCCCGGTCGGCTCCCACCTGACCTTATCCGCCGGCTCCGCCGCCCGCGTGTTCGCGGCTTTTGCCCCCGTCGACGCGCCTTTCGACGCCGCTGACCTGCAGCAAGTCCGTGACGACGGCTTCGCTGAATCCGTGGCCGAGCGCGAAGTCGGGCTCGCATCGGTGTCCACGCCGGTGTTCCAACCGGACGGTGCGCTGGTGGCCGTGCTGTCTATTTCCGGCCCGGCCGAGCGGCTCGGACCGAGCCCCGCAGCCCAGTGGGGCGCCGCGCTCAAGGACGCCACCGCTCGGTTGAGCGCCGAGCTCTAGCCGAGCTCCGGCCTGGCACTGGGGGCGCCAACGGGCGTCGGCGACGAGGGCGCGGGCTGTGCGGTCCTTGGCGCTGCCGCCGGAGTTGAAGGACTCGAGTTTGGCCCAGACCCGGGGCGTTTCCCCTAACGTTCTATTTGAGGGTACGCTCGCCACGTGAGAAAGAGCGGGCAGATTCTTGTACGGGACATTCGTCGCCTGCTGCGCGTTCCCCGGGCCTTCATCATCATCGTCGGCGTGCTCATCATCCCCGCGCTCTACGCGTGGTTCAACATCAACGCCTTCTGGGACCCCTACGCCCACACCCAGAACATCCGCATCGCGGTGGTCAACAACGACCGTGGCGCATCCGCCGAACGCGTCGGCGAGGTCGACGTCGGCGAGCAGATCACCGAGCAGCTCGAGGGCAACGACAAGATCGGATGGGTGTTCCTCCCCGAGGACGAGGCCCGCGACGGGCTCATGCGCGGCGACTACTATGCCATGTTCCTCATCCCGCCCGAGTTCAGCGAGGACCTGTTGAGCCTGGTCAGCGGCACCTACACGCAGCCGGTGCTGGAGTACTACGTCAACGAGAAGAGCAACGGCGTCGCCCCCTCGATCACCGACGCCGGTGCCTCCGCCGTCGACACGGCCGTGTCCGAGGCCTTCAAGAAGAAGGTCGGCGAGGCCGCGGCGACCGAGCTGCGCAACAAAGGATTCGCGACGCGCGCTAACGCCGAGGAGGCCCGAGGCAAGGCCTCCGGGAGCTTCGGCCAGATCGCCGCCGACCTCGACGCCGCCCAGGGGCGGGTGGCCACGATGAAGCAGAGCATCAGCGGGGCACGCCCGGTCGTCGCCGAGCTGAACACCCTCGTCGGCTCCGTCGACGACACCCTCGTGTCCGTGGACTCCTCCCTCGGCGAGGCCGAGGGGATCATCGCCGAGCTGCAGAAGTCCTCCGCCGGTTTCAGCGCCGACACGTCGACCGCGCTCGCCGAGTCCACCAACGCGCTCAGCCTCGGCGCCGCCTCCGCCAGCGCCTCCATCGCGGAGGCGACGGGCCAGCTCGGCACCGCCCAGGGGCGGGTGCGCTCCGCCGTCGGCGAGGTCGACGGCGTGGTCAAGCAGGGCGAATCCGCCGCCGCGCAGCTGCGCGCCATGTCGGCTGGGGCGGCCCTATCGCCCGAGGTCCGCGCTCAGCTCGACGCCGCGGCCAGCGCGCTGGAGGAGCGTACCGCCGCCTCCCGCGCCGTCCTCGACGGCCTGAACAACGTGGACCGCAGCGCGGGCGCCGCGCTGGCGTCGATAGGCGAGCTCGGCGACTCCCTCGAGGCCGCAACCGCCAACTCCAACGCCGCAGCGCGCGACGCGAGCACGCAGCTCGGCGAGTCCGTGCCCGCAATCAACGCCTCGCTCGCGCAGGCCTCCGGCAGCGTCGCGTCCGTGCGCGGCGCGCTGAGCAGCCAGCGTGCCCTGCGCGAGGAAACGACCTCCCTGCTCGCCGGGGTGGACAACCAGCTCGCGGCCAGCCTCGGCATCCTCGACCAGGTCTCGGGCAACCTCGGCACGCTTGCCGACGGCGCCCGCTCCGCCCAGTCCGACATCAACGCCCTCCTGGCCACCTCCGACTCGAAGGCCCTCAACACTGTCACGAACCTCAACTCCGCGAAGATCGGCGAGTACATCTCCTCGCCCGTCACCGTCGAGCAGCAGGCCGTCTTCCCCACGGAGAACTACGGCAGCTCCATGGCCTCCTTCTTCACCAACCTGGCCCTGTGGATCGGCGCGTTCGTGCTGACGATCATCTTCCGCGTCGAGGTCGACACCGAGGGCTTCCGCCGCCTCACCGTCGGCCAGGCCTACCTCGGCCGCTTCCTCCTCTTCGCCACGCTCTCGGTGCTCCAGGCCGTCGTGGTGACGCTCGGCAACGTGGCCTTCGGGGTGCAGATGCAGTCCGTCACGGCCTTTCTCGCCACCGCAATCGCCATCGGGGTCGCCTACACGGGGATCATCTACTCCATCGTCTCCGCGCTCGGCCACATTGGCCGCGGCATCGCCGTCTTCCTCGTCGTCATCCAGATCCCGGGCGCGTCGGGTCTCTACCCCATCGAGCTCATGCCCGACTTCTTCCGCCGCATCTACCCCTTCCTCCCCTTCCGCTACGGCATCGACGCGATGCGCGAGACCATTGCCGGGTTCTACGGCCACCACTACCTCCGCTTCATGGCGGCGCTTCTCGCCATGTCCGCCGCGGCCTTCGCCCTGGGGTGGCTGTTCCGACTCACCTCCTCGCACGCCAACCTCCTGTTCAACCGCCAGCTCGCGCGCACGAACCTGATCACCAACGAGAAGGTGGAGGTCATGGGCTCGCCCTACCGCGCGTCCGACATCATGGCCGCCCTGTCGGACCGGGATGAGTTCCGCGGTGGTGTCGAGAAGCGGGCGCGGATGCTGCGGGAGAACTACCGCACCCTCATCTTCGGCGGGATCGTCGTGGGCGTTGTCGGCATCGCCATCATCACCCTGCTCACCATGCTCCTGCCCACCGACAAGACGATCATGCTGGCCATCGTCGTCGCCTGGTCGCTGCTGGTCACCCTCTACCTCGGCGCGGTGGAGTACTTCACGCAGAGCCTCGTCGACGCCGAACAGGTCTCACGCCTCGGCGAGGCCGAGCTGCGCGACGCCGTGATCCACCGCCACGACTCCGCCGGCACCAGCGTCACCATCGGGCCCGCGGACGCCGAAAGCGAGGACACCAAGTGAGAACCGTCTTCTCCATCGCCTACAACGACCTGCGCCGGCTCTACACCAACGTCATGGCGGGCATCGTCATGGTCGGCCTCATCGCCATCCCCTGCCTCTTCGCCTGGTTCAACGTGCTGGCCGCGTGGGACCCATTCGGCAACACCGATCGCCTCGAGGTCGCGGTGGCCAACACCGACCGCGGCCACACGAGCGACCTCACCCCGCTGGCCGTCAACGTCGGCGACATGGTGCTCTCCCAGCTCTACCGCGACGACTCGATGGACTGGGTCATCACCGACGTCGACGACGCCATCGAGGGCGCGAAATCCGGCGAGTACTACGCCGCCATCGTCCTGCCTCCCACGCTGAGCGACGACATGTTCACCTTCTACGCCGACGACGCCGAACCCAGCCGGATCGACCTCTACATCAACGAGAAGAAGAACCCCATCTCCCCGCTGCTCATCTCCAGCGGCACGCAGGGCGTCAGCGCCCAGATCAGCGCGTCGTTCACCAGGGCCCTCTCCGAGGTGTCATTCGGGTTGATCGAGACGACCTCGGACTACTTCAACGAGGCGGAGACCAAGCAGGCGCTCGACTCCATCGCGACCCGCACCGCCAACGCCCGCGACCAGCTGCTCTCCAGCGCCAACACCGTCGACGCGCTCGCCTCGCTCACAGAGTCGAGCGTGCCGCTCGTCGACAGCGCCGAGCGGATCTCCGGGGCGCTGGGCGACTCTCTCGGGCAGGTCCAACCCGTCGACCTCGGGGTCACCGGGGCGAGCCTCGGCGGAGACGGCGCGGCGCTTGCGGCGGCGCTGGGGGCGACGTCGGTAAGCTTCGCCGCCGTGAGCGAACGTGTCGACCAGCTGCTGGCGGACTCCTCCGCCACCTCCCAGGCCACCGCCGCGAGCCTGACGGACATCGCCGCGCGCATCGATGTCCAGGTGAAGCAGTACACGGCCCTGCGCGACACCATCAACGGCCAAGTCGCCCCGGCGCTTCCCCCCGACGCCCAGCCGGGGGTGCGCGCGGTGGTCGGCCACCTCAACGACGCCATCGCCCGCCAGACGGCCGTGCGCGACCGACTCAACGACACTGCCGCGCGCCTCACCGCCGGGCAGGACAGCCGGGACGGGAAGAACGCGGACCGGCAGGAGATCAAGGACTCGATCGCCCGGGCCCGCGCGGCGATGGACTCGGCCAAGAATTCCTACGACACCGGGATCCGCCCGCGCCTCGAGGCGCTGTCGGGCTCGCTGGACAACGTCCGCGCGAACGTCGACAAGGCCCGCTCGGACATGGACGGCGTCTCCTCTGCCCTGGCCAACCGGCCCGGCTCGCTGCGCGACACCCTCGCAGCCTCCGGTTCAAACCTGCGCGGCACGGCGGAATCTCTGCGCGCCAACGCGGCGAGGATGCAGGAGGCGAAGCAGTCGATCGCGCAGGCGCGCTCGAGCGGGGACCTGACGAAGCTGGCCGACCTCGTCTCCAGCCACCCGGAAGTGCTCGCCGACGCCCTCGTCGACCCAGTCAAGGTGGAGCGCAAGGAGGTCTTCCCCCGCGTCAGCTTCGGCGCCGGCATGGCCCCGCTCTACACGGTGCTCGCCCTGTGGGTGGGCGCCCTGTTGACGTCGGTGGCCGTGCGCACGGACGATCGCTCCATCGAACAGAACGTGGTCGATCCCGACCGCCTCACCGCGGGCCAGAAGTACTTTGGCCGCTACCTGACGTTCGTGACCACCGGCCTGGCCCAATCCACGCTCCTCATGGCGGGGCTCATCGTCTACGTGGGCATCGAGCCCGCGCACCCCTTCCTCCTCTACATGGCGGGGTGGGTCTCGAGCCTGGTCTTCCACCTGATCTGCTACACGCTGGTGCTCTCCCTGAGCAACGCCGGCAAAGCCGTGGGCGTGCTCATCCTGGTGCTCCAGGTCTCGGCTGCGGGCGGAGCCTACCCGCTGCAGCTGCTGCCGGGCTGGACGCAGGCGATCAGCCCCTGGCTGCCCGCGACCTACTCGATCCGCGCTATGCGCGCCGCGGTCTTCGGCACCTACGGCTGGGACTTCTGGCGAGCCCTCGGTTGCCTCGTCCTCTTCGTGCTGCCTTTCCTCTTCCTCGGCCTCTGGCTGCGTCACCGGCTGCACCACGCGATCGGCCGCATGGACGAGGCGGTCGCCCAGACCAAGGTGATGATGACGTAGGCCGCCCGCCTACAGCTCGATGGTGCCACGCACGCGCGCGGTGACCAGCCCGCCCACCCAGATTTCGCGACCGTCGTCGATAAGCAGCTTATGCTTCGACGAACCCCTCGCCGATGCGCCACTGGCGCTTCGTGCCGAGGCTGACCGCGGCGTCCGGGTCCTCCACGTCCGAGACGCGGTAGTACAGCATGTCCACGTAGTCGTAGTGGATGCTGGCGATGCCGTAGCCGTGCGCGTCAAAGTCGATGTGGTTGACCCACGGGTTGTAGTCCCGGATAACCTTCTCCACCAGCAGCGAGGTGGAGTTGTCTTCCTTGTGGTAAGTGCCGAACGCGGTGGTCAGGATCTCGTCCACATTCGGCGCAGAGATGGAAGTGGTGACCATCTCGCAGCCGATCTCGCCGAAGCCGGACGGCGAGGCGATCGAGTTCGCCCACTCCGAGTGAATATCGCCGGTGAGGAACAGTGCGTTCGACTCTTGCTCGTCCAACATGGTGAGCAGGCGGTCGCGCTCCGCGGCGTAGCCGTCCCACTGATCCGAGTTCACCGCAATGCCCGTCGCGCGCTCCTTCATATAGCCGGCCGCGATGTTGGCCTTTTCGTTGTCGGGGATGGTGACAAAACGCATCGGCGAGACCATCACCGAGTTGCCCAGCACGTCCCAGCGCGCGGTGGACTCCTGCAGCTGCTGCGCCACCCAATCGAACTGCTGCTTGCCCAGCATCGTGCGGTCGTCGTTGGCGAAGTTCGCGCCGGTGGTCTCCGCGTCGCGGTAGGTGCGCAGGTCCATCATGGTCAGCTGCGCCAGGTCGCCGAACTTGAAGCTGCGGTAGAGCAGCTGCTCCTCGCCCGCCGACTGCGCGCGCACCGGCAGCCACTCATAGTAGGCCTGCACCGCGGCGCCCAGGCGCTCCGGCCACTCGCCCTCCACGCGGCCGTCGGTGTGGTTTTCCGCGCCCTCGAACCAGCTGTTGTTGGCCGTCTCGTGGTCGTCCCAAATGACGATCCACGGGCACGCCGCGTGCGCGGCCTGCAGGTTGAGGTCCGTGCGGTAGCGGCCGTGGCGCTGGCGGTAATCCTCCAGCGTGGTGATCTCCCACTCTGGGTGGTGCATGCGCGCGACACCGCTTTTACCGGCGTACTCGCCGGTCGGGTACTCGTAGATGTAGTCGCCGAGGAACACCACGTGGTCGATCTCGCCGGCGCGGGCGCGCTGCGCCATGTCGCCGTACGCGGCGAAAAAGCCGGACTCCCAGTTCGCGCACGACGCGATGGCCAGGTTGAGGTTGTCCACGCTCGCGTCAGCCTTCGGTGCCGTGAGGGTGCGGCCGACCGGGGAGGTCGCGCCCTCGAACTCGCCGCTCGTGACGACGAAGCGGTAGAAGTACTCCGTCGCCGGCTCCAGGCCCTCCGGGTCGACGTGGACGGTGTGGTCCGAATCCGCCGAGGTGGTCACCGTGCCCGTCTGCGGGTTTGTGAAGTCCTCGGAGGTGTCGATCTGCCACTCCAGCTTCACGTCCTCGCCCAGGCCGGAGCCCGGCAGCGCCTCGCGGGACGGAGTCACGCGGGTCCACAACACCACGCGGTCCGGCAGCGGGTCGCCGGATGCGACGCCGTGGAGGAACGGCAGGTCCCACTCGCTTGCCGGGGCCGGTTCTTCCGGAGTGGACACCGTGCCGCGCCGTGCGGCGTAGGCGCCGCCGGTGCCGATGGCGGTTGCGGCGGCTGCCGCTGCGACAGTTTGCAGGAACACACGACGATTGACACGGAACTTTGAGCTCATGGAGCTAACTTTCAACCAGCTGTAAACCTGGTGCAAGAACAGCAGACCGATGTCACCTGAAATTCATGTTCAATTCACCGAGGTGTCCGATTACTTGTAACCGCCTGTTAAAAGCGGGTGATTTAAGTGGGCAAACATGAATCTCCTGCGTACCCACCGTCCCCTGCGCCGCAGCGCTGTTGCCACCGCCGTCGTTGTCTCCCTGTTCGCACCGATGACCACCGCTGTGGCTGCGGACGCGGTCAACACCAAGATCAGCCGCATCGTGCTCGGCATCGGCTCCGACGCCACCGAGGCCAACCTGGCATGGCAGTCCAAGACCAACGAGCTGCAGTACCTGGAGTACTGGCCGGCAGATAACCCTGGCGACGTCACCAGCGTCGAATCCCCGCGCGGCCCTTACAACGCGGCAATCTTCTACCCGCACGAGGCCACGATGACGGGCCTGGAGCCGGACACGGAGTACGTCTACCGCGTTGGCAACGATGACCGCGGCTGGAGCGAGGAGCGCACCTTCACCACCGGCACCGATTCCGACACCTGGAACTTCCTGGCCATGGCCGACGCGCAGATCGGCGTGGGCGCCAAGATCGCCGAGCAGTCCGCAGCATGGAACAAAGCGGTCAACGTCGCCACCGGCGAGCACCCGGATTCCGCATTCCTCATGCACCTGGGTGACCAGGCTGAGGGCTGGGGCGCACCTGTCAAGCAGCTCGAGGAGTTCACCGCTCCGGAGGCGCTGCAGCACTACCGCCTGGCGGTGCTGAAAGGCAACCACGAAACCTACGCGCCGGACAGCCATTTCCGGGACACCTACTTCCTGCCCAATGAAGAGGGCGCAAGCGCCAACTACTTCTTCAACTACAACAACGTGCTGTTCATCGGCCTCGACGGCAACCGCTCAGAGGCCGCCGACATCGAAGCGCACGCGAAGTTCGTCAACGACGCAATCGCCTCCAACGGCTCCGACGCGGACTGGGTGATGGTGGGCATCCACCAGGCCCCGTTCTCCCAGGGCACCCACTACACCGACTCCGACGTGGTGCGTCTGCGCGAGCAGCTCACGCCGAAGCTGTCTGAAGCCGGCGTGGACCTGGTGCTTAGCGGCCACGATCACATCTACACCCGCTCCCACCTGATGAACGGCTTCGATCCGGTGATCCCGGAAGGCGCCGCGAAGTCCGGCGACGTGCTCATCCCTGAGGACGGCGAGGTGCTCTACCTCACCTCCACCACCGCCACCGGCGGCAAATACTACGACTTCCAGGACAAGTTCGGCGAAACCCACCCGCACGTCCGCGAGGAGCGCGCCCGCGACCTGGCGCACGACACCACCGCCCGTTGGCGCCAGGATTACAACCCGGACTACACCAACATCAGCGTCTCCCCGACCGAGCTGAAGCTGACCACCTACAACATCAACACCCCGTACGTGGTGGACCAGGTCACGCTGCAGAAGAAGGACGCGGAGAAGCCGGAGGAAAAGCCGGAAGAGACCACAAAGCCGACCTCTGAGCAGAAGCCGACCTCTGAGCAGGCAACCACGGAACAGAAGCCTGCGCCGGAGACCGTTACGACGACGCAGACCTCCGAGAAGCTGGTCACCACCACGAATACCTCTGTCGGCACCGCAACGGTGACGGAGACGTCCACGCAGACTTCGCCGGAAACCAAGGTCGTGGAAAAGACCAAGGAGGTCCCGACCACGGTGAAGGAGACCGTGACGAAGACCGAGACGGTTGAGGTCCCGACCACCATCACCAAGAACGCTGAGCCGCAGGTCACCACCGTCACCTCCGTCGGCACTGCCACCGTGACCGAGACGTCGACGCAGACCGCCCCGGAGACCAAGGTCGTGGAGAAGGTCAAGACGGTGCCCACCACGGTCACCGAGACCATCACCAAGAACGCTGAGCCGCAGGAGCCGGCTGAGGATCAGGGCGCAGGCAAGGACGCCGCGGGCAGTGTGTCCGGCAGCAGCACCGGCGGCATCATCCTCACCGTGTTGGCGATCCTGATCGCGGTCCTGGGCGCGATCTTCGCGGCACTGTCCTACGTCCACCCGCAGTGGATTCAGGACATCCGCAAGCAGTTCAACATCTAACGCATGCCCAACAACCCGCCAACGCGATCTGATGGATCGCCGCGGCGGGTTCTGTGTTTTTCAGCAGCCGCTACTTGCGTTCCGCCGCAGCGGCGCTCACACGGTCTGCCCAGCGATCAATGCCGTGTTGCTTGGTGCGCTTCAGCGTGTCGTGGCCGAGCACCAGACCTTCGTTCATGCGGCCGGCAGCAGCGAGGTGCTTCTGCCCCACAAGCGTGGCGTCGGGCTTCACGTGCAGAGCATTCGTGTCTGCGTAGCGCAGTCCGATTCCGGCCTCCACCAGGTTGCCTACCAGGGTTCCCTCGACAATCCCGGGAGGTGCCTGCACCGCGTCGATGATGACAGTCGCGCCGACCTCCTCGGCCAAGTCGCGGAGGTCCTCCTCACCGCGGGCGACGAGCTCAGTGCGGATCCGGCCTTCGTCGAGAAGCTCGAGCATGATCTGCGCAGACTCCACCGGTGGGCCGAAGCCGACGCGCTCCATTGTGGAAACGAACGCGTCGAAGTCCTTCCCACCCAGGGTGTGGCGGCCGCCGTAGGAGGCGCGGTTGATCACCGCGTCGTAGGTGTCGCGGAACGCAAGCGCCACCGCAAGCGCCGGCGTCCACGGGCGCTCCCCTCGGGCCGCCGCAACGGATGCGCGAAGCTCCGCCACTGGGTCCCCGGTGAAGTCTTCACCGTGCAACACTTTCCGGATGTCGTCTTTCCCGCCTTCGCCGCCGGCGATGCGGAGCAGCTCCGTGGCGCAGTCCGCGAGGATGTTCTCCAGCTCGTCGAGGCTTTCGCACTCGAGGATCTTCTGCGAGGCCTCCTCGATGTGCGGCTGCGCCTCCTTTTTCGCCTCGCCTTCGAAGTACGCCTTGACCTCCATGAAACGGCCCGACCGGGTCACGGGGTAGAAGACTTTCGCGTCCGCGTACTTCACCACGTCAATGAATGTCAGCGCGGCGCCGCGGACCAACGCGACATCGTCGGGGCCCACCGCGTCCAAGTTCGATGCCGGATAGGCGGGGGCGACCACCTTGAAGTCGCCGAGGTCCGCGTGCGCAAGCGAACCGGGCCAGTCATGGGCGTGCCCGGTGACCATGAGGACCTCGTCGTAGTGCTCGCCGAGCACGTCTACCCCGCCGTCGGTGGGCTCGACCATCTCGATGTTTGCCACCCGGTGCGTGAGGCTGCAGCGCGGCGGCAGGTTCTCCTCGAGTGCACGCCAAGACGCATCGAGGTGATCCCCGACGTGCCTGCGGCTGGGAAAGTCCCCGGGAAGCTCATCGTTCGGGTCGAGCGGCCCGAGTTTCGTCTCCACGATGGACTTCGGTGCGTTGAGGATGAACTCCTCCGGCACCGAATCCCGAAACGCACCGGGCGCGGAGGACTCTTCCAGCGGCTTGGCGTCGAACACCGTCACGTCGATAGCCGCGCCACGCTCCCGTGCCCGTTCCATGAGCTCTTCTGACGCCCACAGACCGCGCGGCCCGGAACCGATAATCGCTACTTTCATCACCGAATTAACCATGCGCCCCAGCTTATGCGCCGCGTGCTTCCAGCAGCTCCACCTGGCGGGCTAGCTCCTCTCCCAGCGGGTTGCCGGGCAGCCGTTCCTGCACCAGGTCCGCCACGGATCGGTACCACCACAGCTGTCGCTCCTTGCCGGAGTTGAAGCGGCCCCACAGCTCGTCGCCGAGCGCATCGAGGTCCGCGTGGATGGACAGCAGGTTGTGCAGTTTGTCGGCGGCGGAGATGAGCACACTGCCGTCGTCCGCCTCACGCAAGTGCGCCAAGTACGCCTCCGAGCGGTCCTGCCAGCTGGAAAGCGTGCTGTCCTTGGTCACTCCGCGCACCAGCTCCACCACCCGGTCGCCGAACTCCTCGGCCATGCGTTGCGGACTGTACTCCTCGGGCACGTCCTCCAAAATGTCGTGGAACAGCGCCGCGACGAGCACGTCCTCGTCGTCGGTGACCTGGGAAACGAGGTGCATCACGCCGACAACGTGAGAGACATACGGGATGTCGGTGCCTTTTCGCACGTGGTCGCGGTGCGCCCACGCTGCGGTGTTAATTGCCTGGATAAGCCGCGGGGACGCGACGAGAGTATTGGTCATGTCAGACCCCTTTCTGTCGAGAACGCTTCACACGATACGAGCGCCGCCGACATATGATCTTTAACATTCGAAACAACGTTTCAACCCAGTCCCCTGAAGGCCACGCTAGTATTTACTCGACTCTATTGTTTTCCCCTAAGGAAGCGTCTTGGCCCAGCTCTTCGACCGGAATAAATTATCAGAGGCGATAGCCACCATCAGCAATGAGGAAATTGAACCATTCCTAGAAATTGTGCGGAAGTGGCACGCTGATCTCCACCATGGAACTTTGCTTCAAGACAAAGAAACCAGCCGGGAACAAGCCTATAATCAAGATTTTTTCGTTCGAATTCTTGGCTATGAAGAGAAACCCGCGCAGCCATATTCTTTGGAGCCAAAAGCCACCACGGAGGCCCAGAATTATCCAGACGTAGTTTTAGGGTATTTCGATGGCCCGACTCGCAACGTTAGTGCGGTTGTCGAACTCAAAGGTGCTTCAGTTTCTCTCGACAGGCCTCAAAAAAGAGAAAGCAATTTAACGCCGGTCCAGCAGGGGTTTAAGTATAAGGTCCAGTATCGATCCTGCCCTTTTGTGGTGGTTTCTAATTTCCAAGAGTTTAGAATCTACAACGACAATCAGCTTGACTATAACTCCTGGACACTCGATGACTTGGTCGATCCTGCGCATGATTACTTCGGCTTCAAGTCATGGTTTTACCTAATGCACTCGTCACAGCTGACGGCCAAGGCCGGCGAAGCGGTCACTGAGCGCCTCCTTACGGATATCCGCATCGAGCAAGAAGCCATTGGAGAAGACTTGTATGCGAGATACGCAGAGGCACGACAATCCCTTATTAACGCCATAATCCAAGACAATCCTGCATATGCCTCTAACCCTCAGAGTGCAATCACGTTCGCCCAAACAATTATCGACAGGATTGTCTTTATAGCATTCGCCGAGGATCGAGGCTTGCTACCTTCTGACACCTTGATGCGAGTAAAGATAGAATCGGAACGTTCATCGATTGGGCTGAGCTTCTGGGACAACTTGAAAGTTCTATTCAAAGGGATTGATTCAGGGACCTCTGCCTTGGGTATTCCCAATGGATACAACGGTGGTCTTTTCAAAGCGAATCCCGAATTAGATGCGCTTCTGATTTCAGACAGTGCACTTGCCCCACTGATCCAACTCAGCGAATTTGATTACTCCCACGATTCGAGCGTTACGATTCTGGGGAAAATTTTCGAGCAATCGGTCAGCGATATTGAACAGCTCAAATCCACGGTTGAAGTAAGCGGGAGTTCGCACATTCCCAGAGTGACTCGCCGTAAAAAGAGGGCATTTTCTACACACCCGACTACATTGTCCGCTATATGGTCGACCAAACCTTAGGGGAATATCTCCGCAGGTTGGAGACGAAAATGCAGCAGGAAGTCAATCTCCACAGCGAATTGACTGATAAAAATTATGAACTGCGGGAGAAAGAAGCCTATACACGATATCAACGAGAGCTTCAAAAGATTCAAGTTCTGGATCCTGCATGCGGATCAGGCGCGTTCCTAGTACATGTATTCGATTTTCTACTCGCCGAGAATCGTCGTATTGGCGGGATTTTAAATACGCTCTTTGACACCGAGAATTTCTACAAAGAAATTCTCCAAAACAATCTCTTCGGCGTTGATCTCAATGCAGAATGTTGCGACCGGCTAGTTGGTAGCGGTGTGGTGACTTTCGGGTAGCGGTTCAGTGGGTTTCCGGTAGCGGGGTTGGCGGTGGCGGGTGATGCTTTCGGGTGGTTGCACCACAGGGGTGTAGCCGGTTACCGGAAGGAGTCCGCTGATGACGGATTACCGGGCGGTGATGAAGCTGCTTGTGCAGCAGCGTTCGTACCGCCAGATTGAACAACAGCTCGGATGCTCCCACCGCGCGATTTCCCGGTCGAACCAGGTGCTTCGATCCCTCGGGATTCGCACTATCGACCAGGTGTTGGCGTTGACGGATGATGGAGGGTGTCAGGAAGTTTGTGTGTGAGGCTCTGATTGAGAGGGAGTTTCACCGATAATGACTACGGTGTCACCGAAGAAAAACCATGACCCGGCAAAGGTCAATGAGATCAGCGAGAAGCTGATGGAAAATCCTGAGCTTGCCAGCTTGATCAGCGAGCTGTCGACCTCCGCTGATGATGCAAGCGAGCTGGTCAAAGGCCTGCTGCAGGCATCGATCAACGCTGGTCTGCAGGCGGAGATGGATGCGCATTTGGGCTATAGCCATTCTGACCGCAAGACCAAAGCCCAGGTGGAAACCGCACAGGCGAACAATCACCGCAATGGGTCGTACACCAAGACCGTCAATTCTGGCTACGGCGCGGTGGAAGTGACTGTGCCCAGGGATCGTGCCGGCACGTTTGCGCCAAAGATGGTGCCCAAGGGTGCACGCCGACTGACTGAGCTCGATGACATGATCGTCTCGCTGTACGCCGGCGGGATGACGGTGCGTGATATTCAGCACCATCTGGCAACCACGCTCGGGGTGGATATGAGCCCGGATACGATCAGCACCATTACCGATGCGGTGTTAGACGAGGTCATGATCTGGCAAAACCGCCAGCTTGACGAGTTTTACCCGGTGATCTTCCTCGACGCGCTACGCGTCAAGATCCGTGACGGCCACCGCGTGGTCAACAAGTCCTGCTACATGGCGGTTGGTGTCGACATGGACGGCATCAAGCACATCCTGGGATTGTGGATCGCGGAAAATGAAGGTGCTGCATTCTGGGCATCGGTGTGCGCGGATCTGGCCAACCGTGGTGTCCAGGACGTGTTCATCGTGTGCTGCGACGGGCTCAAAGGCTTGCCGGAAGCCGTGGAAGCCACCTGGCCGAATTCGATGGTGCAGACCTGCATTGTGCACCTGATTCGGGCTGCGAACCGGTGGGTGTCCTACCAGGACCGCAAATCTGTCTCCCGGGCGCTGCGTGAGGTCTACACGGCCGCCAACGAAGACACCGCACGTGCCAGCCTGGATGCTTTCGAGGCCAGTGAACTCGGCCGGAAATACCCCCAGTCGGTCAAAGTCTGGCGCGACGCCTGGGAGCGGTTCGTGCCGTTCCTGCAGTTCCCGCCGGCGGCACGCCGGGTGCTCTACACCACCAATTCGATCGAGTCGCTGAATGCTGAACTGCGGAAAGCTACCCGCAACAGGGGCCAATTCCCGAACGATACCGCGGCACTGAAGACGCTTTGGCTGATGATTTGCAACATCGAAGACAAGCGCGCTGCGCAGCGAGCGAAGAAAGCAAAGCGCGACGTTGAATGCAACGGCTATATTGAAGGGGCGAAAGCCACCGGGTGGAAACAAGCCATCAACCAACTAGCCGTGGCTTACCCCGACCGATTCGCGGACTACTTGTAAACCAAACCCCCGCACACAAAGAATCGGACACTCTCCGGATGATGAGCTCGACGAGTTATTCGTAGATGGGCGCAGCACAGGCCAGGGCGAGTTCGTCCCTATCGATTTCGATGCGGTGGTCAAAGCCCGCACCGGGCGTAACAAGCAGACACTGCAAGTGCTGTGGGCACGCTACACCACCACACCTGCTTTACCCGGCCAGCTCCATTACAGCTACGACCGGTTTCGCCAGTTGGTGGCGTCCCATGTCGATGCGGCCGGTTTGACCGCACGCATCACCCACACACCGGGGCACACCATGCAGGTGGATTGGGCAGGCACCAAGATGCGCCTGTTCGACCCTTATGGCGCACCAGGGGTGAAGGTCAGCGTGTTTGTCGCCTCAATGCCGTATTCAGGGATGATTTTTGCCCTCGCGTGTCCGGATGAGCGCCAGCATTCCTGGCTTGATGCCCACCACCACGCGTTCGCCTACTTCGGGGGCGTGCCTGAGGTTGTGGTGCCGGATAATGCCTCGACTGCGTCGAACGCGATCAGCGCGGCGGATCGAAACCGCAAGGTCAACGACACCTACGAGCAGTTTTTGGAGCATTACAACACCGCAGCGCTGCCCACGAGGTCGAAACGGCCGAAAGACAAAGCCAATGTCGAAGCCGCAGTCAAGATCGTCACCCACAAGGTCATCCACGCACTCGATGGCCACCAGTGCGTCGACCTTGACGAACTCAACACGCGCATTAGGCAGTTGGTTGACCAGATCAACCAGGCGGTACCGTTTCGTCACCAGCAGTCAAGCCGCAAAGACATTTTCGATGCGCATGAAAGGCACCTGTTGACAGCGCTTCCCGATACCCCGTGGCAGCGCACCGAGTGGAAACGCGCCAAGGTCGCCCCAGATTTCCACATCACCGTAGCTAGCGTGCGGTACTCCGTGCCGCACCAGCTCGTTGGCCGCACTGTCGATGTGCGCATCACCGGGCAAGTGCTCACGGTCTTCGATGGTGGCCGTGCCGTTACAACCCACACGCTTGCCCACACCCGCGGGGCGTATGTCACCGATGCCGACCACATACCGGCGAACATGGATCACACCCAGGGACTGTGGACGAGCGATTACTTCCTGCGCGAAGCCCAAAAGATCGGGCCGGCGACACGCACCGTCATCGAGGAAATGATCGCGGCGAAAGCAATCCCGGCCCAGGCGTACCAATCGTGCAGAAACGTGCTGTCAATGGGCAAACACGCCAACAAGCTCGTGCTGGAAGAAGCATGTAAGCGTCTGCTCTCCTCCGACGGGACCCGCCGGGCGGTGTCCTACACCGCGGTCAAAAACATGATGGCCGCCGTACGCAAAGAAGCCGCAACCCGACCACACGGCTTCGACCAACCGGCACCGGCCACACCCGCACATCCGGCCGACCCATCCGCCGCTGCCACACGCGACACCAGCGGCGCCTACCTCGGTGGCGCAGCACAGTTCAGCCTGGACAACCTCATCAAGAAAGGAACCACAACGCCATGACCCCACCGACCCCGCCGCAAGAGCGCTTCCTCGACGAATCCGTCCTCGCGGACTTCACAGCGATGCGCATGACAGCCTTCGGCAAAAGCGTCATCGACATCGCCAACGACCCAGCCTTCGACACGTGGACCTTCTCCCAAAAGGTGCTCTACGCACTCGACAAAGAAGTCGCGGCCAGACGCGAACGCCGCATCAACAAACTGCTCAAGGCATCACGATCGCCAAACCCCGATGCCTGCCTCGAAGACGTCGTCTACGCACCTGACCGCAACATCAACCCAGAACAAGTCAGCCGACTCGCTCACGGACAATGGTGCCACCTGGGCCAAAACATTGTCATCTTGGGCAAATCCTCAGTCGGCAAGACCTACCTCGCCCAAGCACTGATCACCGCAGCATGCCGCAACGACTACTCCGCCAGGTTCTACCGCACCGACATGCTCGCCGCGCACTTCGCAGTAATGCCACTCGACGACCCAGCCCGGCTCAAACTCACCCGCGAGTTGATCAACGTCGACGTGTTAGTCCTCGACGACTTCCTCACCACCCCAGTCGATGCCACCACCGCACACCTGCTCTTCAACATTCTCTCCGAACGAGAAGGCAACCGATCAACCATCGTGACCTCACAGTTCACCCCGCAAGACTGGTACAGATCCATCCCGGACGCCGTCATCGCCGAGTCCATCCTCAACCGACTCATCGCCGGCGCCGAAATCATCACCCTCGAAGGACCAAACATGAGACTGGAAGCTAACCAGTAACACACAAAGCGCCTGAGCAGGGACCGCTACCGGATCCCCACTCAGGCGCTACCACAAACTCACCACACCGCTACCATTTCGATCTTCTAAACAGCAGAATCCGTGGAAATCACAAAGTTGAGTTTGTGGCTCAAAACCGCGATCAAAGACAAGAAGCTCACTACTCTCAATGACAACATCAAGGTGGGAAACAGCCTAACGATTGATTGGAAACAGACCTTCCCTACAGTTTTGAAAAATGGCGGTTTTGAAGTCGTTCTGATGAACCCTCCGTACATCAAAGAAGATGAGAATCGAGAGGCTTTTTCAGCGGTTAAATCCAACCCCATCTACCAAGGGAAAATGGACCTTTGGTATCTGTTCGGCGGCCTGGCACTCGACTTGATTCAGCCAGAAACAGGGCTAATCGGGATAATCGCGCAGAGCAACTGGGTGACAAGTGACGGCGCTCAAAAGTTCAGAAACAAGGTTATTCGGGACGGCCGCATTGAGCGATTCGTTGATTTTGGTTCTTACAACGTCTTTGAGGATGCTGGCATTCAGACCATGATTATGATCTGCCGAAGATCGTCAGCCGATCCGTCCTATGACTTTTCATACCAGAAATTTGAGGTCACAAACGGTCGCGAATCGGATGTCATCGATTTTCTAACCCAGGATGACACCCAAGGCTCACTCCGCTTCTCGACACAATTGGATCGAGCCTCTTCCATAGGCGAGACGATCTCATTTGTTCCCCCTACGGCCACACGGGTCATTGATGCAATTTCCTCGAAGGGGTCCTTTTTCTTAGACCCTAAATCCGAAATCTTCTCGGGTATTGACGGTCAGGAAACCGTGAAGCGAAAAGATGCGGAGCGCCTCAGTCAAGCGCTAAGCCGACGAATCGAACCAGGAGACGGCATCTTCGTGCTTACCCGAGCACAATTGGCCGCAAAGAAATTTAGCTCAAAGGATATGGAGCTAATTCGTCCTCTCTTCTCTCCCAGTGAAATAAACCGGTTTTACGCAATCCGGGAACCCGCGGAGTATGTGATTTACACCGGACCGGTTTTCAAGGATCCCAAATCACTTGATGCTTACCCCGGCATCAAAAAGCATCTCGATCTTTTCCAAGACGTAATAACCAGTGCAAACAAACCCTACGGCTTGCACCGGGCTCGCGACCCAGAGATTTATTCTGGCGAGCGAATCTTCGTAATTCGGAAAGCAGTCGGCCGTCCACGGTTCTCTCTTATAGATTTCGAAGCCTACTTCACCCGCACCTTCAATGTCATCAAAACCGATCGTATCGACAACATGTTCCTCACATGCGTTCTCAACTCAAGCCTTATCGCTTACTGGTTTAAGTTTCGCGGCAAAATGCAAGGTGATAATTACCAGATCGATATGAGACCTCTCGGTGCAGTGCCGATTGCTCAGACAGATGAGGTCGAACCGTTCCGAGAACTCCACGAAAAGCTATGCGAGGCTCACTCCAATTTCCAAGAGGCTAAATCCAAGTTTTGGCTGCCGCTGCGCACCCTCTATTCGCTTCAGTCTGTACCTAGATCGTTGTCGGCGTGGTGGGAAATCGATTTTCAGGAGTTCCACCAAAAATTGAATCTGCAATTAACCCCAACGCAGGTCTCTGATCTCAACGATTACTTCACCTCAAGATCAAGAGATATTCGTAAGCTGATAGCAGAGATCCAGGTTCTCGAGTACGACTTAGACGAATTGGTCTTTGACCTCTATGAGATAGACTCTGACGATCGCCAGATCGTTCGCGCTACCGTCACCCCCGCCCACGAATTGTGAGCCGAAGACTTTTGTTTCCTCCTCAAAACATGTTCGGTTCACTCACCTCCAGCGTCCCCCGCACCCGCACCCGCGCGCGCCCGCCGACCCAGATATCCTCCCCGTCGTCGGTGATCTCCACCCGCCCGTCGCGCCCCAGCGCCGTACCCTGCGAGACCGTGTACTTCGCAGTCACATCTCCCCGCCCGCGCAGCCACTGCGCCATCGCACCGTTCGCGCTGCCGGTGACTGGGTCCTCGAACGTCGGCGTGAAAGCACGCAGCTCATAGGCCGGATCCGTCCCACCCGTCAGCGCCGCAAACGCCACCTTCAGGTCGCTTCCCGCGGGCTTCTCCAGCGCCCGCAGCGCGTCCAGACTATCCAAAAGCGCCAGCTTCCAGCCGGGGCCGTTGTCGCCGAAGGCGGCGTCGACAAGCAATTGCTTCTCGACGCCAAAGGTCTCGCACACCTCGTCCTTCTCCCCCTCCGAGAGCTGGTCGTCACGCTTGAGCGGCGGGGTGGCGAACGCGAGGGAGTCGCCCTCGATGCGGACCTCGACGTTGCCCACGCCGCACTCCTGAATCACGCGGCCCTGGTTGCGCGGCGTGTTACCGAGCTCCAGCCACGCACGCGCCGTGCCGAGCGTGGGGTGGCCGGCGAAGGCATATTCCTCCACCGGTGTGAAGATGCGCACGCGGTAGTCTGCCTCGGGGTTCGTCGGTTCGAGCAGGAACGTCGTTTCCGAGAAGTTGGTCCAGGACGCAATCTGCTGCATCTGCTCGTCACAGAGATCCTCCGCGCCGCAGATGACGGCGAGCGGGTTGCCCGTGAACGCGCCGGTGGCGAAGACGTCGATTTCAAAGAAGTTCAGGGAAGTCACCCGGCCAAGGCTACCAATGCGAAAACTCCCGACCCGGAGTCCGGATCGGGAGTTGTACCTTGTACCCCGTACGGGATTTGAACCCGTGTTACCGCCGTGAGAGGGCGACGTCCTAGGCCGCTAGACGAACGGGGCGCGCTCGCTTGTTTGCGACCTGTTAACAATAAAGGACGCTATTGTCCTCCAACAAATCGGCAGGTTAGGGTCGTTTTTAAGCGATGTAGACCAACGGGGCGTGGACGTTGACGCCGACCGTTTCGCCAACTTCTGGGGTGGTGCGGGCTGAAGCGCGAGCGCGAAACTCCACCCCGTCCACATCGATGGTGAGCGAGTAGACGGACACCTCAAATAGCGAGGAGGTGACCCGGCCGTTTAGTACGTTCCGCTCCCCTGGTGCTGCCACTTCTACCGCCTCAGGTAACACCGCAACGGTGACATCACCTCTATGGCCTGATGCGCCAACCATCTCCACATGCGCAGTCGGCCATTCCATGGCAGGCGTTGTGACGACCACGCGGCCGTCGATAATTTGTCCCTCTAACAGCGTCGCGTCAGCGATAAAGGAGGCCACCCACGGCGAAGCTGGTTGAGCGACGATATCCCTCGGCGAGGCAAACTGCTCGAGCTCGCCGTCTCGCAGCAATGCGATGCGATCTGCGATGGCAATCGCTTCCTTGCGGTCGTGGGTCACGTGCACTGTAGTTAGAGAAGACCGCTTGGTCAGTGCAACAAGCTCTCGGCGAAGACTGTCTCGCAGTGGTTCGTCGAGGGCCGACAAAGCTTCGTCGAGCAGCAGCACTTGCGGCTTGGCCACAATCGCACGCGCGAGTGCGACTCGCTGCCGCTGACCGCCAGACAACGTTGAAGGTTTCCGGTCTCCGTAGCTCTCCAGCCCCACGGTGCGCAACGTCGATTCGACGAGCTGTTGTTGTTGCTTCTTGCTCGTACCTGCACGTTTGAGCGGGTAGGCGACATTATCCGCAACACTCATGTGTGGCCAGACTGCGTGCTGCTGAAACACCATGCCCATCCGCCGCTTTTCTGGCGGTGTGCGAGTCACGTTTGTGCCGTCGAGGGAGACCGTGCCTGTGGAGGGCTGCACAAACCCGGCGAGGGTGCGCAGCAGCGTGGTTTTTCCCGAGCCGGACGGGCCGACTAGCGCTACGAACTCGCCGCTACCAACGCGTAGGTTGATGTCGTCCAACCCAATGGCACCGTCTGGGAATACGACGCTGAGGCCGTCAATCGCAATGTCACTCATCAGGACTCCTTGTCAGGGTTGCGCACGGTCAGTGCCAGGGCGGCAATACCGATTACTGCAAACATCAATGCAAGCGCTGAAGCTTGGTTGTAGTTTCCGGACTGTTGGAGGTTGAACAGTTGCACACCAATTGTTGTGGTGCCCGGAGCAACGAGCAGAATTGACACGGTGAGCTCGCGCACCGCGGTGACTGCAACGAGAACTGCCCCGGAGAACGCCGCTGGTACAGCCATTCGCCCCGAAGTGTCCACGATTGAGCGCACCCTACCCGCGCCAGAGATTCGTGCCGCTTCTTCCACTGCAACCGGAATCTTGCTCATCGGTGCGCGCACAGCCTGCAGCACCAAGGCTGTGAAGGCGCAGACGTAGGCCAACAGGATCACCCAACGGGTGTTGTAGAGCCCCGTGTACCTGCCCACAATGAGCCACCCGACGCCAATGATCAGCCCAGGGAGTGCAGCCGGAAGCAATGTAGCCAGAGATAGCGGCGTGTTAGTACGCGCGCGGGTGCGGGTGACCAAGATGCCGATCGCCCAACCCAGCAGACCGCACAGTAGTGCGGCACCGCCTGCGAGAGCGACCGAGTTAGTGAAACCATCAACCACCCGCGGGTTACTCAGGGTGCGCTGAAAATTCGACAGCGAGATGGTCTCCAACGTAAACGGCACACCCGGGGCCGGAAGCAACGCACGGTGAGCGAGCCCTAAGATCGGACCGAGGGTAACCGCGAGTGCAAGGACCCAGGACACCACGGTGACAGGAACTCTCGCCACACCGAGTGAAAGTTTCATCGTGCTGGCACCACTGACTTGCGAGGAGGCTCGGCGCGACACCGCGTAATCTGCCACCACGGCGATAATGCCCAGCAGCATCAACACTGCTCCAACTGTGGACACGACCTGCAGCGGGTTGCTTACCGTGCCTGATTCCATAAACCGGTAACACATTGTCGCTAATGTCTCGAACTGCACCGGCGACCCCAGAATCGATGGAATACCGAAGTCGGCGAGGTTCGACACTGCCGTCAGGGTGAAGGCGCTCAAGAATGCGGGCCCCAACAGCGGGATGGTCACAGTGCGCAGCACCGTGCCACTGCCCGCGCCACTAACGCGTGCAGCCAGTTCGAGATCAGAGGGGATCTGGCGCAACGCTGCGGCCACAATGACGTACACAACCGGGTACGAGTGCAACGTCATCAGAAAGACAATGCCGTCGGCTCCGTACAGGTCCCACAGCGGCCGGTCGAACAGCGCATTGAGCCCCTGGTTTCGGCCAAACAGCTGCAGCCAGGAAATGGCACCGACGAACGGTGGGACTAACAGCGGCGAGAGCAGAAATAAGCGTAATCCCGTTGCTCCACCAACATCGGTGCGCTCCAAAACAATCGCAATCGTGCCACCGATTAGTACCGCGCCCATAGAAGACAGCACGGTGGTAATCACGGAATTCCAAGTGGCGCGCGCCAAGCCTTGTTCCACAAGTACCGGAAACTGATTTCCCCCGAGCGCGAGTGAGACCACCATCGCGAGAGGAACAATGAAAATCGCCGCGGCAACCAACCACACCCCTAGGCGAGCGAGGTTGAGCCCCGGCGAAGAAACGCGTTGCATTGCCACCTAGTTCATCGCGCTCTGGAAGAACTCTACGGAACGTGCGCGATCGTCCGTCAGTGTCTGCAGATCAGCATCCATCAACGCAATATCATCAAGCTCCGGGGCATCACCCGGCGTACCGACGCCGTCAATGATCGGCAAGTAGTTCTGCTCGACTGCTAGTTCTTGGCCCTTCTTCGACAGCACAAAGCTAATAAACAACTCCGCCGCAGACTGGTTCTTCGAATCCGCGAATACTGCGATCGGCTCGGTGATGTACGGCGAGCCTTCGGTGGCGTAGACCTCCTTAACCGGGGATCCCTGTGCCGCCAGATCGCGCACGAGGTAGTCCACCACTACGCCGACCGGGTGGCCACCACCCGCAATCTCCTGCGAGGTCGGGCCGTTGGATGCAGCAATCATTGGTGCGTTCTCACCCAGCGCGGTGAGCCAGTCTTCACCGAGCTCGTCGTTGTTCATCCACACCGTGGCGTTGTATGCGGCTGCGCCGGAAACTGCCGGGTCCGGCATGACGATCTTGTCGCGGAACCGTGCGTCGGTCAGATCAGTCCAAGACTGTGGTGCATCAGCTTCATCGATCACTGAGGTGTTGTACGCAAGAACGGTAGAGATGATGCGGGTGCCAACGTAGTACCCCTCCGGGTCCACGGCGCTGTCGATAACCTCACCAGCTTCCACATCATTCAACTGTGCGAGCAGGTCTTCAGACTTGAAGGCCTCAAAAGTTGGTGCGTCCGCCGCCCAGATCAGGTCGGCCTCCACGGAGCCAGATGCCTTTTCTGCCTCGATACGCGCTTTGAGGTCACCGGTGCCTGCACGATAAACCTGCACGTCTACATCTGGGTGCTCCTCATTAAACGCTGCGATAATTTCGTCGACCTTCTCCTCCGGCTCGGAAGTGTAAAGCGTGAGCGAACCGGTGGCAGAGTCCTTTGCCGCGTCTTCAGCAGCATTCCCGGCGGAGGTTCCTTTGCTAGATGCTGTGTCCTCTGTAGGCTCAGAGCAGCCAGCGAGAGCGAGCATCGCGGCGCTGAGGGTGGCAATTGCAGACAGAGACTTTCGTGTGAATTTCATTAAGAACTCCTTTGCGCACGGTAAAAACAGCACTTACCTTAACACCGCATCCCACCGCACGCTCGCCGAACAGCAGCGCCAGTTGCTACCCACTCGACCCCGCAGACCCGCCGACAGGCTGCGGTGTCTCCTCTGAAAGAGGCGTCTTCGTCACCGGGGTCTCCCGTTCGAAGGGCTGTACGTCGAGCGCCGGGCCGATCACCGACCAGCTTTTGCGCATGGACTTCTCAAACAGGCCCCAGCTGTGCGTGCCTTCCACCTGCGGGTACCACTGCACGTCCAAGCCGGCGCGCTGCGCCCTCTCCACGAAGTATTCAGAGCACGCGTACGACGCAGACTCGATCGCCACGGGCGGTCCTATGCGCTCGGAGGACGTCTTCGTATCGTCGATAGCGTCGGGCACTCCCTGCGCGGCGGAGATGAACAGCTTCGTGTCTTCCAGCGCATCCAGGTGCAGCACGGGCGAGTGTGCCATCCACGCCGGATTGGAGGACATGCCCCACATCTTGCGGGGATCCGCACCGTTGAGCTTCAAAGCCTGGCGCACGTATGTGTCGCCGAGAACACCGGAGGTGGCCGGGCACCCGGAGTACGACGCTGCGGCGGCAAAACGCTCCGGTTCCAACGACGCAATATTGAGTGCCGGCCCGCCGGACATGGAAATGCCTGCGATGGCGTCGGTGCCGGTGCCCTGGAACTGCTCGTCCATAAGCGGGGGCAGCTCTTTGGTGAAGTACGTGAGCCACTTGTTGCGCCCCGTCGCATCGTCCTCGCGGTACCAATCAGCCTGCATTGAGGAGACTGAGCCGATCGGAGTGACCACATTGACCAGTTTGTCCTGGAAGAACTCCTGATAATCGGACGAGTTGCGCCAGGACCAGCCGTTGGCGGCACCGTCCGCACCCATCAGCAGGTAAAACGTGGGCCGCTTCGCGTCATTGTCCGGTCCGCCGGGCAGGATTACCTCGTTTTTGACCTCCCTATCCATCGATGGCGAGTACACGACGACCTCGTAGACGTCGTTTTCAATGTGCGTCACCGACTTCAGGGTCGCGGGCTCCGCGTCCGGATCCGGAAAGGTCTCGGCGACGTTGCTGGAGCCATTGCTTGTCGACGACCCGCTGCCGCCCAACCCCTCATAGAGCGGCGCGCCGAAGACTCCCCCGCCCAGTGTCGCGAGAAACAGCGCTGGAACTGCGAGCAGTGGAATCGAGGAAGACAAGCTCGACGCCGCTGCTGGCACGCTGAACGCATCGATGAGACTGGATCCACTTTGACGAATTTCACCGCTGAACAGCGACGACAACTTCCAAACCATGCGCTCACAGTACCGGAAGCGAAAAACCTCCGGCCCAAAAGCTGGACCGGAGGTTTTTGCGTTGTACCCCGTACGGGATTTGAACCCGTGTTACCGCCGTGAGAGGGCGACGTCCTAGGCCACTAGACGAACGGGGCATTAGGACACAGAACTTAAAGCTCTGCAGCTGGCCTACCAGGACTCGAACCTAGAATGACGGTACCAGAAACCGTTGTGTTGCCAATTACACCATAGGCCATCGTTTTCCAGTCTGACCTGCGCTTTTCCTTCCGGTTTAGCGCCTGTCTTGCTGAACAACGTGGATTACTATAACCATGAATCGCTACAGCCACCAAATCCGCAGGCCACCGCCCAAATCGCGGCGGCCGTTATCGCGCTATAACAACAGCGTTGTAACTACTCCGCAGCCTGATAGGGAGTCACCTCTCGAGCGGCACGGAGACGCTTCAGCGTGGACTCGCGGCCCAGCAGCTCCATGGACTCGAACAGCGGCGGAGACACTGCCGCGCCGGTCGCGCCAACGCGCAGGGCACCGAATGCGACACGGGGCTTCAACCCGAGGTCGTCGATAAGCGCCTTGTTCAACGCCGCCTCGATGTTCGGAGTGGTCCACTCCTCCACCGCTTCCAGCGCGGCGATGCCCGCGTCCAACGGCTCGATGGCGGTCTCCTTGAGGTTCTTCTTCGCGCTCTTCTCGTCCAGCTCCAGGTCCTCGTCGGCGGTGACCAGGAACTTCAGCAGGTTGTAACCCTCAGACAGCACCTTAATGCGCGTTTGCACCAGGTCCGCCGCAATGGCGAACTTGTCGGCCGGGTAATCCTCCGGGAAGTCCGTGTGCTCGGTCAGGTACGCGCGCAGACGGTCGCGGAAGTCCTCCGGCTCGAGCAGGCGGATGTGGTCGGCGTTGATGGCCTCGAGCTTCTTCTGGTCAAAGCGGGCCGGGTTGCCCAGCACGTCGTTGACATCAAAGGCCTTGACAAACTCGTCGACACTGAAGATGTCCTGGTCCGCAGACAGCGACCACCCCAGCAGCGCCAGGTAGTTGATCATGCCTTCCGGGATGATGCCGTTGTCGCGGTGGTTGAACAGGTTCGACTCCGGGTCGCGCTTGGACAGCTTCTTGTTGCCCTGCCCCATCACGAACGGCAGGTGGCCGAACTCGGGGGTGAACTCTGCGACACCGACGCGCTTGAGCGCCTCGTACAGCGCCATTTGGCGCGGGGTGGACGACAGCAGGTCCTCGCCGCGCAGGACGTGGGTGATGCCCATCAGCGCGTCATCGACAGGGTTGACCAGCGTGTACAGCGGCGCGCCGTTGGAGCGGGCGACCACGAAGTCCGGCTGCGTTTCGGACTTGAACGTCACTTCGCCGCGCACCAGGTCGTTCCAGGTCCAGTCCTGGTCCGGCATGCGCAGGCGCCACACCGGCTTACGGCCTTCCGCCTCAAACGCGTCGATCTGCTCCTGCGTCAGGTCGCGGTCGAAGTTGTCGTAGCCCAGCTGCGGGTCGCGGCCGGCGGCCTTGTGGCGCTCCTGAACCTCTTCGTTGGTGGAGTACGCCGGGTACACCTCGCCGGCCTCGATGAGCTTGTTCAAAACGTCCGTGTAAATCTCGGAGCGCTGGGACTGGCGGTACGGCTCGTGCGGGCCGCCCACGTTGATACCTTCGTCCCAGGTCAGGCCCAGCCACTCCAGCGACTCGATGATCGCCTGGTAGCTCTCCTCCGAGTCACGCGCGGCATCCGTGTCCTCGATGCGGAACACAAACGTGCCGCCGGAGTGGCGCGCCTGCGCCCAGTTGAACAGTGCCGTGCGCACCATGCCCACGTGCGGGGTTCCGGTTGGTGACGGGCAAAAACGTACGCGCATTGAAGAGTCAGTCATGTGCGCAATCGTAGCGCGCAGAGCCCCTTGCCTATCGACGTCCTCCGGTGCACCACCGAAAGGAGCATGGCAATAACCGCTGCACCGCCTATCCTCCCGGCAACGTATTTGAAAGTTCAACTGGCTCGAGACCCCCGATTGGACAAGTCAACTCAACTAGATCCTCTTGCGTCCAAACTGACCCTGCCAACGACGCCCAATACGGCGACGCCTCATTCTCTAGGGCGTGCCCCACCGCAACCGCAAGAGCCTGTCACGGACGATCGATGTGGCGGTGCCGAAACTCCGTCACGGCCCATCCTTCCCTTACTACTCGAGCGCCGATCACGCGCAAAGAGCACGCAATCGACTCCGATTCGGCGGCCAGCCTGTCAGAATCCAAAGCCCTGCGAATGCCGAAAGAACTCGACGAGATGGTCACCGTTTCGAAAAATGCCCGCTCGATATCTACGGTTTCGGCTACCTGTCCCGTAACATGCTCAGCTTGAAATAGGCGCGGGCGACCCGATAGTTGTCGCTGGAGTCAATCTCTTTTCTGTACAAACCTGAGATGGGAATGGTGCCAGCACGAGTTGCAATTGGATATAACGAGGGAGACCCTCCGGAAAAGTGGCGAGCAATGAAACATACATTGTCTACATTTATCTATCCTCCCCTCTACGTTACCCTCGGACACGCTTCTAGTTCAGGTGGCCGGATAGAGACGACCACGCCACGAAATCGGAAGGAGATCTAGATTGAACCCCATTCGTTCAGCTGCAATATTCGCCCTAACCCTAGCGACTACGCTCGCAATTCCTGCGAATGCGCAGGCCAACGATAGACCCACTTCACTATCAACGAATGCAGCTACGGAAACGGACCTGGCCCCGGGTGAAAGCATCTCTTTTCAAAAGGGTGATGTAGCCAAAGTTGAATTTATTCCGAACGGCCTGCCGGAGAAGGGGCAAGCTAGGGCGGCCGGTTTAACAACTGCACCGAACTGCATTGTCGCGAAAGCAGAAAAGGGCTTTGTTCAAGTGGAAAACAATTGCGGCGGCGATGAACCGCAACGCGTGAAAGTGACTCTGGCTTTTGGCCCTGACAAAGCTTGTAAATCAATCGAACCTGGCTCACGTACTAATCTTGGCCCTGCCATCGGACGAATCGATGGGGTCTATCTCTGCTAGAGAACAAGAGAAGGAGAAAGCATAAAGATGTCGCGCCGTAGATTCTGTTCAGCAGCGGTAGTAGCTCTCACCGTTTCCGCCATTCACGTCTCTCACGCAGACGCTCTAGGCAAAGATGATCCTCGTTACAGAGATAGTATCGGGACTTACACGGTGAAATGCCAGGTACACGAAAACGCTCCCGATAACCCTATTTCCGGTTTCACGTTTGGAAATCACCCCAAGGATCCTGAAGCGGCTGAAAGTGACGCTAACTCGTTCGTCTCCAAGTTCGGCCCGAACCACGCAAAGCGTCATTGCAAAACCCAGAAGAAGTACACCCCTCGAGGCGCTTACACAAAATCGAAGAGACCTATTTAAATCGACGTACAGATAAGGAACCATTATGGATGAGACATCTACGTGGTGTTTTTTCACAAAATTCGTGTGTCGGTACGACCAACTTGATGAAGCAAAAGCAAGGCACCAAAGATGTGTCGATGTGGTGCGCGAAAAAAACAGAGTGCACTTCTCGTCTGAACAGGCATACCAAGCTGGACACAGTGAACCAACTTTTGAACTCCTCCTGTCAGAGATCATTCCACCGAGCGAGGAGCTAAGCCCAGAACAGGAAGCGGAGTACTCAGTATTCTTCTTCGTAACTGTTGCTGATGTTCCCTGTGATCCCAATGAAGTCGATGATGCGGTGCGACTATTATCAGCAAAACTTGAAATTGATTTCGAGCCAGGGATCCCTGCGAAGTTCCCAAGCCGCACACGCGGTATTCGTGTCAGCGAAACCGGTCATGAAACTGAGCAATGCATCTACCAATAGGGGTAGTCACCCCTATTCACCTTGCTAAGCTGGCTACCCTAGACTTTGTGTCTGCTTCAAATCGAGTCGAAAGTAAGTAGCAGCAACACCACCCCGGGACAGAACCGGCACAACATTATGCGGCCGCAGAACCGGCACAACATTATGCGGCCGCAGAACCGGCACAACATGGTTTTGTAAAACTCGGCCTAAAACAAAACCTAAAACCCAATACCCCCCAGCTCCCTCCACCCCACTGTGGCCAAGTTTTACAAAACCGCGCCTTGGCAGGCGCCCCGGGAGGCGCTTGGGTGGTGCGCTACTTGGAGTGGCGGGAGAGGAACGCCCACATTTCGTCGGCGGCGGACGGCGAGTACCACCAGTAGTGGTTGGAGCCGTGCACCTGGATCACTTCGACGCCCTTGCGGCAGCCGCGTGCGGAGACGCGGGTGGCGTTGTACAGCGGGGCGCGGTTGAGGCCGGGGCCGCAGCCATTGCGGGCGGCGTAGGAGCCGAACAGTTCCGGAACCGGCAGGACGCGCTGGCCACGGCGGGTGGTGCCGTAGTACGGGGTGAGGGTGTCGTTCATGCCGTGCAACGCCATGAATGCGATAGGCAGGTTCTGGCAACCCCGGTTCACCGGTGCGTAGTACGCACCGGATACGCCTGCGACGCCGGCGAAAAGGTCCGCCATGTGGCAGGCGGAGACTGCTGCCATGCCGCCGCCGGTGGACATGCCGGTGGCGTAGATGCGGCGGCGGTCGATGTTGTAGTAGCGCTGCACGTCGTCGATCATTGCGCGCACGTAGGCGATGTCCTGCCCGGGCCGGGTGACTGCGGTCGGCGAGCCTTCCCAGGATGTACCGATAGCGCGCGGGTAGACGATGATGGCGTCGCGCCCGACGGAGGATTCGCGCAGGCGGGAGTAGTTGCGGAAGTTTTCGGTGGAATCTTGGTAGGCGGAGTAGCCCACCATCACCGGCGTCGGGTTGGCCGGGTTGTAGCCTCGCGGCACCCAGATGAGGTAGCTGCGTCCGGCCGCGTGGATTTCGCCGTTGGTGCCGTTAGCGACTGGCGCGGGAGCCTGGGGTGCCCACGGCGCAGGCGCAGGCACCGGCGCAGGCGCGGGCAACGGATTGCGCGGAAGAGCCGAGCTGCCGGGGATGGTGTCGTTGGCCATTTTGACGAACTTGTTCCACTCGGCGTTGGCCTGGTTCACAGCGTCGGTGGCGGCGCGGTTAGCGTCGTTGATCGCGCGGTTTACCTGTCCGTTGATTTGGGACGACATATCTTGGGCCCCAGCCTGCACCGGGGCGACCGCACTACCTGCGATGAGCAAGGCAGCGAGACCACCTGCAAGGCTTTTCACAATTTTCACACCGGCCACATTAACCCCACTTTTATGTAGCGGCAAGCAATACAGACGTGCGTGCACAAATGGAGGTTCGTTAAAGTATCGTCACATGCCCACTTCCAGACCCGATAGCGCCCCAGACTTTCTGCTCTCGCGTGGCGACGGCTCCGTGCGCACCCAAGGTGCACTCCGCACCTTCGACGATGCGTGGGAGGCTGCGGACGCGATCGCGCGCCGCGAGGAAGAAATGGTTGTCGGCGCCCTCCCCTTCGATCACGACTGCCCAGCGGCACTCACGGTCCCCGAGCACATCATCCGGGAGCCGGGTGCGCTCGAGCCGCACCCGTACTACCGCGTCGGCGAGGGTTCCAAGCTCAACGCAATGCTTATCGACGTCGACCCGTCCCCGGCTGAGCACCTGCGCCGAGTCGAAGCCGCCATCTCGACGATCCAAAGCTCCGCTCTGGACAAGGTGGTGCTGGCGCGCGCGGTGGACATCGCGTTCGACCCGCCGGTGGATCCCCGCCTCGTCGCGGCAAGACTGATCGACCTGTCGTACACGCACGACGGGTTCATCGCGGACCTCACCCCGTCGGGACGCGACGGGCATTTCCTCGTGGGGTCCTCGCCCGAGGTGCTGGTGCGCCGGCGCGGCAACCGCGTCTGGTCGTTCCCCCTGGCTGGCTCCGCCGCCCGCGTGCCCGGCGACCAGGAAGCAGACCAGGCCGCGGCCAACTCGCTGCGCGATTCTGCGAAAGACTTGGACGAGCACCGTTTCGTGGTCGACCACATCCGGCGCATCCTCGCGCCGCTGTGCAGCGAGCTCACTGTCCCGGAACGCCCGCGGCTGGAAAAGACCAGCGAGATGTGGCACCTGGCCACACCGATTGAGGGCGTGCTGAAAGATCCCGCGCCGAGCGCGCTCGACCTCGCGCTGAGCCTGTACCCCACCCCGGCGGTCTGCGGCACCCCGCAGGCGGCGGCGGAAGCGTTGATCACCACCGCGGAATCGGACCGCGGGTTCTACGCCGGCGCGGTGGGCTACACGGACGCCGCCGGCGACGGCGAGTACATGGTGGCGATCCGCTGCGCCGAGGTCAACGGCGACGGCACCCGGGCTCGCGCCTGGGCGGGCGGGGGGCTTACCGCCTACTCGGATCCGCAGGCCGAGCTCGACGAGACCTCGGCCAAGCTGCGCACGATCATGCGCGCGCTCGGCCTGTAGTTACGCCCGTTCGACCGGGTTGCCCAGCTTGCCGATGCCCGGGATTTCCACCTCGATGTAGTCGCCCGGGACCATCTCTGCGGTGCCGGCGGGCGAGCCGGTGGCGATAACGTCGCCAGGCAGCAGCGTGAAGGATTCGGAGACCCACTCCACCATCTCGCCGACAGTCTTGATCATCTGGTTGGAGTTGGAGTCCTGCTTGGTCTCGGTCACGCCGTCGTGGGTGTGGTGCGCCTTGATGGGCAGGTTGGCAAAGTCGAACTTCTCCAGGTCCGTCTCAATCCACGGACCGATCGGGCCGAAGGTGTCGATGCCCTTGGCGCGGGCCCACTGGCCGTCTGCGAACTGCAGGTCCCGCGAGGACACGTCGTTAATGATGGTCACACCGCGGATGACGGACTTCCAGTCTGCAGCCTTGACGTTCTTGCACGGCACGCCGACGACGAGCGCGAGTTCACCTTCAAACTCCACACCGGTGGCGTACTCCGGGATCTTAATGGCGGCGCCCGGACCCACAACTGCCGTGGACGGCTTGATAAAGATCGTCGGCGGCAGGTGCTCGGCGGACTTTTTGAACACTTCCGCCACGTGGTCGGCGTAGTTGCGGCCGACTGCCACTACCTTCGACGGCAGGGTCGGGGCGAGCAGGCGGACGTCCTCAAGCGCGTACTCTTTGCCGGTGTATTCGGGGTCGGTGAACGGGGTGCCGGCGATGGCTTTCGCGGTCTTGCCCTCGTCGTCGATGACGGCGAACGTCATTCCTTCAGGTGTTGCAATTCGTCCAAAACGCATGTGACAGAGCATACAACCAATTGCAAAAGTGGCGTTACCCGGTTAACGCGAGATAGAGCTCGGCGCACGCCACAGCGTCGGTCAACGCGTTGTGGTTCGCGTACGCCGGCAGGGTATAATGCTGCCGCACCCTGGGCAAACGCAGGTCCTCCCCGCGCGGGTAGGTGCCCATGCGCTCCATGTGGCGCCGCTCCATGGCAAAGGTGTCCACGACCTCACTGTCGTGCAGCCGCCACTTGCTCCCCCGCACATCCTGGTGCAGTTTGCCCAAAAACCCGGTTTCCATCTGCGCGAAGTGCGCGAGCAGCTTCCGCCCCTCAAGCGCCGCCAAAAACGCGTCGAGCACCTCTGCGGGCTCCCGGCCCAGCGACGCCACCTCGTCGTCCGTCACCCCGTGCAGGGTGGCGGACTCCCCCACGTCCGCGCCCCGCAGCACGAAGTACTCCGCGCCGGAGAGGTCGATCACCCGGCCGTTGACCGGCACCCACCCCACGGACACCAGCTGCGAGCGTGCGGGCTTGAGCCCCGTGGTTTCGACGTCCACGGCGAGCAGGGCGCCGTCGATAAGCTGGCGTTTCTTCGGCCCGAACATCTCACACCGCCCTGGTCGGATACGCGGTGGACAGCGCGTTCTGCAGGGACTTGATCACCCCGAACGCGTCGCGGAGTGCCGCGCGGTCGCGCTCCGGCAGCTGCTTCGGGTCGATGCGGTAGTTCGGCGCCTCGCCCGCGCGCACCTGGGCGCACTGGTGGCGCATGGCAAGGTCGGCGAGGTACTCGTAGGCGTCCAGAAGATCCGCCGCCCCCTTCGCGGAAACCGGCCCACCGGCGGCGCCGCGCAGCCGCGCGATGGTGTCCACGCCATCCACCCCGGCCGCGATGGCGTACAGGCGCGCCATCTGCACCACCGCCGCGGTGCCGCCGCGCTTGATGTCCAGCGTGTGGGCGTACTCGCCGCTGCGCTCGAGCACGAATCCGCGGAAGAAGCCCACCGGCGGCTCGCGGAACGTGGCCAGCGCGGCCAGGTGCGTGTGCAGGCGGCGCGAGCCGTGCGCAGACGCCAGCGCGCCAGAGCGCACCCGCGCGGCCATGTCCTGCCAGCCCTCGCCGAAGCCGAAGACGGCGCGGAAATCGAAAAAGACCTGCGCGTGAAGCAGCGCGTCCGGCTTCGGTGCCGTGACCCAGCCATGGAACGTGCGGCCCCAATCGCTTTCCGTCATCCGCCATTGCGGCGAAGACGCCATCATCTCGCCCGGGCACAACGCCTGGCCGGCACGGGCGAGCCCCTCGCAGACGAACGCGCTGAGCTCGGCGAAGTACTCGCCGTGCCGCGCGGCGTCGTAGTCATCGGCGAGCACGAGCGCGTTGTCCTGGTCGCTGGCCGGGCCCATCTCCCCGCGCGCCTGCGAGCCCACCGCCACAAACGCGAACCGCACAGGCGGGAGCCCAAGCTTCTCGACGGCTAAAGTGCCCAACCTCTTCGCCACCGCATCCGCGATCGAGGTGAGCAACCGCTGCGTCTCGGCCGCCGAGGCGCCGCGCTCGAAAAACCGTACCGCGACGCGTGCCGCGTCCCGGTAGGCGCCCTCCAGCTCCTCCAGCGACGCCCGCGCCACGTCCGCCGCGAGGTAGATCGGGTCCGCCTGCAGCTGGCGCATGATGTCCGCGGCAGTGACCACACCAACCACCTGGCCTTGGCCGGCGACCGGCAGGTGGTGGATGCCAAGCTCGCTCATGGTCAGCATCGCCTCGAACACGAGCGCGTTGGGAGCGATGGTGCGCACTGGGCTGGTCATCACATCCGCCACGGGCCTGGACGTGTCCACCCCTCCTGCGACCACCCGCGAGCGCATGTCGGCGTCGGTGATGATGCCGGCGACCTCTTGCCCGTCGGTGATGATCAGGCTGCTGATGCCCTCCTCGCCCATCGTGCGGGCGGCCTCGGCGATGCTCACGTGCTTGCCACGCGTCACCGGCTCCCGCCCAGCGAAGATTTCGCGCAGCGGGGTGCGGAGCACGTCGGTGGCGCCGCTGTCGCGCACCTCGTCGGCGGCGGCGCGCACGCGGCGCGAGGCCGTTTGGAAGTACCGCCCCATGTCCGGGAATTGCTCCAGCAGCTGGAGGAACGCCTCGCGCGGGAGCATGAGCAGGATGCTGTCTTCCACCGCCTGCATGAGATAGGCGGACTCGCGCTCGCCCACCAGCGTGGAGTAGCCGAAGTTCAGGCCAGCCTCGCGCCGGTCCAGCAAGAGGTCGTCCTCGCTGACGACGTCCACCGCGCCGGAGCGGATGACATAGAGCGTGTCGTTGGGCTGGCCCACCTCCACCACGACCTGGCCGCGGCGGACGTAGGTGATGCCCATCTGGGCGGGCAGGGCGCGGAGGGTGGCCTCGGGCAGCGTCGAAAACGGCTCGTGCTGGGCGAGAAAACCGTAGACCTCTTCAAGCTCCACACTCATGGAGCAAGAATATCGTGGCGCGATGCCCGATACCGGCGGTTTTTACTGGTAGCTGACAAACCACGGACGCGGGTTGACGTCGCGGTAGGTCTGCTCCGGGGTAAAGGTGGGGAAATCCTCGTCGAAGAAGTTCTTCCACGCCATGAAGAAGTTCGGGTCCAGGCCTTCGCGCAGCACGTTCCAAGTGTCGAACTTCTGCTCCGGGCCGCCGTGGCCGTCGGCGTGCAAGACCCAGGCGAGCTCCGGCTGGCCAGTGACGATGTTTTCGCGGTCCGGGTACATGGCCACGTTGAACTGGTGCAGGATCATCGCCTTCTGCGGCAGGTTGTTGTCGCGGACGAGCTGGGCGAGCCAATCCGCCACCTCGTTGATCTCGCCCGAGGCGGCGCTGCCGATGCGCGACAGCGGCTCCTCGCCCGGGTTGAGCTTCCACTCGGCGTCCAGCGCGAGACCCACGTTCGGGCGCTTGAGCAGCTCCTCGTAGATCTTGGCCTGCTCGAGGAAGCTGCCCTGGCCGGGCTGCAGGTCGATCACGGCGTAGCCGCCGGCATCCACAATGGCGTCGACGTAGGGGACGAGGTCCTCCATCGGCGTTTCGTTGGAGAAGTTGCCGTCGTCGCCCGGCCCGCCGGAGGCAACGGTGGCGATGATCTCGAAGGCGGGGACGACCGGCTCGTCGCTAAACGGCGCGTAGTCCTCGGCGTACTTCTTGGCCAACTCCACCGAGGCCGCCGGATCCTGCTCCCCCATCACGCCCAGATCAGGCCCGTAGGGGTGGCCGTAGAGCGCCACCATGCGGCGGCCCGGGAACACCAGGCCGCCGCCGCCCGGCAGCTCGCCGCCCTCCACCAGCGCCGCGCGGGCCTGGAAGTTCTCCGTGTCGCCCCACTGGCGGCCCAGCGCGAGGGTGTCCTGGTCGGTGACCGTGCGCATGCTGTCCGCGGTGGCGCGCGGATCAGGCGCCGCCAGCACCTGCACGTCCGCACCGGCGGCGCGCGCGGTGGCCACGGAAGCGCGCGAGGACAGCGCGGTGGCGAACACCGGCGGCATGGTCAACTTGCTCGGGTTCTCCGGCTCCAGCGCGGCGATGGCTGCGGCATCCCCAGCCGGCTCGGCGGAGGCGACCGCTTCCGCTTCCGCTTCCTCCTCGTCGCCCGGCACGTTGATCACGCGCGTGGCACCGAGGCGCCCGACTTCGGCGTCGACGGCGGCATCGGCGCCGTCGAGACGCACGAGCATCGGCGCCCCGAGCTTGACCGCAATGGCCGCAGCCTTGAGCTGCTGATCGCGCTCCTTGGCGGAGACCACGACGGTCTCCGAGGATTCGAAGAGGCGCTGCGAGACCTCTGCGCCGGTGCCGTCGGCGTCCTGGATCACCTCGTCGCCGTTGGTTTCCAGCGCGGCCGGTGCGCCGATCCCGCCCTCTGTGCTGCTGCAGCTGGTCAACACCAGTGCGGTTGCGGTCAAAACGGCGGGAATCGTGCGGGTCACATGCATGCGCACAACCCTACTTCAGGGCAGCGGCGATCCTGTCACCCACTTCGGCGGTTCGCACCTTCGCGTCGCCGCGCTCCGCCACATCGTGCTCGACGGCGTCCTCGATGCGCGCGGCGTTGTCCTCGTCGCCGAGGAAGCGCAGCATCATCGCCACCGACAGGATCATCGCGGTGGGATCCGCAATGCCCTGGCCCGCGATGTCCGGGGCGGAGCCGTGCACCGGCTCGAACATGGAGGGGAACTCCTTGGCCGCGTTGATGTTGCCGGAGCTGGCGAGTCCCACGCCACCGGCGACGGCGCCCGCGAGGTCCGTGAGAATGTCGCCGAAGAGGTTGTCGGTGACGATGACGTCGTAGCGCTGCGGGTCCTGCACCATGTAGATCGTCGCGGCGTCGATGTGGTTGTAGTCCACCTCGACCTCCGGGAACTCGGCCGCGACCTCGTCGACGACGCGCTGCCACAGCCCGCCTGCATTGACCAGCACGTTGGTCTTGTGCACCAGGGTGAGCTTCTTGCGGCGCGTCATCGCCAGCTCGAACGCGTAGCGCACCACGCGCGAAACACCGTGGTAGGTGTTCTGGGAAACCTCGGAGGCCACCTCGTGCTCGGTGCCCTGGCGCAGGGTGCCGCCGTTGCCGGCGTAGAGCCCTTCGGTGCCCTCGCGCACCACCACGAAGTCGATGTCGCCGGGGTTGGCCAGCGGGCTGACCGACGACGGGTACAGCCGCGACGGGCGCAGGTTGACATAGTGGTCCAGCTTGAAGCGCAGCGGCAAGAGCAGGCCGCGCTCGAGCACGCCGGCTGGAACGCGCTCCGGGTCGCCGATCGCGCCGAGCAGGATGGCGTCGTGGTCCTTGAGCGCGTCCAGGTCCGCATCGGTGAGCAGCTCGCCGTTTCGCAGGTAGCGGCGGGCGCCGAGGTCGAACTCGGTGGTCTCCACGTCATCGCGGACTATGCGCAGGACTTTGAGGCCCTCCGTCATCACTTCCGGGCCGATGCCGTCGCCTGCGAGTACTGCAATTTTCATATTCTGAAACCTTCTTCTCACATAGTAGAAAACAGCCCCAGACTAACACCTCGCGCGGCGCTAGTACGCCGCTTCCGCCTCCCGGATCCGGCCGGCCAGGTCCTCCGATGTGCCGAACTGGCTGCCCAGCGCCACCAGCGGCCGCTCCGCCAAACCTGCCATGGCGAACAACGTCTGCTCGCTGGCGCGTGGGTCAGACAGCGGCACAACAGTCACCTCAGCGCCGTAACTGCGCGCATTTGCGACGGACGGAATCGACGACTCCCAGGTGGCAACCACGCGCGGTGCCATGTTCGCGTCGCGACGGGATTGAATGGGAAACGGCTCGGGTTTCGCCGCGGGCAGCACCACCGGATCCGCCCATTCCGCCCGCAGCCACGTGGGCTCGTGCTGGTACAGCCCGGAGACCGCCCGCACCGCATCCTGCGGGGTGGAAACCGTGCGCTCCTGGTACCGCAGCGCCGTCATCTGCCCCAGCGCCCGCAGCCCGCCAGGGTCCCGTCGCACGCTCACTGCGCCTGACGACGGCGCGATGGCCACGTCCCCGACCGTGAGCACGTTGACAGTGTGCATATCCGCGATCATCTGCACGTACTCGGCGTGGCGGGCGGGCTCGTACACCATCATCGGCGCGTTGGTGGTCACCGCGATGGATGCCGCGCGCAGCTGCGCCTCAATGGATGCGTCGCTGAGCACCAGCGTTTCCGAGGACGGGAAAAACAACTTGGTGGTCTTGATGCCCAGCACATCGTCGACGACTTCCGGTTCTTCCGCGAACAGCTGTCCCACGTGCTTGGACTGGTTCACGCCGCGGGCGCGCTCGAGCGGGCTTAACTTCGCCTCGGGCGCACACGACGTCAGCATCGCGGAGGCGGCGAGCACGGCGGCCGCACCCGCGAGAGTTCTCGTTTTCGCCACTTACGCCTCGCCCGGCTCCCAGTCCCGCTCGGCAGCACGGTCCATGGCGTACTCGATCATGCCCACGAAGCGCTCGCGCCTGTCCGCCACAAAGCCTTCCCAGTCGGAGGCGAGAAGGAGCTCCGGATCCATCTCGTGGCCCGCAAGCATTGCGTCGAACTCGTCGTCTTCCAGCAGGGACTTCGACTGCAGGCGGGGCAGGTAGCGCTTCGGCTCGTTGCGCTCGATAACCACGTCGGTGCGCCGCCCCATCGGGGTGCGGTTGAGCACCGATTCGGCCAGCTCCGGGTCATTATCCAGCGCACCGGTGACCGCCAAGTATTCAGTCGGGAACACCTGCCGGAAGCGGGGCTGCAGCTGCCCCACCGTTTCTGCGGTGAAGGGCTCGGCGGTGCGCCAATCGCGTGCGCCGCGCGCCATGAGCAGCGAGTACAGGCCGCGGTAGACGCCGCTGTCCAGTCCGGCGCTGCGCAGGCGGGACTCGACAAACCGCGCGTCCGCCACTGTGCGGGGCAGCTCGTCGGTGTCGCCGCGCACCCACGGGGACACCTCTGTCACGTCCAGGCCAATGCGGATGGTGGGCGCATGAGAGCCGTACAGCTCGCCGAACACGCCGCACCAGAACCATCGGTTGAGCCTGTCAGCCGCCTCCTTGTGCTCCAGTGCGCCAGGCTCGTCCGCCAGACGCGCCAGGATCACCGCGAGCGGAATCAGCTGCGCCGGGTAGGGCACCTGATCAGCCGCAACCACACGGCGCTCCTCCAAAAACGCCGCGGCGGCAAGGAAGCCGTCCAGCATCTCGCCTGCGTGGGCCCGGTACTGCTCCAGCGAAATGTCCAGAATATCGCCGCGGTGGCCACGCGCCTGTCCCCTCCTGCTGGTCAGCAGCAGCGACAGCGCGCGCAGGAACTCCACGCGGCCCACGCTGTCCAGCACAGGGTGTTCGCGCAGCTTGCGCTCCGTGTCACGCCAGCGCTCCGCCAGCACGAACGACGGATCCTCGGAAGCGAAGACCGCGGTGAGCAGCTCGAAGACGTCCATCTGCACGCCGGCGGAATTGGCGAACGCGAAGATCTGGCCGACGCCCGCCTGCGTGGTTTCGCGGTCCACGCGGATCACCGGCACGTCGTAAGCCGAGAGCCCCCGCATGACCTGGTTGACAAAGCGTTTAACCGCGCCTCGCAGCTGCTCGTCCTCGGTGTTCGCGGCCATGTCCACGAGCAAGTCGTTGCCCTCCGGCCACAGCAGCATGCTCACCGGGATGACTCCGTTATTTATATAGGCCTCGCGCGAATTCAGGTCGCCGTCGACGCCCGGGCCAAAGTGGGAGCGCACCTGCCCCTGCTCGTCCACTGCGAACAGGGCCTCCACCGGCATCGGGTCCGCGGACGCCGCGGCGCGCACGTCCACCATGAAGCGGCGGCGGATCGGCCGGCCCAGGTAATCCACGGTGCGGACCTCGCCGTCTTTTTTAAATGCCTGGTAGAGCGAGGTCAGGCGCTGCTGGCCGTCCAGAAGCAGAAGCCCGGGAGCCACGCCGTGCACCTCCACACCTTCGAGCGGGCGCGGCTTGAAGCGCTGTTCCGTGTTGCGCGTGTCAAGGGCAAGGAAAGAGCCCACCGGGTAGCCGCGCAGCACCGACGTCACCAGCGTGCGGACTCTGTCGACGTCCCACAGATACTCGCGCTGGAAATCGGGCAGCTGCAGCTCTCCCCGCCCCGCGCGGGAAAACAAGTCCTTGAGTGAGTAGCTCGGCGTGGTGAAACCCATGGCACCAAAGCGTAGTGCAGTTTCAGCACACCTTCTCGTGACCGATGTGCTCGGGCAGCTCAATCTGCACCGTCGCATGCTCTACCCCGAGCTGCGCCAGGGTGACCTGCACCCGGTCCAGCAGCTGGTCCCGGTCCACCCCGGGGGCCGCCACCACGTGCACTGTGGCCAGCACGCTCACCCCGTCCAGCGACCACAGGTGCAGGTCGTGCGTGTCCATCGCCCCTTCGACCTGCCTCAACGCGTGCTCCACCTCGTCTGCGTCGAAGCCTGCCGGCACGTGTTCCAGCATCACGCGGGCGGAACGCACCATCAGCTGCCACGCCCGCGGCAGCACGAGCGCCGCGATGACCAGAGAGGCGACCACATCCGCTCCGGTAAACCCGGTCAGCGAGATCACCGCGCCTGCCGCGAGCACCGCGACCGAGCCGAACATGTCCACCAGCACGTGCAGGTACGCGCCCTGCACGTTAATGGAGCCCTCCCGGTGGCGCGAGAGCACCCACGCCGAGGCCGCATTGGCAAGCAGACCGATCACTGCGATCACCATCATCGGCGCCGTCTCCACCGGCTGCGGGTCGCGCAGTCTGCGCACCGCCTCCACCACGATCCAGACGGAGATGCTCAACACCGCCACCGCGTTAATCAGGGCGGCGAGCACTTCCACACGCCGGTTGCCATAGGTGGCGGTCGCGGATGCTGCCTTTTGGCCGACGATGATGGCGATGAGGGAGATGATCAACCCCGCGGCGTCGGAAAGCATGTGCATCGCGTCCGCGAGCAACGCCATCGATCCAGAGAGCAACCCGCCGACAACCTCCGCGACAAACACCGTGCCGGTGATCGCGAGCGCGGCGGCCAGCGCCCGCAGCGGTGTGCCGTGGGCGGGGCCGTGGTCGTGGTGTGCGTGATCGTGCATCGTCGGTTCCCTTCGCATTGCCTATCGACGACCTACGGTATACGCCGTTTCCCTTAATGACAACTAAATGAAAACCGTTCCTTGACGCCACCACTACCCCGCCAGCGCAGGGGAAACGCCGCAGACTTTGAGACGTGTAGCACACATCCCATCACGCCGCTTGCGAAAGCTTTGTTACAGTGGGCGATCGTTCACCGTGGATGCTGGCGTAGCCCTGCGTCCAACGGAGACGTTATGCCAGCACTTGTGTTAGCACGAAAGGAATTTACAATGAACAACCCTATCGACCCGAAGCGTAACCCGAAGGACTTTGCCAAGAACGCTAAGGACTTCGGCGAGGACAAGATCCACGACGCCCAGGACAAGCTCCACGGCGCTAAGGAGTTCGGCCAGGACAAGCTGAACGACCTTCGCGGCCGCGGCGATGTCGACGGCGTCAAGGAAGTTAAGGACGCTAACGTCGACCGCTCCAACGTCGAGCGCGTCAATGTGGACCGCACCAACGTCGAGCCGGAGAAGGACGTCCGCGTTGAGCGCACCACCACCGAGCGCACCGCTACCACCCCGGCTCGTTCCACCTCCGGTTCCACCGCGGTGACCGAAGAGGGCAACACCGGCAGCGGCTGGTGGAAGTGGCTGCTCGGCGCGCTGGTCGCCCTGCTGCTGCTGTGGCTGCTGTGGTCCCTGTTCTCCGGCGACAACGGCGAGGGTGAGACCGTCACCTCCACCACCACCGCCGCAACCGAGGTCATCTCCGAGACCACCACCCTTGACGGCGCTGAGGAGTCCGCCGCAACTGGCGCTGCCGATGCCGCAGACGAGACGGTCACCGAGACCAACATCGTCGACGAGATCACCGAGACCCTGGCACCGGAGGGCGCTCCGGAGGGTGCTGCAGCGACCAACTAGTCGTTCGCACAACTCACCCCGCGTCTCCCGCAATCGGGAGTGCGGGGTTTTCTCATGCGGGACTGCTGCGGGACCGCGCACGAAAAACGCGGCGGAGACCTAAGGCCTCCGCCGCGTTTGCGCTGCTGGTTTAGCGGGCGGTATCGGTGAGCGGGTTCTTCACCCAGCTCATCATGTCACGCAGCTCTTCACCTGTCTTCTCAATTGGGTGCTGGGACAGCTTGTCGCGCAGCCCCTCGAGCTCCTTGTTACCGCCTTCGACGTTGGCGACGAGGCGCTTGGTGAAGCTGCCGGACTGAATGTCCTTGAGCACCTCGCGCATGCGGTCCTTCGCACCTTCGTCGATGATGCGCGGGCCAGACAGGTAGCCGCCAAACTCCGCAGTGTCGGAGATGGAGTAGTTCATGTTGGCCAGGCCGCCTTCGTAGATCAGATCCACGATCAGCTTCATCTCGTGCAGGCACTCGAAGTAGGCCATCTCGGGCTCGTAGCCGGCCTCGGTGAGCACCTCGAAGCCCGACATAATCAGGCTCTCCAGGCCGCCGCAGAGCACGGCCTGCTCGCCGAACAGGTCGGTAACGGTCTCCGCTTCGAAGGTGGTCGGGATGACGCCCGCGCGGGCGCCGCCGATTGCCGCGGCGTATGACAGCGCGAGCTCCTTGCCGTTGCCCTGCGGGTCCTGCTCCACAGCGATCAGCGCCGGCACGCCCTTGCCGTCGACGAACGTGCGGCGGACCAGGTGGCCCGGGCCCTTCGGCGCGACCATGGCGACGGTGATGTTGTCCGCCGGCTTGATCAGTTCGAAGTGGATGTTCAGGCCGTGGCCGAAGAACAGCGCATCGCCAGCCTTGAGATTCGGCTCGATGTCTTCGGTGAAGATCTTGGCCTGGGAGGTGTCCGGGGCCAGCAGCATGATCACGTCGGCCCACTCGGCGGCCTCCGCGTTGGTCTTGACCTCGAAGCCGGCTTCGCGCGCCTTGTCGGCGGACTTGGAGCCTTCGCGCAGGCCGACGACCACCTCGACACCGGACTCGCGCAGGTTCTGCGCGTGCGCGTGGCCCTGGGAGCCGTAGCCGATGATGGCGACCTTCTTCGCCTGGATCAGGGACAGGTCTGCGTCGTTGTCGTAGAGCACGTCGATTGCCATGTGTACGTCACTTCCTTCATTCTGTGAGACGTTCATTTCACATTATGACACAACCGTCCCGGGTTTTTAAGATTTACTCGGACTTTGCCATCGTTTTTGCGCCGCGCGAGAGCGCCACCGAGCCGGAGCGCGCCAATTCGCGGATGCCGAAGGAGTCCATCACCTCAAGAAACGCTTTGAGCTTGGCGGAATTGCCCGTGGCCTCGATGATCACGGAGTCCACCGCCACGTCGATCACGCGGGCGCGGAATAGGTTGGCGGCGTCCACCACCTGCGGGCGGGTCAGGTTGTCCGCGTTGACCTTCACCAGAAGCAGCTGGCGGCCGACAGACGTGGCGTCGTCAAGCTCGAGCACCTTGTGCACCTGGATGAGCTTGTACAGCTGCTTAGTGATCTGCTCCACGGAGTGGGGCGTCGCGTCCACGACGACGGTGAGGCGGTTGATGCCCTCCTTCGCCGTCTTCGCGGAGACGAGGGAGACCAGGTTGTAGCCGCGGCGGGTAAACAGCGCGGTGACGCGGGTGATGATGCCGTCGACGTCGTCGACGAGCACCGACAGCGTGTGGCGGGTGATCTGTTCGGGCTGTGCCATGGTTAGTTTCCCTCCTGCTCGAGCGCTTCGATGGTGTCGTTGATGGCCTCCGGCGTCTCCGCCGCAGACTCCTCCTCGCCGAAGAACGGGCGCATGCCGCGCGCGTACTCGATGTCGGAGTTGGAGGTGCCGGCCGCGATCATCGGCCACACCTGCGCGTCCTCGCCGACGACGAACTCGACCACCACCGGGCGGTCGTTGATCTCGCGGGCGCGCTGGATAGCCTTCTCCACCTCGTCGGCGGAGGTGACGCGGAACGACACCGCGCCGAGCGCCTCGGACAACTTCACAAAGTCCGGGACGTAGACCTCGCCGCCGAGCTTGGTGTGCGAATAGTGCCCGTCGTAGAACAGGGTCTGCCACTGGCGCACCATGCCCAGGTTGCCGTTGTTGATCAACGCCACCTTGATCGGGAACCCCTCGAGGGCGGCGGTGGTGAGCTCCTGGTTGGTCATTTGGAAGCAGCCGTCGCCGTCAATGGCCCACACCTCTTTGTCCGGCATCGCGGCCTTCGCGCCCAGCGCCGCCGGGATGGAAAAGCCCATGGTGCCAGCGCCGCCGGAGTTGATCCAGTGCCGCGGCTTGTCGTAGTCGATGAACTGGGCGGCCCACATCTGGTGCTGGCCCACGCCGGAGACGTAGATCGCGTCCGGGCCCGCGGTCTTCGACAGGGTCTCCAGGACGAACTGGGGTGCAAGGGTGCCGTCGGTGTGCTCCTCGTAGCCGCGCGGGAAGCGCTTCTTCAAGTCAGCCAGGCGGTCGATCCACGGCTCGATGCTGGGCGCCTTGACCTTGCCTTTGTCGTCGAAGTAGTCGGTGAGCTCGGACAGCACCCGCTTGGCGTCGCCGACGATCGGCACATCAACCGGGCGGATCTTGCCCACCTCTGCCGGGTCGATGTCGGCGTGGATGACCTTCGCGTGCGGCGCGAAGGTGTCGGTGTCGCCGGTGACGCGGTCGTCGAAACGCGCGCCGATTGCGATGAGCAGGTCGGACTCCTGGAACGCGCCCACGGCCGGGACGGTGCCGTGCATGCCGGGCATGCCCAGGTAGAGCGGGTGGTCCTGAGGGAACGCGCCGAGCGCCATCAGGGTGGTCACCACCGGGATGCCCGTAGCCTCCACGAACTTCGCCAGCTGCTTGTGCGCGTTGGCCTTGACCACACCGCCGCCGATGTAGAGCACCGGGCGCTTCGCCTTCGAGATCATCTTCGCCGCCTGCGCGATCTGGCGGTTGTGCGGCTTCGTGTTCGGCTTGTACCCCGGCAGGTCCACCTTCGGCGGCCAGGCAAACTCGATCTCCGCGTTCTGCACGTCCTTCGGGATGTCCACCAGCACCGGGCCGGGGCGGCCGGTCGACGCGATATGGAAGGCCGCGGCGATCGCGCTGGGGATTTCCTCCGCCTTGGTCACCATCAGGTTGTGCTTGGTTATCGGCATGGTGATGCCGCGGATGTCCGCTTCCTGGAACGCGTCGGTGCCCAAAAGCGGCGAGCCGACCTGCCCGGTGATAGCCACCATCGGCACCGAATCCAGGTAGGCGTCCGCGATCGGGGTGACCAGGTTGGTCGCGCCCGGGCCGGAGGTGGCGATGCACACGCCCACGTTGCCGGAGGCCACCGCGTAGCCTTCCGCGGCATGTCCTGCGCCCTGTTCGTGGCGCACCAGCACGTGGCGCAGTTTCTCGGCGCGAAACAGCGCGTCGTAAAGCGGGAGCACTGCACCACCGGGCAGACCGAATACGATCTCGGTGCCCAGTTCCTCGAGGCTGCGCACGACTGCGTCCGCACCCGTCATGCGTTCGGGCTTTCTTTTCTCTGCAGCTGCCACGTGAAGGCTCCTTGTTAGCTCGACTCTGCTTGTTATCGCGATCTCATACAACAAAAGCCCCCGGCGAGCGATGTGCTCTCGAGGGCGCTTGGTGTGTGTGAGCGGCGTGTAAAACGCACCCGCTACGGCAAGCGCCGTCGGGAGAGAATAATTACAAGTCGCTCGTTGATCACGATTCAGAACTGTAGTGTCCCAGACAACAACTCGTGGGTTTTTATTCAAGTATTTAAATTGCGGGCTATTGCCTATCGACGTACCAAAGGTGACTACCATCCCCAACTATGACTGACACGCCGGAGCACACCCAGCACGTATTCAAGCCCACGCGCGAGCACATCCTCGCCATCGTGCTCGCCACCGGCATCGCCCTGATGGGCATCCTCTGGGCGCCGAAGTACCTGGCCTGGCTGCTGATCTTCCCCGCCGTCTGGCTGGCCTGGGTACTCGCCTCCTCCACCACCGTGGACGAGCGCGGCATCACCGCCAAGTACCTCGTGCGCAAGAACGTCACCCTGCCGTGGCGCGATCTGAAGGGCCTCGCCTTCAAGGGCTCCGCCGTCAACGCGGTAACTGTCGACGGCGCGGAGCACCCGCTGCCCGGCGTGACCTTCAATTCCCTGCCCGACCTGGCCGAGGCCTCCAACGGCCGCATCACCGACGTGATCACCGCAGCCCAGGAGGCCGCGGACGGCAAGTACGAAATCATCGACAAGGGCGGCCACAAGGTGCTGCTTACCCGCGAGGAGTACGACGCCTACGTTGCCGAGCACCCGGACTTGCCGGGCCCGCGCCCGTCCGCGCCCGTCGCCCCCAAGCCCGCCCCGGAGAATAAGGAGTAAATACCGTGATTCCACTTCGCTCACGCGTCACCACCGTCGGCCGCCAGGCCGCAGGCGCCCGCGCACTGTGGCGCGCCACCGGCACCGGCGAAAACGAGTTTGGCAAGCCGATCGTGGCCATTGTGAACTCCTACACCCAATTCGTTCCGGGGCATGTGCACCTGAAAGAGGTCGGCGACATCGTCGCGAACGCCGTGCGCGCCGCCGGCGGCGTGCCCAAGGAGTTCAACACCATCGCCGTCGACGACGGCATCGCCATGGGGCACTCCGGCATGCTCTACTCCCTGCCGTCGCGCGAAATCATCACCGACTCGGTGGAGTACATGGTCAACGCCCACACCGTGGACGCCATGGTGTGCATCTCCAACTGCGACAAAATCACCCCGGGCATGCTCAACGCCGCGATGCGCCTGAACATCCCGTCCGTGTTCGTCTCCGGCGGCCCGATGGAGGCCGGCAAGGCGTTCTCCGTCGGCGGGGTGACCAAGCCGAAGTCCGACCTCATCGACGCGATCGCGCTGTCCGCCAACGACGGCGTGTCCGACGACGAGCTCGACGCCATCGCCAACAACGCCTGCCCCACCTGCGGCTCCTGCTCCGGCATGTTCACCGCCAACTCCATGAACTGCCTCACCGAGGCGCTCGGCCTCTCCCTGCCGGGCAACGGCACCACCCTTGCCACCCACACCGCGCGCCGGGAGCTGTTTGAAAAGGCCGGCCGCACCGTCATGGAGCTGTGCGAGCGCTACTACGGCCAGGGCGACGAATCCGTCCTGCCGCGCAACGTCGCCACCGAGCACGCCTTCCGCAACGCCATGTCGCTGGACATGGCCATGGGCGGCTCCACCAACACCATCCTGCACATCCTCGCCGCGGCCCAAGAGGGCGAGATCGACTTCGACCTGCACGACATCGACGATCTGTCCCACCAGATCCCGTGCCTGTCTAAGGTGGCGCCGAACGGCGAAGCCCACGTCGAAGATGTCCACCGCGCTGGCGGCATCCCGGCGATTCTGGGCGAGCTCAACCGCGCAGGCCTGCTGCATGCGGATGTGCACTCGATCGCGTATCCGTCGTTAAGCGAATGGCTCTCCGACTGGGACATCCGCGGCGGGTCCGCCACCGACGAGGCGCTGGAGCTGTACCACGCCGCTCCCGGCGGCGAGCGCACCACGAAGGCGTTCTCCCAGAGCGCGCGGTGGGCCGAGCTGGACACCGACGCGGCAAACGGCGTCATCCACGACGTCGAGCACCCCTTCACCTCCGACGGCGGCCTGGTGGTGCTGCGCGGCAACCTCGCGCCCGACGGCGCGATTTTGAAGACCGCCGGCGTGGAAGAAGGACTGTGGGAGTTCACCGGCCCTGCGCACGTGGTGGACTCGCAGGAGCAGGCCGTTTCCATGATCCTCAACCGCGAGGTGCTCGAGGGCGAGGTCGTGGTGATCCGCTACGAGGGCCCCGCCGGCGGGCCGGGCATGCAGGAGATGCTGCACCCGACGTCCTTCCTCAAGGGCGCAGGCCTGGGCAAGAAGTGCGCCCTGATCACGGACGGGCGCTTCTCCGGCGGCACTTCCGGGCTTTCGATCGGCCACATCTCCCCCGAGGCTGCGGCCGGCGGCCTGATCGGCCTGATCGAAGACGGCGACACAATCTCCATCTCCGTGTCCAACCGCGAGCTGAAGCTCGACGTGGACGAGGCGGAGCTGCAAAAGCGCCGCGAAGCGATGGAAGCCTCCGACAACCCCTGGACGCCGAACCGCGTCCGTGAGGTGTCGAAGGCTTTGCGTGCGTACGCGAAGATGGCCACCAGCGCCGACAAAGGTGCCGTGCGCCAGGTGGACTAACTAGGCGACCGGGTTGATGCCGGTGCCGAACCACCACATCAGCCCGGCTGCCGCCAGGCCGAGCAGCGCGCAGATCCAGCTGGAAACCAGCGGGCGCTTGGCCCAGCCGCGCGACGCGTCGACGCCGTAGCGGCCCGGACCGGTGAACTGCACCACCAGGGACGCAGCCAGCAGCATGACCGGCACCCAGGTCTCCGGGGTCCAGGCGAAGACGTTGAAACCGTCCGGCTGTTCAGTAAACGCGTGCAGCGCCAAGAAGCCGGTCACGGCGATGGCGACCAGCGCCGCAACCGGGGTGAGCAGACCCAGCACCAGGAACACGCCGGCGGCCAGCTCCAGGGTGGGCACGACAACGGCAAGGCCGGAGCCGTACGGGTAATCCGCGAAGGCGCTCTCTAGCCCGGAGATGCCCTCGTTGCCGCCGAGTCGGAAGAAGGTGCCCACAGAGTCGATGATCAAAAACGCGCCGAGGAACAGGCGCATCAAAAACAGGCCGAAGTCCGTGGTGCCGCGGCGGGTCTCGTCCTCCACCACGACCGGCTCGGCCGTCTCTGCGTAGACCGGCTCCGTGGTGTCGGTTGCGTACGTAGGCGTCGCAGCGGTGTACGCCGGCTCGCGGTTCACAGCCACCGTTTCAGAGGTGCCCGCAAACGAGGTGGTCTCCGGAGACTGCGGGATCAGCGGCCCGTCCGCCTGTTCGCCGCGCGGGAAAATCTCCGTCGGCGCGGCCTTGCCCGTGCGGGTGTACAGGCCGTCCGAGGCGCTCCTCGCGTCGCCGGTGTACTCCGGCACCTCAGGAGAATCCAGGTTCGTCAGATCGTTTTGCTCATTAGGCGTGAGGTCACGTGGGTTGTTAGCCATGCCAACAAATGTATGCGAAAGCGCTGCCTGATCCTTGGTAACGCGCCGTTGAAACAGCAAATCCGAGCCTGTGCGCTGCGCTGTTGGCGGGGAGAACCTGTGGGCGTCGGCTAGCAATGGCCTTGTAATGGTGTTACCCTCGGCTCCGCTCTTTTTCTAGATTTCTTTGAGGAAAATTATGGGTAAAACCTTTAAAATCGCCCTTGCGCTTGTGGGCCTCACGGTCGGCGCGGGCTTCGCATCCGGCCAGGAGGTGATCCAGTACTTCCTGTCATTCGGTTACTGGGGCATCCTCGGCGCCGCGGTGGCCGGCACCGCCATCGCTGTGTTCAGCGGCTGGGTCTACCAGCTCGGCTCCTACTACCTGGCAGACAACCACAGTGTGGTCTTCCGCAGCGTGTCCAGACCATGGCTGGCCAAGTACATGGACATCACCACCATGTTCACGTTGTTCTGCATCGGCTTTGTCATGGTCGCCGGCGCCGGCGCCAACTTGGAGCAGCAGTTCGGCTTCCCCACCTGGGTTGGCTCGGCCATCATGGTCGTGCTGCTTTTGCTCTCCGGGCTTCTCGACGTTGACCGTCTCACCAGCGTGATCTCCTTTATCACGCCGCTGCTGATCATCTGCCTGCTCGGCGCATTCGTGATCACGCTGATGAACATCCCGGACGACTTCGGCTACATCAACGAGATCGCCCAGACCAACCCGCACGCATCCGGCACCTTCGACAACTGGCTGATCACCGCGCTGAACTACGCCACGCTGGTGATGATCATGGACACCTCCATGATGCTCGTCTTCGCCGGCTCCCACATGAACCCGGCCAAGACCGGCAAGGGCGGCCTGCTCGGCGGCATCATGTTCGCGGTGCTGCTGATGATCCTGGTGTTCATCCTGTTCTGCAACATGGAAAACGTCATGGACGCCGACCTGCCGCTGCTGAAGGTCTTCGACACCATGCACCCGGCCGTGGGCGTGTTCGTGTCCATCGTGATCTACCTGATGATCTACAACACCGCCGTTGGCCTCTTCTACGCCCTCGGCCGCCGCCTGAGCAACGACAAGCCGGGCAAGTTCCGCGTCTACTACGGCATCGTCGTGCTGGTCGGCTTCGCGCTGTCCTTCATCGGCTTCGCCGACCTGGTCGGCTGGGTCTACCCGGTCCTGGGCTACCTGGGCCTCGTGCTCGGCATCGTCATGGGCGTTGCCTGGTTCCGCGACCGCAAGAACATCCAGGACGAGACGGGCCGCCGCGAGCGCCTGGCCGAGCTCGCCGGCAGCCAGCTGGACCCCGAGAGCTCGGATCTCACCGGCGCGGAGCGCAACGAGGTCGACGAGCTGACCTCTGACTCCAACGTCGGCGGCAGCGAGCTGTGGCAGTCCGTGCAGGAGGAAGTGGCGGCTGACATGCACGCCGACTCCTCCAGCGACTTCGACATCAAGACCGTCCCGGCCCTGGACCCCGAGTCCGACTCCTACGCCGGCGCTCCGGATTCCCAGGGCGAGAAGATCCACTGGGAGGCGTACGAGGAGATGTACAAGACGGGCGAGTTCCCCGCCGTCAAGCCTGAGGACAAGTAAGCACTTTTCGCTTTACGACGTCCCGCTTCGCCCCGGCCAACGCACTGTTGGCCGGGGTTTTGCGTTGCTGGAATCCACGGCAACAACGCCGAAACCCCGACCAACAACGCCGAAACCGGCTACCTACATCCGGCTACCAGGCGGAAAATCCACAGGTAGCCGGTTCTAGGTAGCCGGTTTCGTGGCGGGTTAGTGAAGTTAGACGCTACTCCGCGAGCTTCTTCGCGATGAGCTGGTTGACCTGCCCCGGATCGGCCTTGCCCTGGGTCGCCTTCATCACGGCGCCGACGATGGCGCCGGTGACCTTCTTGTTGCCGGCGCGGTACTTCTCCACGATGTCCGGGTTGGCGGCCAGCGCCTCGTCGACAGCCTTCTCAATGGCGCCGTCGTCGCGCACGACCTCGAGGCCGCGCGCGGCGACGACCTCGTCGACAGCACCCTCGCCGGCGATGACGCCGTCGATGGCCTGGCGGCCCAGCTTGGTGGTCAGCTTGCCTTCCTTGACCAGCTCGACCACGCGGGCGACGTCGGCCGGGGTGACGCCGAGCGCGTCGAGGTCCTTGCCGGCCTCGTTGGCCTTGCCGTTGATGTAAGAGACCCACCAGGCGCGGGCCTCATCTGGGGTGGCGCCGGCCTCGACGGTGTCCACGATCAGGTCGAGCGCACCGGCGTTGACCAGGTCGCGGAATTCCTTCTCCGGCAGCTGCCACTCCTCCTGGATGCGTGCGCGGCGCACCCACGGCAGCTCCGGCAGGGTCGCGCGAATCTCCTCGACCCACTCCGGCTTCGCGATCACCGGCGGCAGATCCGGGTCGTTGAAGTAGCGGTAGTCGGAAGCCTCTTCCTTCGGGCGGCCCTTGGAGGTGGTGCCGTCCTTTTCCTGGTAGTGGCGGGTCTCCTGCACCACTTCCCCGCCGTCTTGCAGCACGGCGGCCTGGCGCTGCATCTCAAAGCGCACGGCCTGCTCCACGGACTTCAGGGAGTTGATGTTCTTCGTCTCGGTGCGGGTGCCGAACTTTTCCTGGCCGACCGGGCGCAGGGACACGTTGGCGTCGCAACGCATGCTGCCCTGGTCCATGCGGGCGTCGGAGACGCCGAGGGCTTTGACCAGCTCGCGCAGCGCGCCCACGTAGGCCTTCGCCACCTCAGGTGCGCGCTCGCCGGCGCCGATGATCGGCTTAGTCACGATCTCGATCAGCGGGATGCCCGCGCGGTTGCAGTCCACAAGCGACGCGGTTGCGCCGGTGATGCGGCCGGAGGCGGAACCCAGGTGGGTGAGCTTGCCGGTGTCTTCCTCCATGTGCGCGCGCTCGATCTCCACGCGCCACTCGGTGCCGTCCTCGAGCACGACGTCCAGGTAGCCGTCGTAGGCGATTGGCTCGTCGTACTGGGAGATCTGGTAGTTCTTCGGCTGGTCCGGGTAGAAGTAGTTCTTGCGCGCAAACCGCGATGACTCGGCGATCTTGCAGTTCAGCGCCAGGCCGATCTTGATGGCCCACTCCACGCCCTTGGCGTTGACCACCGGCAGCGCGCCCGGCAGCCCGAGCGAGACCGGGTCGATGTTGGTGTTCGGCTCCGCGCCGAAGTGGGCGGAGGAGGTGGAGAACATCTTCGTCTCGGTGGCGAGCTCGACGTGCACCTCAAGGCCCATCACGGGGTCGTACTTTTCCAGTACTTCGTCGTAATCCATCAGGTCGTACGCAGTCATGCGCATCAGTCTACTGCCCCGCCCCGCGCGCCTGCGCTACAGCTCGCCGCGCCGCCGCACCCACACAAATGCGGCGGTCTTCTCACGGCCGACAGCGAGCGCATTGCCTATCGACGGCCCATTGCCCACGTGCACCGTCCCCCACAATGTGTCGCCGGTTTGGGCCGGTAGGACGTCGCAAAGCAACTGCATCGCCGCCGGTGCGAGGCCGCGTCCGCGAGCATTGTCGTCGAGGAGGAACTCGTAGACCTGGAATCCGCGCATGCCGTTTGCGTCGTCGCGGGCGGCGGCGAAGATGCCCGCTCGCCGCCCGTCCACCTCGATTTCGCGCAGCGCGCCCGTGTCCGCGCAGCGTTGCAGTTGCTCCAGAGTTGCGGCCTCCGTCCAGGTGCGCACCTCGGGCAACTGCTTTGCGACGTTGCCGAGCACCTCGTCGGCGTATCCTGCCGTCTCCCCGGGGTCTGCCGGGGTAAGACGCACGCGTTCGTGTTGCGGGCGACGCGGTTTCCGCCGCAGCCCGGAGACGAGCCCGGCGATGATCCACTGGTCGATGTCAGCGTCCTCGGGCGGGTTCGGCAGCTCGAAGCGGATGGCCAGCGGGCCGAAGTCCGCGAACTCGCGGTGCAGCTGCTCGGCGTACGGGCCTAGGCGGTCGTGCTGCGGTGGCACGGATGTCGCGACGACGTGCACGAACGGTTTGTCGGGATCCAGCCCCAGAAAGCGGATCCCCGCGACGCACCAGTGCCCGTCCGCGAACTCCACGCGCCGGTTCGCCCATGCCAGCGGGTCGGGCACGTCCGGCCCGCCGAGAGGTTTCAGGTGGTCGCGGAAGCCGGCGCCGAAGTCCACGTCGGCAGTGTGCTCGGCCTGCGGGCGCATCCCCTCCACCGCGAGCTCACGCCGCTGGTCTGCGGTGTACCACTCGCGTAGATGATGTGGCATCCACGCCTCGTACGCGCGCGCCATCTGTTCAAGCAGCGTCATGCGGGAAACGCTACTGCATCCCGGCACATATAGGCCCCCGCTGCAACCGAGAGAGGGTTTCCCTATGCTGTCGAGGGTGGATTATCCCGATTTTTCTGACAGAAATACCCGCACCGGCACCATAGGGATCGTCGCCGTCGGAGCGCTCATCTTGGCGGCACCATTCGTGGCCCAGGCAGCGGCGGAGGGAGGCGAGCCCGAAACATCCGAGGTCGCGGCGGCTGGCGTCACGCTGCGCGACGCAAACGGCGCACCCCTGCAGTGCACCCAGACTGCTGCCGCCGACAGTGCGGGTGACGGCACCGGCACGTGGGTGTGGGACTGTGACGGCACGAAAATCCAGCTGCGCACCGACTACACCATGACCGACGAGGCCGAGCGCGCCAACGCGGTCACGCGCATGTACTGGCTGGCAGCAGACGGCGAGCGAATCGACACGGACGAGCTCGATCAGCCAGCGCCCGGGGTGTACGCGGTGCACCGCAACGACATTTCCGTCGCCGCCGTCGAACGCGGTGACCTCACGGTGTACGTGGCAACGGCTCTCGCCGCCGGCCAAGAGATCGTCGAGCGTCTAGTCGAAGAGGAGGCCCGGTAGTGCAGAAGAACCGTATTTTCCAAGGCATCGCTGGCCTGGTCATCCTCGCGGGCGTGGCGCGCTACGTCTACGCGCTCACCCAGGTGCCGTGGACGCCCGCGTTCGGCGCTGCAGCGGCGGCATTCGTCCTCATTTCTGTCGCGGTGGCGTGGCTCCTTTTGCACCGCCACCCAGGACGGCCTGAGAATCCGTGGTGGCTGCCAGTCGGCATGATTGCCGCGGCGGGCTTGTGCGGCGTAGTGCCCTTCGTCAACTCCGCGTACCTCGCCGCGGCGCAGGAGCTGCCCGACGCTGTTACGTACCTGTTTTCCTCGATTCCGGAGGAGACTGCCAAACTACTGGCTGCGTTCCTTGTCATCGCCGCTTTCGCGCCGGTGCGCCGGCCCGTCGAGGCAGCCGTGGTCGGCATGGCCATCGGCGCGGGATACACCGTCGCCGAGACCGTGAACAATTCCGCGATCGCGGCGGCGCTAGATCTGCAGTCCGAGTACTACGACGGTGTCGCGTCAATGCTCGTAATGGTTGTCACGGGCCCGTTCTCGCACGCCGTGTACACCGGTCTGGCGGCGTGGGGCCTCGGCCAATTCCTGTGCCGCACCGATCAGCCTCTCGGCTGGCGCGTGTCGCGGCTCATCGGTTGGTTCCTCCTCGCCGCCGCGATCCACGGGGCGTTCAACGCCTCCAAAGAGCTTCCCGGTGTCGCGAGTCTCTTCGGCTCGATTGCGGTGACAATCCTGCTCTGGGTGCTGCTGGTGTGGCTCTACCGCCGTTCCCGAGCCGTCGCCTCCCAGACTTCGCGGTAGCTCTCCGCGAGCGTGGCCACCGTCTCATGCGCGTTGAGCCCGCTGGGGTTGCCCACCACCCACACCGGCACGCCGGCGAGGGTCTCGGGCTGGAGGCCGCGGGTGGCCTTTGGTCGTCGATAGGCATCGCGGTACGCCCCGATGCCTGCGAACATGACGGCAGTGGGCTGATGCTTCTCGACGACACTCCGCACGACCTCGCCTCCCTCAACCAACTCCGCCTTGGTCAGGTCGGACGCCTTCGGCGTCATGCGGTTCACCAGATTGGTGAACCCGATGCCGAGCTCGGCGAGCATGGCCGCGTCCTTGTCGGACAGCCCCTCGTTGGCGTGGACGCGGTAGGGCGTGATGCCCGCGGCCTCGAGCGCCGGCCAGAAGCGGTTACCCGGGAACGCGAACGGCGCGTCCACCTCCTCGGTGAGGCGGCCGGGGTTGATGCCGACAATGAGCAAGCGGCAGGGGTCCGGGATACGGTCGTGCATCTACGTGAACATGGCCTTCGCGGTGGTGTAGCGGCGCTCCGGCACGGTCTTGAGGTGCGCTACGGCGTCCTCGAGCGCCACGAGTTCGATGTCCTCGCCGTGCAGCGCCACGCAGGAGCCGAAGTTGCCCTCGTGGGCGGCGCGGGCGGCGTGGACGCCGTAGCGGGTGGCCAGCACGCGGTCGTAGGCGGTTGGCGTGCCGCCTCGCTGGGTGTGGCCGAGCACGGTGGTGCGCACGTCGTAGCCCAAGCGCTTTTTCACCTCGTCGCCGATGATCTGGCCCATGCCGTTGAAGGTTTTGTGGCCGAACTCGTCTTCCTCGCCGAGACCTGCGTCCATGGTGCCTTCTTTAGGCGTCGCGCCCTCGGCGACGACGATGATGCCGTACTTCTCTCCCATCTGAAACCGGCGCTCCATCGCCTTGCAGATATCAGCGATGTCGAACGGCTCCTCCGGGATCACGGTGTAGTGCGCGCCGCCAGCCATGCCCGCGTGCAGGGCGATCCAGCCGACGTGGCGGCCCATGACCTCCACGATGAGGATGCGGTTGTGGGACTCGGCCGTGGTGTGCAGCCGGTCGATCGCGTCGGTGGCCACGGACACCGCGGTGTCGAAGCCGAAGGTGTAGTCGGTCGCGGCGACGTCGTTGTCGATGGTCTTGGGCACGCCGACGACGGGGATGCCGTTGTCGGAAAGCCACTTCGCGCCCTTGAGCGTGCCCTCGCCGCCGATGGCGATCAGGGCGTCCACGCCGGCGTCGTCCAGGTTGGCCTTGATGGTGTCCAGCCCGGCCTTGAACTTGTCCGGGTGCAGGCGGCCGGTGCCCAGCACGGTGCCGCCGCGCAGGAGGAGGGAGTCCATGTAGGCGTCGTCGTAAAGGTCGACGCGGCGATCCTCCATCAGCCCCACCCAGCCGTCGCGGTACCCCACGACGGTGGAGCCGTACTCCGTGTTGGCGGTGCGGACGATGCCGCGGATGACGGCGTTGAGGCCGGGGCAGTCGCCGCCGGAGGTCAAAGTGGCAAGTCGCATACCTGCCAGGCTACCCGCGAAGCCGAAGCGACGACACCGCGCCGATCAGCATCGCAACGCACGGCAGCGCAAGCGCCCAACCGGCGGTGGATTCGATGGCGCCGGAAGCCAGCACCATGCCCACCAGCGCCACGCCGAGCACCGAGCCGACCTGGCGGGCGGTGTTGTACAGCCCGGAAGCCGCGCCGGTTTCGTGCTCGGGGATGCCGCGCATGGTCACCGCCGCGTTGGGTGCCCACACGAACGCCCCGCCAATGCCCAACAGCGAGGTCACGGCGGTAAACCACCACACGCCCGCCCCGGTGTGAATCAGAGCGATCGCGAGCGCCAGCCCCGCCGCGGAGACGCTAAAGCCCGCCGCGCACAGCTTGCCCGGGTCGCGGCGGTCCGTCAGGTACCCGGCCACCGGGGTGAGCACGAGCGCGAACACGGACATCGGTGCGGTAATCGCGCCGGATGCCGTCGGCGAGGCTCCGGCGACGGTTTGCAGCCAGTACATCAGCGGGATGAACATCGACGCCACGGTAAAGCCCATCGCCGCCACGCCCAGGGCCCCGAGGGCAAACGAGCGGTTGAGCATGAGCTCCACGGGCAGGAACCCGTCGTCGGTGCCGTTGCGGGCCGAGAGCACCAGCACGCCGATCAGCAGCGCACCGAAGAGGATCGAGGGCCACTGACCGAACTGGATGCCATACACAAGCAACCCCAGCCCGCCGAACGACAGCAGCACCGGCAGCAGGGTCACCCGCTCGCCGCTTCGTGGCAGACGCGGCAGGGCAACCACCCCGGCGACAAGCGCCATCGCACCGAGCGCGGCTTGGGCGAAGAACGCCGCGCGCCAGCCGAAGCCGTCCGCCACTGCCCCGCCGGCCACGGGGCCGATCAGGGACGCCACGGAGCCGATCACGCCCCAGGCGGCGAACGCCCGGCCTTGTTTGTCCTCCGCGAACACGCGCGGGATCAGCCCGAACGCCTGCGGCAAAAACACTGCGGCGCCCGCACCCTGCAGGCCGCGGGCCACCACCAGGGCCCAGAACGACCAGGACGCGCCCGCGAACACTAGTGCGGCCACGTAGATGGCCAAGCCGATGAGGAAGACGCGGCGTTGCCCGAAGGCGTCGCCAAGTTTGCCCGTCGCCGGCATCGGGGCCACCGTGCACAGCAGGTAGATGCTGGTCAGCCACACGGCGGAGCTGACGTCGAAAGGCAAAAGCGGCGTGATCACGGGCATGAAGCCCTGATCGATCAGGACAAGAAAATACCCCGCAGCCAGGGCTGCGAGGGTATTCCAGGGATTAACGGCCGGCTTCAAAAGCGGCACCCACGCGGTACAAGCGCGCGTCCTCGAAGGCCGGGGCGATCAGCTGCAGGCCCACCGGCAGGTTGGTGTCGGACGCCTCGCCCGCCGGCACCGACATGCCGGGCAGGCCGGCCAGGTTCAGCGGCAGGGTGAACAGGTCGAAGTTGTACATCGCCAGCGGGTCGTCCACCTTGTCGCCCAGCTTGAACGCTGTGGTGGGCGTTGACGGGGCGGCGATGACGTCGCAAAGCTCGAATGCCTTGGCAAAGTCCTGCGCCACCAGGGTGCGCACACGCTGCGCCTGCAGGTAGTACGCGTCGTAGTAGCCCACAGACAGCGCGTAGGTGCCCAGGATGATGCGGCGCTTGACCTCCGCGCCGAAGCCCTCGCCGCGGGTGGCGGCCATGACTTCCTCGGCGGAGCGGGAGCCGTCGTCGCCGACGCGCTGGCCGTAGCGCATGCCGTCGAAGCGGGCGAGGTTGGAGCTGACCTCGGAGGTCTGAATCAGGTAGTACGCGCCCATGACGTCTTCGAAGCTCGGGCAATCCACCTCGACGATCTCCGCGCCCTGCGCCTCAAGCTGCGCGTAGGCCTTGTCGATGGCGTCCTTCACGCCGTCCTGCGTGCCGGGGCGCTCGAACTGCTTCACGCGGCCGATCTTCACGCCCTTCAGGTCGCCGGAAGCGCCCTCGCGGGCGGCGTCGGCGAGCGCCGGGACCTCGCGGTCCACGGAGGTGGCGTCGAATTCGTCGTGGCCGCCGATGATCTCGTGCAGCAGCGCGGTGTCCAGCACGTTGTTCGCGCACGGGCCCACCTGGTCCAGGGAGGACGCGCAGGCGATGACGCCGTAGCGGGACACGCCGCCGTAGGTCGGCTTCACGCCCACGGTGCCGGTCAGCGATGCCGGCTGGCGGATCGAGCCGCCGGTGTCGGTGCCGATGCCCAGCGGGGCCTCGCCGGACGCGAGCGCCGCCGCGGTGCCGCCGCCGGAGCCGCCAGGGACGCGCTCCAGGTCGTGCGGGTTCTTCGTCTGCTTGTACGCCGAGTTCTCCGTGGACGACCCCATGGCGAACTCGTCCAGGTTGGTCTTGCCCAGAATCGGGATGCCGGCCGCGCGCAGCTTGGCCACCACGGTGGCGTCGTACGGGCTCATGTAGCCCTCAAGCATCTTCGACGCGGCGGTGGTCGGCGCGTCGGTGGTGACCAGCAGATCCTTCAGCGCAAGCGGCACGCCTGCAAGTTTGGAGGCCGGCTCCTCGCCGCTTTTCACCTGCTCGTCCACCTTGTCCGCAGCCGCGAGCGCCTCCTCGGCGCCGACGTGCAGGAAGGCACCGAGATCGCCGTCGACCTCAGCGATGCGGTCGAGGAAGGCTTGGGTGACCTCGCGGGAGGTGACTTCGCCGGACTGGATCATTGCGGCGAGCTCGTGCGCTGGCTTTGCGACGAGACCTTCGGCCGGAATCGTGTACTGCGTCATTTCCTTCTAGTCTCCCTCTCCGAGAATCTGCGGAACCACGAAGCGATCGTCTTCCACGGCCGGGGCCTGGTCCAGCGCCTCGGCCTGCGTCAGCGTCTTCTTCTCCACGTCCTCGCGCATACCTGCGTCGATGGAGTGCGGGTGGCTCATCGGCGTGACACCCTCCGTGTCGACGCTTTGCACCTTCGAGACCGCGTCCACGATCGTGTCCAGCTGCTGGGCAATGTCGTCCAGCTCCTCGTCCTTCAGCGCGATTCGCGCCAGGCGTGCGATGCGCGACACCTCGTCGCGTGAAATCTCAGCCACAGTCCAATCCCTTCCACATCGCGTGGGTTGCGTATGACGCGCCTTATCTTACGTCAACGCAATTCGCTCACCCGCGAGCGGTGAGGCGCACTGGCAGCGAAGCCCAGCCGCCCACAGGGTGAACCTCCCGTTCGCCTTGTCCGGCGCTGGATAGCTCCGCCACTGCGAGGAGTTCCTCGGTGAATGCTTGAAGCTCAACGATCGACAACGTCTTGCCAGGGCAAGCGTGCGGCCCGGCGCCCCAGACCAGGTTCTCGTCGGCGTTCGTCTCCGGTTCGAAGCCGTCCGGGTCTGCAAACGTTTCCGGGTCGCGGTTTGCCGCTGTCCAGTGGATGCGCACCCTTTGGCCTTCGGGCAGATCGTGCCCGTCGAGCGACACCGGGCACGTGGTCACTCGCCGGTTGCTCACAAACGGCGAGTCAGCGCGAAGGATTTCGTCGGCGATCGCAGTGAACTCCTTTTGCGAAACGCCGCCTGCGAGGCGGTCCTGGAGCTCAGGGCGTTCGATCAGCGCGTCCAGCACAACCCCGATGCAGTAGGCCATCGAACTCAAATCTCCCGCAGTCCAGTTGCGTAGCACGGAGACCACTTCCTCGAATTCCAGACGCCGACCGAGACTGTCGTCGTGGACAAGACGCGAGGTGACCGAATCGTCGGGGCTGTCCTGGAGGGGCTGCACGACGGAGCGAATGATGTCGTCGAAACGCTCGGCGACCGCCGCTGTGCGCTTGAGTTCGCCGGACCGCGTTGCCGCGTTGTTGTCGGCCACCCACGCAATGAGGGTGTCGTCGAGCTCGCTGGGCCAACCGAGCCAGGCGGTCATGGCGCGGACCGCATACTGGGCACCCAAGTCGCCGACGGCGTCGACCTCGCCGTTCGACAGCGCTTCTTCAGCCAACTGGCGCGCGATCTTGCGGAACACCGGATCGAGCTGCTCGACCTCCTCCGCCGCGAGGTAACGGTCGATCAACGCGCGCATCTCGGTGTGCTTTTCGCCGTCGAGACCGTTGGGCAACTGCAAAAATCGCGACACCCCCGACGAGAACTGTTCCGGGTTCTCCGCCACTTCGCGGGCGAGAGCGTTGCCCGTGACGACGACCTCCTTGCCGTCGCGAGCCAACTTCGCGCCGTCGCGAAGTAACGCGTCCCCGACCGCGCGAGGTTCGGCGCCGGCGAGTGTGGTCTGCGGGATTTCGGGGCGGCTCATCGTGCTCCTCCTTAGTTAGTAGACTGCTGCGATTTCGACCGTACACCCGCTGCCGGAGTGCCGAATTGCTATAAATAAGGCCATGTCGTACCTCATCCGCGTTTCCCTTCCGGACGTCCCCGGCAGCCTTGGTCAGCTCGCCGAGGCGTTCGGCATGGTCGACGCCGACATCAACTCCGTGGACATTGTGGAAACCTCCACCGACGGCGCTGTGACCGACGACATCGTGGTCACCCTGCCCACCGGTGTGATGGTGGACACCCTGATCACCGCCGTCTCTTCTGTCGACGGCGCGGAGGTGGATTCCATCCGCCCGTTCACCGGACGCGTGGACCGCCGCGGGCAGATCCAGATGCTCGCCCAAATCGCGGCGCAGTCCGGAAGCGTCGAGGACCGGATTAGCGAGCTTGTCGACGTCATACCGAGCGCCGTGACCTCCTCCTGGGCCGTGGTGCTGCGCACCTCAGACGAGGGCCTCACCCGCGCCGCCGCCTCCCCCGCCGCGCCGGAGGACGACGGGTCGCACCCAAAGATGCCGCCCATCGAGGCCGCGCGCATCCTCCAGCCGGACTTCGACGGCTGGGCCCCGGAGTCCTGGTTCCAGCTCGGCACTTCGCTCACCATCACTCCCCTGCCCGGCACCGACATGGTGCTGGTGGTCGGCCGTGTGGGCGGACCGGATTTCCTCGCGTCCGAGGTGCGCGAGATTGGCGACCTCGGCTGTATCACCGGCGCGATGCTGCGGTAGCCGCAACCCACACCGTTGCACACTTTCTAGAATTCTGTAATTCTGGAAACTATGCAACCGATTGAAACACGCCTCTCTGACCTAGAAGCTCGCGTTACCGCGCTCGAACAGACGGCATCGCTGGAACCCACTACTCTCCCCGCTTCCGACGACAAAACGCACCACGGCACAGTCACCTTCAAAGGCGACGTGGAGCTGCCGACCGGCACTTACTCGTACGAGTGGATCCGCCCCACAGCCTGGATAGCAGACCAACCGTGGGACGACGCGATGGACCGCATCGCCGCGCTCGCGCACCCCGTCCGCGGCGCCATCCTGCGCCACCTCTTAGCCACACCAGCGAGTGTCACGGAGCTGGTCGAATCTAAGCTGGTCTCCTCCACCGGCACGGCCTACCACCACCTGAAGGAGCTGCAGGCCGGCGGCTGGGTGCGCAAGCAGAGCGGGGTGTTTGAGATTCCCCCGGCCCGCGTCATCCCGCTCATGGCGATCGTGATCGCAGGGGAGGACCACTGATGCGCGCTACAAACATTGCCACCGGAGGAATCTCCGCCGTCCTCGCCGCCGCGTTGATGCTCTCCACCGGCCCCCGCGATATTTCCGTGGCCTCTGAGCACACCGGCGATACCGAGATCTCCTCCGCCCTCGAACACCTCGCGGAAAACGGCCACCACAACCTCGCCGCCTTCACCTATGACGACGGAGAGGCCCGCTTCGGCGGCCTCGGCGCCGACGAGCACACCGAATTCGAAATCGGCTCGATCACCAAGACATTCAACGCAGAGCTGGTCCGCCAGTTCATCGACGCCGACGAGCTCAGCTTGGACACTCAGGTGCAGGAGCTTATCGACGTCCCCTCCGCCCCCGTCGCCGACGTGACCATCGAGGAGCTGCTCAACCACACCTCCGGGCTCGCCGCCACCGAAAGTCTCAGCCTCGCGGACATGTTCGCGGCCAACATCCGAGACGGCGGCAACCCCTACCGGCGCGACACTCCGCAGGACATCCTCGAGGCCGCCGGTGCCGCCGAGCTGAACAACCGCGGCGAAGAACAGTACTCGAACTACGGCCACGCGCTGCTCGGCCAACTGCTTGCCACACATGCCGGCGTGCCCTACGACGAGTTGCTGCGTACCCGAATCTTCGAGCCCGCCGGCATGACGTCGACCTACGTGGCGCTACCGGGCACCGTCGACGAAGCACCGACAGGCCTGGCCGCCAACGGGCACCCCGCCAGCCCGTGGGACATGGACGGCTGGGCCCCGGCCGGCGCGATCCGCTCCACTGCTGCCGACATGGCGAAGTACGTGGAATGGGTGTCCTCGCACGGTGTGCCCGACTACGGCTGGGCAAGCGTCGACGAAGACGGACAGGAGATCACGTTCCACAACGGCGGCACCGGCGGCTTCCGGACCATGTTGGTCTGGGACCCCGAGCGCACCGACCACAGCCGCGCCACGTTCGTCGCGGGCGACACAGAAGCCTGGGTGGACGCGCTCGGCATCGATCTCATGGAGGAAACCCGATGATCGCACTCGTCATGATTCTGCTGCTCCTTGCGTCCGCGACTTTCAGCGCCGTGCGGAACGTCAAGGGCCTCATTTACACCCTCGTCAACGCGGTCATCACCGCAGCGGTGGTGTGGATGCTCTCATTCGGCGTGAACTGGAATGGCCAGTTCCCCATCTGGCTGTGGTGGGCCCTCGCCGTCTGGGCGGCTGCACTGATCGGCCTGAGCGCCGCGCGCCTTACGCAAGCGCGTCAGGGCCGCCCTCGAGCAGCTGCACAAACTGCGCCTCGGTAAGGATCGGCCGGCCCAGCTCCTCAGCCTTCGCGGCCTTCGAACCGGCGTTTTCGCCCACGACCACGTAGTCGGTCTTCTTCGACACCGAGCCGGCCGCCTTGCCGCCGCGCGACAGGATGGCCTCCTTCACCTCATCGCGGGTGAAGCCCTCCAGCGTGCCGGTGGCGACGATGGTCAGCCCCTCCAGCGTCTGCGGGGCGCGGTCCTGATCGTCGGACTCCATGGTCACGCCGGCGGCGGCCCAGGTGTCCACGATGTTTTGGTGCCAGTCCACGGTGAACCATTCTTTGAAGCTCTCGGCGATCACGTCGCCCACGCCGTCGGTGTCGGCGAGGTCGGCCACGGGGGCGTCGATAAGCGATTGCACCGAGTGGAAGCGCGACGCGAGCGCGCGGGCCGCGGTGGGGCCGACGTGGCGGATGGATAGCGCGACGATGACGCGCCAGAGGTCAGCGCCCTTGGCGGTCTCCAGATTGGCAAGCAGCTTTTTGCCCGACGCGTTGACCTCGCCGTCCTTGCGGGTGTACACGCTGGACTTTTTCAGGTCGTCCTCGGTGAGATCGAACAGTTTCGCCTCGTCCTCGAGCACGCCGGAGGCGATGAGGTCGACCGCGCCCTTCTCCCCGAGGGCTTCGATGTCGAACGCGCCGCGCGAGGCGATGTACTCCAAACGCGTGGCCAGCTGCGCCGGGCACGAGCGGGTGTTCGGGCAGCGCCAGTCCGCGTCGCCCTCCTTCGCGGGCGCGAGCTTCGTGCCGCAGGCAGGGCAGTTTTCGGGGTAGACGAACTCGCGCTCGGTGCCGTCGCGAAGATCCGCCACAGGCCCGAGCACCTCCGGGATGATCTCGCCGGCCTTGCGCACCACCACCGTGTCGCCGATCATCACACCCTTGCGCTTGACCTCGTGCTGGTTGTGCAGCGTGGCCATGGACACTGTCGAGCCGGAGACGAACACCGGCTCCAGCACCGCGAACGGGGTCGCGCGGCCCGTGCGGCCGACGGAGACCTCGATGTCGAGCAGCTTCGTGGTCACCTCCTGCGGCGGGTACTTGTACGCGATCGCCCACCGCGGCGCGCGCGAGGTCGCTCCCAGGGCGCGCTGCTCGGCCACGGAATCCACCTTGACCACCAGGCCGTCCATCTCGTGGATGGCGTCGTTGCGGTGCTCGCCCCAGTAGTTGACCGCCTCGATGACCTCATCGGCGGTCTCGGCCCGGCGCGTGTACTCGCTGACCGGCAGGCCCCACTCGGCGAGTTTCTCGTAGGCCTCGTGTTGGCTTTCCGGGGCGAAGCCCTCGCGCGCGCCGATGCCGTGGCAAATCATGCGGAGCTTTCGCTTCTTGACGTCCTCCGGGTTCTTCTGCCTCAGCCCACCAGCCGCGGTGTTGCGCGGGTTGGCAAACGGCTTGCCGCCTTCCTTCTGGCGCAACTCGTTGAGCTCCGGGAAGTCCTCGGGGCGGATGAACACCTCGCCGCGGACCTCGAGGAACGCCGGGGCGTCGCCAGTGAGCTTCTGCGGGATGTCCTCGATCACACGGGCGTTGGCGGTGATGTCCTCGCCGGTGGTGCCGTCGCCGCGGGTGGCCGCGCGGGTCAGCTCGCCGTTTTCGTAGACGAGGTCGATGGATAGCCCGTCGATCTTCAGCTCCGTCAAGTACGGGCCGGGGGCCTTGGTAAGCCACTCGCGCATCTCGTCTTCGTTGAAGACGTTGTCTAGGCTCATCATGCGCTCGGGGTGGGTAACGTCCGCGAACGCGGTGTCGGTGGCGGGTGCGCCGACCTCCTTCGTGGGCGAGTCCGGCACCGCCAGCTCCGGGTGATCCTCCTCCAACTTCTGAAGGCGGCGGAACAGCTCGTCGAACTCGCCGTCGGTGATCACCGGCTGGCCGTTGTAGTACAGGTCCCGGTGCTTGCGGACCTCAGCGGCCAGCTCGTCCCATTCACGGTGCAGATCAGCGGAAATTTCACTCACGGCAAGCCAGTGTAGGTCTTACACGGGTACATAGTTGTTGAAGAGGGCGAACACGCGTGAGGTGATGCTCGGCGCACCCTTGATCTTCGGCGGCCCAACGACGATGACGGCACCGGTGGCCGGAACTTGGTCCAGGTTTGCCATGACCTCTACCTGGTAGATGTTCTGCTCGAGTACGTAGAGCTCGCCGTACAAAAAGCCGGTTTCGGCAGCAACCACACCGGGATCCGTGTCCAGCGTCTCGTGGCCGATAGCTGAAACGTTGCGCTCCTCCACTAGGAACTTCAGCGCGTCCAGGGTCCAGCCCGGGGTGTGCTGCACGCCGTTGTCGTCGTGGTTCACAAACGCGTCCGGGTCATCCCAGCGTTTGTGCCAATTGCTCGAGAACGCAACGAAGCTACCGGCTGGGATTTCACCGTGCTCGGCTTCGAAGGCTTCGATGTCTTCCACGGTCACCCCGTGGTCAGGATTCTGCGCAACCGAGTCTTCCAGGTGCAGTACGAACAACGGTAGGATCAGTTCGTCTGCACCAATCGCATCGACAAGCCGCTTTCCGGCGGCGAAGTGGCCCGGCGCGTCGATGTGCGTGCCATACGGGGTGGCCAGGGTGTACTCCTTGGCGAAGAAGCGATGCTCTTCAATCGTGTTGACTGTCCGTTCAGTCATCGGGTTGAAAGCTGGGAAGCGCGGGATACCGGCGTGGACATCGTGTGAGAGATCCACGCGCTTTGCGCTAAGGATCTGCTTCTGCCATTCGCTGAGTTCTGTCATGGAATTGACTATCAGCCACCTGCCTGCGCCAGACAAGTTTCTATTCATCGGTGCACTGGTGCACCTAGAATGCGTTACAGGAAAGGAGGACAGCTCATGACCGCAGCACGAACAACTGCTACTTCGACCCCGACGGAATTTTCCCGTGAGGCCGCAGTGGCGTCGATGAAGCTCGAGGGCCGAAGTCTTCCGCCTGAGTACTCGCGATCTGAAACGACGGCAACCATTCTTTCTGACCTCCGAAGGGCACGCGGGTGGGATTAAACCCCGGGTACCGCGACCCAGTGCCTCTGTCGGAGTTCATCAGCGTGCGCACGCTCGGCGAATGACTTGCCCGCTGCCCGTGTCGGCGCGCTCATTACAATGTCGCCCATGGCCACTTTCGACGCCTCCCGCATGCTCTCCTTCGACCTGGAGACCACCTCCGCCAACCCGCGCGAGGCCCGTGTGGTCACCTCTGCGATCGTGCGTATCGACGGCTCCGAGGTCGACGCCAACGAAACCCTCGCCGACCCCGGGGTGGAGATCCCCGAGGAGGCCGCGAAGGTGCACGGCATCACCACCGAGAAGGCCCGCGCGGAGGGACGCGACCACGACGAGGTGGTGCGCGAGACCGTGGAGGCGATCAAGCAGGGCTGGGAGGACGGCCTGACCCTGGTGGTGTTCAACGCCCCCTACGACCTGACGGTGCTGCGCCAGCTCACCGGGGACTTCACGGTCACCGGCCCGGTGTTCGACCCCCTGCTGATCGACCGTGCCAAGGACCGCTACCGCAAAGGCCCGCGCAACCTGACGTCGATGTGCGAGCACTACGGCGTGCGGCTGGACAACGCGCACGAGGCCACCGCCGACGCGTTCGCCGCCGCGCGCGTGGCGTGGATGCAGGTACGCAAGCTCTACCCGGAGCTTGCCCAGATGGACGCCGGCGAGCTCATGGAGTACCAGGCGGTGCAGTACTTCACGCTGCAGGAGGACCGGAAGCGCTATTTCGAGTCCCAAGGCCGCGACGCCTCGAACGTGCTGCCCGGCTGGCCCATGCTCGGCTAGTTCTGGGCTAGTTGAGCGCAAGCTCCGCGCGCAGCTTCTCGGCGAAGTTGTGCAGACCCCGGTTGTCGCCCTCGGATTCGACCGAGTACGTCTCCCCCGACTTCGTCTTCACCACCATTGCGCCCGACTCGCTGATGATCACGTCGGCGATGCTGGCGGCGTCGAGCTCTGTGGTCTCTTTCTTCTCCACCAGGCGCAGCGTCTGCCCGTCAAAATCGGCCTCGCGCTTGCCCGACAAAAGCCCAAACGCGGCGAAGAACGCGATGCCGATGGCAATGCCGAAAATCATGTCGTCCATCATGAGGCCGAAGACGACGAAGAACATCACGCCGAAAACGATCCCTGTGGAGAGGTCGGCCTTCTTCTTGTCCCAGTGCAGCGGTGCGCTCATGCCTCCACTGTAAGTGCCTCGGCCATCTCCCGAGCCGCCCGGTAGTTCGCCGCGCTGTCCACCAGTGTGGCGGCCGGCTCGGCGTAGACGTCCACGGTCGTGGTGGCCGGGTCGATCTGCAGCTCGTCGAAGAGGTTGTACAGCTCGCGTGGGGCCATCACCGGAATCGCGATGCGTGTGCCGGCGTCCAACAGCCGGGCCAGCGCGTCTTTGTCGGCGCGGCGCGGGTCGCAGGTCAGCCACGGGACGTCGACAAGCTTGGGCGTATGCAGCAGGTGCTCGCCGAAGCGCGCGAGTGTCTCCCCCGGCTCGGGGATCGCGCGGATGGTCTCGAAGTCGGTGGTGCCTTGCAGCGTGCCAGCGACGACCTCGGGCAGGCGCGGCTCGTCAAGCTGCAGCACGCTTTTGCCAAATCGCTTCTCGACGTCCCTCCGGTGCCCCACGCACACCTCCAACAGCGCGTCCGTGAGGTCGCGAAGCGCGCCAGGGTCGGTGATCATGCGGTGGCCGTTGGCCATCTCAATCTCGGCGGCGAGCGTGAACGGGCCCGCCAGCTGCACCTTCACGGTGTCTGCTTTGCCGTGCCAGAGCTCCTCGAGGTGGTCGAGGTCGCGCTCCATGCGGTCGGCATCCTTGCGTGCCCGAGCCGCCACGCGCCAGCCGCGGGGCCCGCGCGCCACGGGGATTTCCAGCATCGCGGCGGTGCGGCCGATCAGGTCCGAGCCGACGCCGCGGTCCGGCAGCTGCGGGACGTGCGGCAGGGGCGACTCGGAGAGCACCACGTCCGCAGCCTGCGTGAGGTCGGTGCCGGGAAGCGACCCGAGGCCGAACGCGGTTGGAGGAAGTGTTGTCACGGCGCTGATGTTACGCAGTGGCGCAGATGGTGCCGGAGCCGAGCACGATGTCGCCCAAACCGTCCGGGTCCGGCAGGTAAAGCACTGCTGCCTGGCCGCGGGCCACACCCTCGAGCGGCTCGTGCAGGGCGAGCGTCATCTGATCGCCGTCGATGCGGGCAGTGCAGGGCACGACCCCGCCGTGGGCGCGGATTTGCACGTTGGCCTCGAACTCGCCCTCCATCGCCGGGTGCAGCACCTTCAGGCGGTCGGCGGTGATCTCGTGGACCTTCAGCGCCTCGCGAGGGCCGACGGTGACCGTGCCGGTGGTGGTGTCCACGTCGGTGACGTAGCGCGGCTTGCCGTCTTCCGCAGGCACACGGATATTCAGTCCCTTGCGCTGGCCGATCGTGTACTGGAACGCGCCGTCGTGTTCCTTCAGCTCGCGGCCCTCGGTGTCCTTGATCATGCCGGGGCGCATGCCGATGGAACGGCCCAAAAACGCCTGCGTATTGCCGTCTGGGATGAAGCAAATGTCGTAGGAGTCTGGCTTGGACGCGGTGGCGAACCCGTGGCGGGCCGCCTCCTCGCGGATCTGCGGCTTTTCAGTATCCCCTACAGGGAAGATGCAGCGGTCCAGCTCGTCGCGCGTGAGCACGCCGAGCACGTAGGACTGGTCTTTCTTCGGGTCGGTGGATCGGCGGAGGTTTCCTTGGTCGTCGATAATTGCGTAGTGCCCGGTGGCGATCGCGTCGAAGCCCAAGGTCACCGCGCGGTCGAGCAGTGCCGCGAACTTGATCTTCTCGTTGCAGCGCAGGCACGGGTTGGGGGTCTCGCCGTGCTCGTAGGACCACACGAAGTTGTCGATGACCTCTTCTTTAAAGCGGTCAGAGAAGTCCCACACGTAAAACGGGATACCCAGGTGGTCGCACACGCGGCGCGCGTCGGCGGAGTCCTCCAGGGAACAGCAGCCGCGGGCAGACTCGCGCGTCTGCTGCGCGTCCTTGCTCAGTGCAAGGTGCACGCCGACAACGTCGTGGCCCGCCTCCACCAGGCGCGCAGCAGCGACAGAGGAGTCCACTCCCCCGCTCATGGCCGCCAATACTCGCATGTCGGCGCAGTGTAGTCCCGTGAAGGCGAAAGGTGAAACGTCCGGCTGGTCGCGTGGAAACACCCCCTCGACATATACCCCCCTGGGGTATTAAGGTGGAAGACGGCCGTCGTGCTAGGGCCCCCCGGCACGGCCGAACCGACCACAACGATGAACTGCAACGAGAGGACAGAACCATGAACGACAGACACGCCCACTCCAGCACCGAACCCGGTGGGCACGCCAGCCATCACGAACACAGCAACCACGGAGGCCATGCCGGCCACAACCACACAGAGCACGCGGGCCACGGAGAACATGGAGGCCATGGCCACGCGGGCCACGCAGGCCATGGCGATCACGTAGCCCAGTTCCGCAGGCTCTTCTGGATCATGCTGGTTCTCGCGATCCCGGTCGTCGGATTTAGCGAAACCTTCGCCCACCTCATCGGCTACCAGCTACCTGACGCGGAATGGACCCGCTGGATCTCGCCGCTCCTGGGCACGGTCATTTACTTCTGGGGAGGTCGCCCGTTCTTAACGGGTGCTGTCTCCGAGATCCGCTCACGAAAACCCGGCATGATGCTGCTGATCGCCCTGGCGATCACGGTCGCTTTCGTCTCCTCCTGGGGTGCGAGCCTGAACTTGCTGGACCGCGAGCTGAATTTCTGGTGGGAACTGGCGCTGCTGGTGGTCATCATGCTGCTGGGGCACTGGATCGAGATGCGCTCCCTCGCCCAGACCACCTCGGCCCTGGATTCGCTCGCCGCACTTCTGCCCGACGAGGCCGAGAAGATCGACGGCGACGAAGTAGTGAAGGTCACCCCGGCGGATCTTGAGGTCGGCGATGTCGTGATCGTGCGGCCCGGCGCGTCCGTGCCTGCCGACGGCATAATCGTCGACGGCAGCGCCAGCATGGACGAGTCGATGGTCACCGGTGAGTCGAAAACGGTGCGGCGCGGTGAAGGCGAGCACGTGGTCGCTGGCACCATCGCGACAGACTCGGGTCTGCGCATCGAGGTCACAGCCACGGGTGGCGACACCGCGTTGGCCGGCATTCAAAAGCTCGTCACCGATGCGCAAGAATCGTCATCGCGGGCGCAGCGCCTCGCAGACAAGGCCGCCGCGTGGTTGTTCTGGTTCACCCTCGGCGCCGCCATTCTGACCGCCGTGGTCTGGACCGCCGTCGGCATGCCAAACGACGCCGTAGTGCGCACCATTACGGTGCTCGTCATCGCCTGCCCTCACGCCCTAGGTCTCGCAATCCCGCTGGTCGTCTCGATTGCGACTGAGCGCGCCGCCCGCGGCGGGGTACTGATCAAGGATCGGCTCGCTCTCGAATCCATGCGCACCGTCGACGCCGTGTTGTTCGACAAGACCGGCACCCTCACCAAAGGCGAACCCACCGTCACCGCGATCGACACCATCAGCGGATATGAGGAAGCAGACGTGCTCGCGCTGGCAGCGGCCGCCGAAGCGGACAGTGAGCACCCACTCGCTCGCGCCATCACCGGTGCGGCGAAGACCCGTGACGTGGCTGTGCCGAGTGCCAGCGACTTCTCCTCCTCGCCAGCTGTGGGCGTGAAGGCAACTGTTGACGGTGAGGTAATCGAGGTCGGCGGCCCCTACCTGCTTGAGAAGCATTCCGCCGAAGAGCTCCCCATCGCAGACGAGTGGCGAAAGGAGGGCGCGATCATTCTCCACGTCCTCGCCGACGGCGAAGTGATCGGAGCACTCCGGCTTGCCGACGAGATCCGCCCCGAGTCCCGCGACGCCGTCGACGCACTGCACTCTGCGGGTGCCCAGGTCGTCATGATCACCGGCGACGCGCAGGCCGTCGCGGACACCGTAGCCAAGGATCTGGGCATTGACCGGGTCTTCGCGGGTGTGCGTCCCGAGCACAAGGCCGCGAAAGTCAAGGAACTGCAAGGCGAGGGCCACAAGGTCGCCATGGTAGGCGACGGCGTCAACGACGCCCCCGCGCTGGCCCAGGCCGATGTCGGCATCGCGATCGGTGCCGGCACAGACGTGGCCATCGGCTCGGCGGGCGTCGTCCTGGCAAGCTCCGACCCGCGATCGGTGCTCTCGGTCATCGAGCTCTCCCGTGCGACCTACCGGAAGATGAAGCAGAACCTGTGGTGGGCGGCCGGCTACAACCTGCTGTCCGTTCCGCTGGCTGCCGGTATCCTCGCCCCAATCGGGTTCGTGATGCCGATGAGCGTCGGCGCAATTCTGATGTCGGCCTCGACCGTCGTCGTCGCCCTCAATGCGCAGCTGCTCCGCCGCCTCGACCTCACCCCGCAGAGCAGCGCCGACCGGATGCTTAACCGGTCCAAGTGACCCGACACCGTCCACACCACTCAGGAGGCCCATGATGAACGACCACGGCTACATCAGCGATAAAGACCGCTACCTCGCCCGGCTCAAACGAATCGAGGGGCAAACCCGCGGTATCCACCGCATGATCGACGAAAACGCCTACTGCATTGACATCCTCACCCAGATCAGTGCGGTCAACGCGGCGCTGAAGGGCGTAGCACTGGGTTTGCTGGACGACCATTTGAAGCACTGTGTTGCCGATGCGATCAGCGACGGGCAGGAAGCCGACGCCAAGATCGAAGAGGCGTCCGCCGCAATCGCGCGAATGGTGAAGTCCTAGACAGCCGTGGGGGACTCGTGCGTCTGTTGCGTGTCCCTACTCAGCGAGAGGTGAAACGTCGGTCCACTCCGATGGAGGCTGCACATAACATCCGGCGGAGCGTAATACCTCAACTGCCTTTGCGGGGTCCCGCCGGATAACTGCCTCAGTTTGCATTTCAATGAATCGTCTACGCCCCTCCTCCACGCGTTCCTCCCACCCCGGCATTGGTTGTGCATCGAATTCTCTAACAACTAACTCCACAACATCCTCCACCGTGACGCGGAACTGCGGGTCACCGAGGGGAAAGTGAATATTCTGCTGCTGCGCCGCAGTCTCGTAGCGGCCGCTTCTTGCTAGGAGTAACCCCAACGGTACGGATTCCGCGTGAAACTGAAAATGGCTCGGGGGTTTGTTTCTGGCTTCGCGGTCGAACTCGAAGCGAACAATTGGTACGAAGCGTTGTGTCGCCTTAAATTCGACCTTTATCGAGCTTTTCTCGACGGCTACACCGCTCCCGGAACTGCTTGGACGCAACCGGAACTCGACAGCAAGATGTAATCGATTGCTTCCAGATTTGCCTATTACGAGTTCCTTCGAGATTTTGAACCACGATCGAAGGCTCTCTTTGGAATTCTCGAAAATTTCGAGTGTGGTGGACCCTACTAGTGTGCTTTCGAGCAGATCCTGGATTTCCCCGACGAACGTAGTCGCGTGTTGTACCCAGGCTGTGTCGGTCAAAGCACTTACCCGTTAAGCATCCACGACAAGGCTTCGTGACGTTCCAGCAGACGTTCTTCGTCGAACTTCAAGGCACCTGCGTCTCGCAGCCTACGTAGGACTTCGACGTTGTAGGGCTGCATCTCTTTTTCGATGTTTGCCAATTCCTGGATGATCTCGTCGTTCGAAAGCATTCGGGGAACCGGAGTCGACATTTGCCCTCCTTTCGCGAATATCCCGCAGACGTCGATCCTCTGGATCAGTAGTAGCGATGGTAGCGCAAGACCTTCATTCTTAGGCGTCATACCGCTGTACGACGCGACTGCTCGCGGCAGCCGGCTGGGCCGCCTCGGTGGCCTACCTGCGCGGGACCGACGCGCGCCTCTAGTACCCTCACCTGCCATGGTCGCAAAAAGCGAGTTTTACGAGATCGACACCGGCGTCGCCGAAGTCCTGCACGAACCCGACGGCTCCATGGTGCTGCTGGTCAACGGCGTGCCCAGCTCCCACGTCGTCCCCGGCGAGCCGACCCGGCTGGATTTCGAGTACATGCGCTGGATGGCGGACTTCCTCGATTCCGCCTACCCGGAGACAAAGCGGGCCAAGTCGCGACTGACGCACCTCGGCGGCGGCGCGTGCACCCTCGCCCGCTACTTCGCCGCCGCGTGGCCCGGCTCGCGAAGCACGGTCGTGGAGATCGATTCGGAGCTCGCCGTTCTTGCGCGCGAGCGTTTCGACGTCCCCCGGTCCCCCACCGTGAAAATCCGCGTCGGCGACGCCCGCGAGGTCACCGACGCGTTCAAGCCGGCGACCCGCGACGTGATCATCCGCGACGTGTTTACCTCCGCCACCACCCCGCGCAATCTGACGACGGTGGAGTTTTACCGGGCAGCGTGGACGTCGTTAAGCGAAGGCGGCTTCTACGTGGCAAACTGCGGCTCGCACTCGGACCTCAAGGAGGCCAAGGAGGAGCTGGCGGGGATGCTGGAGGTGTTCCCGCACGTCGCGGCCATCGCGGACCCGCCGATGCTGAAGGGCCGCCGTTACGGCAACATCGTGCTCATCGGCGCGAACTCCCCGCTTGAGGCGAGCGACGCGCTCACCCGCAACCTGCTCAAAGGCGGGGTGCCGGCGCAGTTCAAGGACGAGGCGTGGTGCCGCCGCCTGGCGACGCAACCTCGGCACGACTAGCGCTCGATCTAGCCCTTGTTCGCTTCCTTCGCGGCGTTGTCCAGCAGGATGAGCAGGTCGCCGATCTGGTAGTCGCCGACCATCATCTTCTGCAGGTCCTCGATCGGCAGCTCGCCCTGGCCCGCCAACGCGCGGACGAGGTTGGCGATGTTGTCCGCGTCGGTCGGGTCGAAGCCGGCGAGGCGGGCGGCGTCGATAAGCTGCTGCGCACCCAGACCGCCCGCGGCGAGCGCGAGGATGGCCACCACGAGCTTGGTGCTGTCCTGCTCGAGCACCTTCAGCTCGCCGGAATCCGGCGCCTGGAACTGCTCCAGCACGCCGCCGCCTGCGCGCAGGTCGCCGGCCGCGAACTGGCCCAGCTGCGCGGCGTTGCCGTTGAAGATGTTCATGTCCACCGGCGTGTTGATGCCCACCACTCGGCCGGAATCGCTGCGCTGCCAGAAGGAAAGCTTGTCCCAGCCGCCGACCGGGGCCGGCGGGCGGTTCTGGTAGGCCGCCAGCCACAGCGGGTAGGAGGTGAACGCGCGGGTGTCGTTCATGCGCTCGTACCAAAAATAGCGGTAGGTGTAGATCATCGGGCGCTTGCCTGTGCGCGCCTCCAGCTCGGAGAGGAACGCCTGCGTCCAGCCCGCCAGCTGCACCGGGCCCAGGCCTTCGTCGACCTCGAGGTCCAGCACGGGCGGCAGCTGGGTGGCCGGGCCGTCGTTGACCACGGAGGCGAAGTAGCGCGCCTGCGCCACCGGGTCCTCCGCCGGGCGCGCGTAGTGGTAGGCGCCCACCTTCAGCCCGGCATCGGCCGCGGCCTTGGCGTCCTCGTTGTAGAAGTCGTTCTTCCAGCCGTCGCCCTCGGAGGCCTTCACGTAGGCGAAGTCCTGGCCGCCGGCGGTGCGGACGGAGCCCCAGTCGATGGCTGCGCCGCCCGGGCGCTGGTGGCCCGCCACGTCCACGCCGGAGACAACACCCGGGATGGACTGGGCGTCTGCGGGCCCGGTCACCGGGTTGACCACGCTTAAGCCCACGGCGAGCGCGGTCACGGCGGCGGCTGCGGTACGGATGCGGCGAGAAATCTGCATGACCGACACACTAAACCACTCAAGTCACACGCACCACACGCGACACGCAAGTTACAGCGCGCCGGCGGCTCTCGCCCGCTCCACCACCTCCGGGATCGCGGCGAGGAACTTCTCCACGTCCTCGCGCGTGTTCGTCCGCCCCACCGTTACGCGCAGCGCGCCCATCGCTTCGCGCTCGGAAAACCCCATCGCCTCCAGCACGTGGCTCATGCGCAGCACACCGCTGGCGCACGCCGAGCCGGCCGACACCTGAATGCCCTGCGCATCCAGCAGCATGATCAGCGCGTCCGCGTTCGCCCCGGGGAACATGAAGTGCGCGTGCCCCGGCAGGCAGGGCTCATGCTTTGCGACGATCACCTCCGGCACCGCCTCTTTCACCCCCGCAATCACCGCATCGCGCAGGCCCGCGATCCGCTGTTGCTCCTGCCCCATCTCGGCGACAGCCTCCTCCAGCGCCGCCGCCGTGGCCGCGGCCGAGGCCACGTCCACCGTGCCGGAGCGGATGCCGCGCTCCTGCCCGCCGCCCAGAATCACCGGCTTCGGCGCCGGCGAACGACGCGCCAGAAGCAGGCCCATACCGCGCGGGCCGCCGAACTTGTGCGCGCTAGACGCAAGCGTGGCCGCGCCGAGCTCGTGGAAGTCCACCGGGATGTGCCCGACCGCCTGCACCGCGTCCACGTGCACCGGGGTGCCCGCGGCCTCGGCTCGAGCAACAACCTCGTGCACCGGCTGGATCGCGCCGGTCTCGTTGTTCGCCCACATCACCGCCGCCACCGCGGCTGGGGTATCCAACGCGGAAAGGTCCGAAACCACGCCGTCTCGCCCCACCGGGATCCATTCAGTCTGGCCCAGAGACTTGACTACCTCGAGCACGGCCGGGTGCTCGATCGGGGTGGACACGACGCGGCCGCCGCCGGAGGCGTCGTAAAGCCCGCGCACCCCGATGTTGTTCGCCTCGGTGCCGGAGCCGGTGAACACCACCTCCACCGGGTCCGCGCCAAGTACCGCGGCGATGCGTTCGCGGGCATCGGCGAGCACCGCGTTCGCCTTACGCCCGGCGGCGTGCTGGCTGCCGGCGTTGAGGGCGCCAGCGTGCTCCACCCACGCGTCGATGGCGCTTTGGCGCATGGGAGTGGTGGCTGCGTGATCGAGGTAGACCATGCCCCAAAGGTTAGGCGTGCACGCGCGCGCCGCACACATGCGCCACCGCGTCGTTGCCCACGCGCGCGATCACCACGCCCATCTGCCTGTCCCCGCGCAGCTTGAGCTTCTTGCGCAGCTGGTCCGGGTCCACGTCCACCCCACGCACGAGGATCTCCGCGCTGCCCGCGCCGTGGCCGGCAAGCGTCTTCTTCAGCGCGCGCAGCGGCACCGCCTCGATGAACTCGAAGCCGCTGTAACCCTCCGGGATCGCATTTCCCGTGGTGTAGGCGATGTGCTCGTCCAGCATGCTCAGGCCGTGGCGCGCGGCCCACTGCCGAACCAGCCCGGCGCGCACCACCGCCCCGTCCGGCTCGATGATCCATTTGCGCGGCGCGGTGATTTCCACCTCGTCCGGCTCGTCGTCGGTGACGCGCTCCTCAGAGTCCCGCAGCACTACTGCTTCTCGACGAGCTCCGCCCGCCAACCCCGGCGTATACAGGCACGCCTCCTTGACTCCCCCATCCACGGACACGACACTAACCAGCCCGTCCCACCCGGAGTAGTCGATGCCCGGCGCGCATTTGACCGCCATCTCGCGGCCTGCGTGCGCGGCCAGCAGGTCCGGCAGCGGCGGCAGGAGCTTGGCGGGGTCCGTGATGCGCTTGCCGCCGGCCCGGCGCGCGGGGTCGGCCACCACCGCCCCGCCCTTGCTCACCGGCGCAAGTGCGTCCGCGCGGGCCAGCCAGACGTCCGGCCCGAGGTTGTGGCTGGCCATGACCAGGCGGGCGGCGTCCAGGTCGGAGCCGAGCCAGGCCACGCCAGCATCACGAAACGCCGGCGCCTCCGAGCCCACCGAGCAGGTCACGTCGTGGACGAACTCCACCCCGGCAGCCGCGATCCGCCCAGCCCGCACGCGCGCCACGCGCGCCGGGGTGGCCTGCTGCACCGCGTCGGCGTCGGTGAGCCAATCCTCCGGGAACTTCCCCGCCGCCGCGCGCTGGGAGGAGATGAGCACGCTGACAGCGCGGGCGTACTCGCCGAAGCGGGCATCGAGTACCGCGCGGTCCGCAAACACGGACTGCTTGGTCAGCGCCACCTCCGGCGCAACGTCCGCGATCTCCCTGGCGTGCGCCGCTAGAAAGCGAGCTTCCGCAACGCTAAATCCCACCGCGGCGTCCAATCCTGTCGATGGGCGTGAACGAGAAGAAGTCGTGGTAGCGCAGGTCGTCAACCGGGTCGCCCACCACCGGCGACAAGTCCGCGCGCCACGCGGCGGCCAGCGCCTCTTCCGCGTCCTCGAAGCGCGCCACCTCGTTCAGCTGCGCCCACGTCGAGGGCGCCAGGCGCACCAATCCGTGGCGCCAACCCTCCAAGATCAGCTGGGGCGGAAACCAGTTGGCGTCGTCCGCCTCCTCGGTGTTGGAATCCGGCTCCTGACCCTCCGGGTTGGCGGCGACGAAGGTGAAGGTGTCGAACCAGTTGCCACTTTCAGACTTGCCTACCCACCTCGCGAGCGGTTTGACCAGGTCGGCGCAGACGTTGAGGTTGGACTCGCGGAGCACGTCGGTAAGCGAAAGCTCGTGCGACTCCAGCTTCAGGCGGTGCTCGTGGAAGGGGCGCGCGTCGCCCAGCAACACGCCGTCGTCGTCCACGGCGAGCAGCGTGCCGGTTTCCTCGAACAGCTCGCGCACCGCCGCGAACAGCAGCGCGTGCGCCTTGTACTTGGTCACGCCCAGCTGGCGGGCCAGGGAAATGGCGGAGCGGCCGAGCCACAGCTCGCCGTCGTCCCACGCGCGTGGCGGGAAATCGCGCGAATCCACCCCGCCGCCGGGAAAGACGGTGATGCCGGGGTAGTTCGGCATGGATAACACGCGTTCCTGCATCCACACCTCGAGCCCGTCCGCACCGTCGCGAAGCAGCATCACCGTCGCGGACAGGCGGGCACCTTGAAACCCGCTGCGCTCGTGGACGTCGATGGTGTCGCCGACGTCGTGCGTCAGCACGCCCTGGGTGCGATTCCTTCTCGTGGGCATGGCCGAAAACCCCCAGGCTTACGCCCGGTGCGCACCCCCGCGCTTGGCGCGAGCCCGGCGCGCGGTGAAGCGGCCCTCATCCACCGTGACTTCGATGGGCTGGTGGTATGCGCGCGAGACGTTTTCGGAGGTCAGCACGTCGTCGATAAGCCCCTGGGCGACCACCTCTCCCTCGTCCAGCAGCATGGCGTGGGTAAAGCCCGCCGGGATCTCCTCTAAGTGGTGGGTGATCATGACAATCGCCGGTGCGTCCGGGTCCATGGCCAGATCGCCCAGGTAGGCCAGCAGGTCCTCGCGCCCGCCCAGGTCCATGCCTGCGGCCGGCTCGTCCAGGATCAGAAGCTCCGGGTTGGTCATCACCGCGCGCGCGACCAACACGCGCTTCTTCTCGCCGTCGGACAGCGTGCCCCAAGTGCGGTCAATCAGGTGGATCGCGCCGACCTGCTCGAGCACTTCGAGGGCTTGGTCGTAGTCCATCTGGTCGTAGTCCTCGCGCCAGCGCCCCAGGATGGCGTAGCCGGCGGAGACGACCAGATCGCCCACCTTTTCGTTGTCCGGCACGCGCTGCGCCACCGCAGATGACGTCACGCCGATCGCCGCGCGCAGGTCGCGCATGTCGGTGGCGCCGACGCGCTCGCCGATGATGAACACGGTGCCCTTGGACGGGAACTCCTGGGCCGAGGCCATGCGGATCAGGGTGGTCTTGCCGGCGCCGTTGGGGCCGATGACCACCCACCGCTCGTCCAGCTCAACCTGCCATGTCACGGGGCCCACCAGGGTGTTGCCGCCGCGGATGAACTCCACGTCGCGCATGTCCACCAGCAGGTCCGGGTCTGTCACCAATTCCTCACTCGCATTCACGCATCCATCTTTACCTATTTCGGCCCGCGTGTGTGGGAGGCCCGCGCTACCCTGGCTGATGGAATGCAGGCAGGTTGAGAGGGTCTGAAAAATGGTTGCTCGCTTTGGCATCGACGATGTGCGCCCCCAGGTTTCCGGTCGCACGTTGCCCGCGAAGGCGGTGGTCGGCGAGGTGGTACCTGTTTCGGCGCTGGTGTGGCGCGAGGGCCACGACGCCATCGCTGCGACGCTGGTGCTGGTGTCTCCGTCCGGCGAGCAGTTCTCCGCGCCGATGCACCAGGAGGTCTACCGCCCGGATTACGTCCACGGCATTTTCATCCCCCGCGAGAAGGGGCTGTGGCGCTACCGGGTGGACGCGTGGAGCGACGTGATGGCCACGTGGCGCAATGCGGTGGAAAAGAAGCTCGCCGCGGGCCAGACCGAAGCCGAGCTAGCCAACGACATCGCCCACGGCGCGGACCTGTTCGCCGCGGCCATCGCCCAGACCCCCTCGCCGCAGGTGCTGGAGAACGCGCGCACATTGCTTCTCGACGACACGCTGCCGCTCGCCGACCGCATCGCGCCCTGTGTCTCGCAGGAGGTGCGCGACGTGCTGGCCGAGTACCCGCTGCGCGAGCTGGTCACCCGCGGGCCCGTGGCCGACATCCTTGTGGAGCGCCGCGAGGCGCTGGTGAACTCCTGGTACGAGATGTTCCCCCGCTCCACCGGCGGCGTGGACGCCATGGGCAACCCCGTCCACGGCACCTGGGCCACCACCGCGGCCCAGCTGCAGCGCGTGGCCGACATGGGCTTCGACACCGTGTACTTCCCGCCGATCCACCCCATCGGCGAGGTCAACCGCAAGGGGCGCAACAACACGCTGACCCCGGAGGACGGCGACGTGGGCTCGCCGTGGGCGATCGGCTCGAAGCACGGCGGCCACGACGCCTTCGACCCGAACTTGGGCGGCGAGGACGAGTTCCTGGACATGATGGACCACGCCAACGAGCTGGGCCTGGAAATCGCCCTCGACTTCGCGCTGCAAGCCGCCCCCGACCACCCGTGGGCGACAGAGCACCCGGAGTTTTTCACCGTGCTGGCCGACGGCACCATCGCGTACGCCGAAAACCCGCCCAAGAAGTACCAGGACATCTACCCGCTGAACTTCGACAACGCCCCGGAGAAGCTCTACGCCGAGATCTACCGCGTGCTCATGTACTGGGTGGACCTGGGCGTGACCACGTTCCGCGTGGACAACCCGCACACCAAGCCGGTGGATTTTTGGCACTGGTTGATTGCGAAGGTGCACGAGACCGACCCGGACGTGATCTTCCTGGCGGAGGCGTTCACCCGCCCGCCGCGCATGTACGGGCTGTCCAAGGCGGGGTTCTCGCAGTCCTACACCCACTTCACGTGGAAGACCACGAAGGCGGAGCTGACCGATTTCGCGCAGCTGCTCGTCGACGTCGCGGACGTCTCGCGCCCCAACCTCTTCGTCAACACCCCCGACATCCTGCACGCCACGCTGCAGCAGGGCGGCCCGGCGGCGTTTGCGCTGCGCGCCACCCTGGCCGCCACGATGAGCCCGCTGTGGGGTGTCTACTCCGGCTACGAGCTCTACGAAGATCGCCCCGTTAGCGAGGGCAGCGAGGAGTACCACGACAGCGAGAAGTACCAGCTGCGCCACCGCGACTTCGCCGCCGCGCTGGAAAAGGGAGCCTCGCTTGAGCCGTACCTGACGCTGCTCAACACCATCCGCCGCGACAACCCGGCGCTGCAGCAGCTGCGCCAGATCCGCTTCCACGACATCGCCAACGAGCAGATCATCGCCTACTCCAAGGTCGATGCGGAGACCGGCAACGCGGTGCTCGTGGTGGTCAACCTGGATCCCTCCGCCACCCAGGAGGGCATGCTGCGTGTCGACGCCTCCGCGGTCGGCCTCAACGACGGCGAAACCTTCGAGGTGCACGACCAGATCACCGGCGAGCGCTACACCTGGACCACCGCCGAGACCAGCAACTTCATCCGCCTCGCACCCGAGAAGAACGTCGCGCATATTTTCCGGTTGCCGGAGGTGCCTTCGGTTCGTCGAGAAGCACTTGCGTACCGTCAGATCTCAGACCACGACTACCGTCCCTAAGGAAGCTCATGAACACCGACCTGCTCATCCCCGAAGGCGACCGCCAGCGCCTGACCGAGTGCAAGCACCACGCGCCCCACGATTTCTACGGCTGGCACCGCGTGGGCGCAGGCTCCGTCGTGCGCACCCGCTTCCTCGGCGCCGAGCGCGTGGAGCTGCTCATCCACAACGGAGCGCGCGCCATGGAGCCCATCGGCGACGACATCTGGGCAATTTTGCTTGACGACGAGCACGCGCCCGACTACCGCTTCCGCGTCACCTACCCCGGCGCCGAACCGCGCATCGTGGCGGACGCGTACCACTTCCTGCCCACCCTGGGCTCGCTGGACCTGCACCTGATCAACGAGGGCCGCCACGAGCGCCTCTGGGAGGTCCTCGGCGCGAACGTGCGCTCCTACGAGACCTCGCTCGGTGAGGTCCGCGGCACCTCGTTTGCCGTGTGGGCGCCGAACGCCCAGGGCGTGGCCGTCATCGGCGACTTCTGCGAGTGGAACCCCAACCAGTACCCCATGCGCTCGTTGGGCTCCTCCGGCGTGTGGGAGATCTTCATCCCCGGCATCGGCGACGGCGCGACCTACAAGTACGCCATCCAGACCGCCGACGGCACCCGCGTGGACAAGGCCGACCCCCTGGCCAAGCGCACCCTGACCCCGCCGGAGACCGTCTCCGTGGTGGCCGCGCCGAGCGAGTTCGAGTGGACCGACGAAGAGTGGATGAACGCGCGCGCCGGCATCGACGCCACCAACTCCGCCATGAGCGTCTACGAGTGCCACATCGGCTCCTGGAAGCAGGGCTCCAACTACGCCCAGCTAACCGAGGAGCTCGTGCCCTACCTGGTGGAAAACGGCTTCACCCACGTGGAGTTTCTGCCCGTGGCGGAGCACCCCTTCGGCGGCTCCTGGGGCTACCAGGTCACCGGCTACTACGCCCCGACCGCGCGCTGGGGCAGCCCGGACGAGTTCCGCAAACTCGTGGACACCCTGCACGCCAACGGCATCGGCGTGCTGGTGGACTGGGTGCCCGCCCACTTCCCCAAAGACGACTTTGCGCTTGCGCGTTTCGACGGCTCCGCGCTCTACGAGCACCCCGACTGGCGCCGCGGCGAGCAGAAGGACTGGGGCACCTACGTCTTCGACTTCGGCCGCCGCGAGGTGCGCAACTTCCTGGTGGCCAACGCCCTGTACTGGTGCGAGGAGTTCCACTTGGACGGCCTGCGCGTGGACGCCGTGGCCTCCATGCTCTACCTGGACTACTCCCGCGAGCCCGGCGAGTGGCTGCCAAACCAGTACGGTGGCCGCGAGCACTGGGAGGCGGTGCAGTTCCTCCAGGAGATGAACGCCACCGTCCACCGCGAGCACCCCGGCGTGCTCACCATCGCCGAGGAGTCCACCGCCTGGCCGGGCGTGACCGCGCAGACCGACGCGGACGGGTTGGGCTTTTCCCTGAAGTGGAACATGGGCTGGATGAACGACACCCTGGAGTACTTCTCCCTGGATCCCATCCACCGCTCCTACCACCACAACGAAATCACCTTCTCGCTGGTCTACGCGTTCTCCGAGCGCTACGTGCTGCCCTTTAGCCACGACGAGGTGGTCCACGGGAAGGGCTCGCTGTGGACTCGCATGCCCGGCGACGACTGGAACAAGGCCGCCGGCCTTCGCGCCCTCTACGGCTACATGTTCTCGCACCCCGGCAAGCAGCTGATGTTCATGGGCTGCGAATGGGGCCAGACCACCGAGTGGGACGAGGCGCACTCCGTCAACTGGGACAACATCGCCGACAGCTGGGGCCACGGCTACCACCGCGGCATCCAGCGCCTCGTGCGCGATTTAAACCGCGTCTACCGCGACACCCCGGCGCTGTACTCGCAGGACAACACCCCGATGGGCTTCCAGTGGGTCAAGGGCGACGACGCCGCGAACAACATCCTCGCCTACATCCGCTGGGGCGTGGACGCCACCCCGGTGCTCGCCGTGGTGAACCTCTCCGGTGCCTCCCAGCCCAACTACCGGCTCGGGCTTCCCGAGGCCGGCGAGTGGGAGCTGTTGGTCAACACCGACGACGCCGTCTACGGCGGCGCCGGCAACGACCTGCCACAGGTGCTTCACACCGAGCCGACCGAGTGGGACCGCTTCGAGCAGTCCGCCGAGCTGCACGTGCCGGCGATGAGCGCGCAGTACTACATCCTGCGCCGCTAGAACAGCGCGCTGGCGAGCCGGGTGCGCGCCGCGATCACGCGCTCATCGCCCGGCTCCAACAGCGTCAGCAGCTCCAGCAGCCGCTCCTTGGCGCGCGGCTCGGCCTTGACGTGCTCCAGCAGGCGGTCGAAGGCCGCCTCAGGCTGGCCTGCCACAAACTCCTTGTCCGCGAGCCACAGCAGCTTCTCGACGTCACCCTCCGGCTCCCCCTGCCCCTGCACCCTCTTGAGCACAGCCACGGTCGCCTTGGCCTGCTTGACGTCCGCGTTTCCGGGGTCGTCCGCGAGGATCTCGTCGTAGACGGCCGTGGCGGCGTCGAAGTCACCCGCGTTGAGCGCCTCCGTCGCGCGGTCCAGGCGCGGGTCCTCGGCCTTTTCGGCCGGCGTGGTGTCGTCGGCAAGCCCCTGCAGCTGCGGGCCCACCTGGCTGACCAAAGCACCCACCCACTGCTCGAGCTCGTCCGCCGGCTGGTTGCCCTCAAAGTTGGCCACCGGGCGCCCACCCGCAAGCGCGACCACCGTAGGCAGCACGCGCACGCCCATCGCCTGGGCGACCTGCGGGGTGGCGTCCGCGTCCAGGTAGCCGACCAGGAAGGCGCGCTGGCCCGCCGCCAACTTCTCAAACTGGGCCTTCAAGCTCTCCGAATCCGGGCTGCGCGGCGTGCCGATGAGCAGCACCACGGGAATCTGCATGGAGCGCTCGAAGATGTCCTTTTCAACGTTGGCCTCGGTGACCGTGATAAACGGCTCGAAGCCGCCCTGCGCCTCGTCGTTGCGGTCCGCGAGCGCTCCCAGGTCGATCGCGCCGCCGGTGAACTGCGGGTTGGTCATATTACGCCTCCAGGTGCTTGTTCAGGGATTCGACTTTCTGCTGCATCATGTTCTCGTAGCCGGGGCGGATATCCGCCTTGACCACCAGCGACACGCGCGGGGAGACCTCCTCCACCGCCTGCGTCGCCCGCTTGATCACGTCCATGACCTCGTCCCACTCCCCCTCGATGGTGGTGAACATCGCCGTGGTCTCGTGCGGCAGGCCCGACTCGCGGACCACCTTCACCGCCCGGGCGACAACGTCGGACATCTCCGCGTTGGAATTTTCGGTCATGGTCGGTGCCACAGAAAACGCTGCAATCATGCAGCCAATCCTAGCGCCGCTGCCAGCAGTGCTTGTGCCAGTGCCTCCGGTCGTCCGCGCCCCGGCCGGTATCGCGCGGCCACGCCACCACGTGCGCCACCCCGGGTGGGATGTTCTGGTTGCAGAGCGGGCAGATGTAGTACTTCGTCGCAGCCGCCGACCCGATCTGGCGGACCTTGAAGATTTCCCCGTTGGTCCAGCTCGGCCCCTCCATCTCTTGGGTGCCGAGGAACGTGGAGCCGTCCTTGGGCAGCACGTACCGCGGCACCTGGTGCTGGCGTCGGTTCCTCCGCGGCATCAGAACAGGCGCAGCTCCGCGGACTCGATGCCGCGCAGCTCGTCGTAGTCCAGGGTCACGCACTCGAAGCCGCGGTCGCCCGCGAGCGTGCGCGCCTGCGGCTTGATCTCCTGCGCTGCAAACACGCCGCGCACCGGGCGCAGCAGGTCGTCGCGGTTGAGCAGCTCCACGTAGCGGCTGAGCTGCTCCACGCCGTCGATGCCGCCGCGGCGTTTCACCTCCACCGCCAGCGTGCCTCCGTGAGGGTCGCGCGCCAGGATGTCCACCGGCCCGATCGCGGTCGGGTACTCGCGGCGCACCAAGGTCACCCCGTCGCCGAGCGTGGTGATGTGCTCCGCCAAAAGCTCCTGCAGGTGGGACTCCACGCCGTCCTTGACCAGGCCGGGATCCTGGCCGAGCTCCTTCGTCTCGTCCAGCAGCACCTCGGAGATGGTGATCCGCAGCTGCTCGCCCTTCGGGTTCTCCACGATCCACAGCTCTTCGCCGGTGTCCTCGCCGTCCACGTCCACCACGTGCTCCACCCGGGTGGTGCACGGTGGCGTCATCCAGTTCAGCGGCTTGTAGGCGCGGTCGTCCGCGTGGATGGACACAGACCCGTCCGCCTTGATCAGGATCAAGCGCATCGCCTCCGGCAGGTGCGCATCCAGGCGGCCGACGTAATCCACGGAGCAACGGGCTATGACTAGACGCATGCCTGTCAGGGTACAGCCGCCCTTAACGCTGGTTTGCATCGCGCTGCGCGCGCTGGACCAGCGAACGTACGTCGATACGCTCCTGGCGCACATCCGGTGCCGCCTCCACCCACGACACCAGCCCCATCTCCGTGTGGCGGTCCGCCGCGAACTCGAAATCGCCCTGCGGGCCAGTAAAGCGGAGGACGTGACCAATCTCCGGCATGAACTCGCGTTCGCCCTCGGTCACGTCCCTGAACCCCTCGAACTCCACCCCGCGGCGATCCAGCTCCACGTCGTGGTGGAACGTCAGGGAGCGCAGCTTAAAAAACAGCAGCCGCTCGCCGTCGTAGCGCAGCACGCCATGCCGCCAGCCGTGGATCCCCTCAGCCGGCAGCTCGCGCATCATCGCCCGCGCGCCGGAGTTGCGCACCATGGCAAAGCGCCACCCCGCGGCCGCTGCGAGGACTACCAGGACTAGCGCTGCAACACCTGCGACGACCATCATCCCGGCCCAACCTCCTCGACCACGCTGGATAGACATTTGCCAGTGATCATATCGCACAAATGCGAAACACCCCCTCCCGGTTTCCCGGGAAGGGGTGCGTTCGTGGCGGTCGGCGTCTATGCCTTCCTTGCCAGAGACTTCTACTGGCTCTGACGGCGAACCGCGGCGAGCTCCGCCTCGGAACGTGCCTTGACAACGCGGTCCTCGTCGTGGAGGTGGGACTCCGCGTCAGCGGTGTCAACCTCGTCGGCGAAGATCGCGTAGTCGGCCAAGATGGTCACCTTGTCGCCCACAACGGACAGGAACCCACCCTGGACGGCGGCGACGATGCGCTCGCCGTCGGTCGGGCGGATGGTCACCACACCGTTGTCCTTGAGCTGGCCAAGGAGCGGCTCGTGGCCAGGAAGGATGCCGATCTCACCCTCCGTGGTCTGGGCGGTGACGATGCTTGCCTGGCCTTTCCAGAGCATGCGGTCGACCGCGACCAGTTGAGCGGTAAGTTCAGCCATCTTCTACCCTCCTACGCCTGCAGCTTCTTGTACGCAGCCTCGACGTCGTCCAGACCGCCAAGGCCGTTGAAGGCCTGCTCCGGGTAGTGGTCGAACTCGCCCTCGCAGAGACGGTCGAACGCGTCGATCGTCTCCTCGAGCGGCACGTAGGAGCCCTCGTCGCCGGTGAACTTCTTTGCGACGAAGAAGTTCTGGCCCAGGAAGCGCTGGATCTTACGCGCGCGCTGCACGGTGATCTTGTCTTCCTCGGACAGCTCGTCCATACCGAGGATGGCGATGATGTCCTGCAGCTCCTTGTTCTTCTGCAGGATACCGATCACCTTCTGCGCGACCGCGTAGTGACGCTCGCCGACGATGCCCGGCTCGAGGATACGAGACGTGGAGGTCAGCGGGTCCACGGCCGGGTAGATGCCCTTCGACGCGATCGAACGGGAAAGCTCGGTGGTCGCGTCGAGGTGGGCGAAGGTGGTGGCCGGAGCCGGGTCGGTGTAGTCGTCCGCCGGCACGTAGACGGCCTGCAGCGACGTAATCGAACGGCCCTTGGTCGAGGTAATGCGCTCCTGGAGCACACCCATCTCGTCGGCCAGGGTCGGCTGGTAGCCCACGGCGGAAGGCATGCGGCCCAGCAGGGTCGACACCTCGGAGCCCGCCTGGGTGAAGCGGAAGATGTTGTCGATGAACAGCAGCACGTCCTGGTTCTGCACATCGCGGAAGTACTCCGCCATGGTCAGGCCGGACAGGGCCACGCGCATACGGACCCCCGGCGGCTCATCCATCTGGCCGAAGACAAGCGCGGTATCCGGCAGCACGCCCATGTCCTCCATCTCGAGGAACAGGTCGGTGCCCTCACGGGTGCGCTCGCCGACGCCGGCGAAGACCGAGGTACCGGAGAACTCGCGTGCAATACGCGTAATCATCTCCTGGATCAGCACGGTCTTGCCCACACCAGCGCCACCGAACAGGCCGATCTTGCCGCCCTTGACGTACGGGGTGAGCAGGTCGATGACCTTAATACCGGTCTCCAGGATCTCGGTCTTACCCTCGAGGTCCTTGAACGCCGGCGGCTCGCGGTGGATGCCCCAGCGCTCACCGTTCTCGCCCACCGACGGGTCGTCCAGGCACTGGCCGAGCGCGTTGAACACGTGGCCCTTCACCTGGTCGCCCACCGGCACGGAGATCGGGTTGCCGGAGTCTGCCACCTTAGCGCCGCGGACGAGGCCGTCGGTCGGCGCCATAGCGATGGTGCGCACGAGGTTGTCGCCCAGGAACTGGGCGACCTCGAGCACGATGGTCTTGGACATCTCGCCGAGGTCGATGTCGACCTCGAGCGCGTTGTACAGAGCGGGCAGCTCGCCACGCGGGAACTCCACGTCGACGACTGCGCCGATGACGCGCACGACACGGCCGTTCTCAGAACCGCGCGGGTTCTGAGTGTTCTCGACCTGAGCCGGTGCGGTGTCGGTCTCAGAAGCCGCACCCGCCAGCTCGTCGTTGCGCTCATCAAAAGAGTGAGCAGTAGTCATGATTTAGTCACTTTCTCCACTACCGGACAGCGCGCCAGCGCCGCCGATAATCTCGGTGATTTCCTGGGTGATCTTTGCCTGACGGGCTTGGTTAGCTTCACGAGACAGGTCGTTAGCCAGCTCCGTAGCATTATCCGTCGCGTTCTTCATAGCCGTGCGGCGCGATGCCGACTCCGCTGCAGCGGACTCCAGGAAGATCGAGTAGAGCAACCTGGAGACGTACACCGGAAGCAGTTCTTCCATCAGCGTGTCAGCGTCGGGCTCGAAGTTCATGTCCGGGCCCACCTCGCCGGAGGTGGTCAGCATGTCCTGCTGCTCGTACTTGAACTCCTCCAGCACCGGCTCAATCGGCAGGAGCTGGGTGACCCGGGCCTCCTGCGACAGCATGGAGACGAACTCGGTGTAGACGACGTGCACGACGTCGAAGCCGCGCACGGAACCACCTTTGGCACCGTCGACACGCAGCGGCACCGAGCCTTCTGAGCCTGCCATGTAGCCATCGATGATCTGATGGCGCACGCCGTGGGTGTCCTCCCACGACGGCTGCTGCGAGAACCCGGTCCAAGAACCTTCAACGTCCATGTCGCGGAACTTGAAGTGCGTGACACCCTTGTTGCCGGTGACGTAGCGCACTACCTCGTACCCGGCATCGGTGAGCATGCGCTCCAGCTGCGCCGCCTTCTTCAGGACGTTGTGGTTGTAACCGCCGGCCATACCGCGGTCAGAAGTGACCACGAGGATTGCCGCGACCCGGCCGTTCTCACGCTCATGGAGCATGGGGTGGGCCAGGGAGCTCGCGGACGCGAGGCGTTCCATGACGTCTTTCAGCTCGTCGGCGTACGGCTTAGCCGCCTCGACGCGCTGCTGGGCCTTGGTGATCTGCGCGGTGGCGATCAGCTCCTGTGCCTTCGTAATCTTCTTCGTTGAGTTGACGGACCTGATGCGGTCGCGCAATTCGCGAAGCGTTGCCATGGTGTTTCCTCCCTTCCTTTATGTAGTAGTCCTAGTCGCGTTGCACGCGTACTAGGAGCGGCTGACGTTGAGCTGGTTCTTGGACACGTGCTTGGAGTCGAGCGGCTCCGCCTCGGCCTCACGGACGATGCGCTCGCCGGAGGAAGCCTGGAAGTTACGCGCCAGGTCCTCGTTGATGCGCAGGATCGCGGCCTGAGAGTCGTCGTCAAGCTGCTTGCCGCCCGCAATCTGGTCGTAGACCTGCGGTGCGTTGGCGCGGATGGCCTCGTGCAGCTCTGCCTCGTAGCGGCGGACATCCTCGACGGGAACGACGTCGAAAACGCCCTGGTTCGCGGACCAGATCGAGATGATCTGGTACTCGACTGCCTGCGGAGAGTTCTCGGACTGCTTCAGCAGCTCCACCAGACGCTGGCCGCGCTCGAGCTGCTTCTTGGAAGCGGCGTCGAGGTCGGACGCGAAGGCCGCGAAGGCCTCCAGGTCGCGGTATGCGGCGAGGTCAAGACGGAGGTTACCGGCAACCTTCTTCATGCCCTTGGTCTGCGCGGCGCCACCGACACGGGACACGGAGATGCCCACGTCGATAGCCGGGCGCACGCCCTGGTTGAAGAGGTCAGACTGCAGGAAGACCTGGCCGTCGGTAATCGAGATGACGTTGGTCGGAATGAAGGCGCCCACGTCGTTCGCCTTCGTCTCGATGATCGGCAGCGCGGTCAGGGAGCCGGCACCGAGCTCGTCGTTGAGCTTGGCGGCACGCTCCAGCAGGCGGGAGTGCAGGTAGAACACATCGCCCGGGTATGCCTCGCGGCCCGGCGGGCGGCGCAGCAGCAGGGAGATGGCACGGTATGCCTCGGCCTGCTTGGTCAGGTCATCGTAGATCACCAGGACGTGCTTGCCCTGGTACATCCAGTGCTGGCCCAGGGCGGCGCCGGAGAACGGTGCCAGCCACTTGAAGCCTGCGGAGTCGGATGCCGGAGCCGCCACGATGGTGGTGTACTCCAGTGCGCCGTTGTCCTCCAGAGTCTGGCGCACACCGGCAATGGTGGAGCCCTTCTGGCCGACGGCGACGTAGATGCAGCGCACCTGCTTCGACGGGTCACCGGTCTCCCAGAATTCCTTCTGGTTGAGGATGGTGTCGATGCAGACTGCGGTCTTGCCGGTCTTGCGGTCGCCAATGATGAGCTGACGCTGGCCGCGGCCGATCGGCGTCATGGCGTCGATCGCCTTGAGGCCGGTCTGCAGCGGCTCCTCGACCGGCTGGCGGTCGAGCACGCTTGCGGCCTGGAGCTCCAAGGCACGCTCTTCGTTGGACTCGATGGGGCCCAGGCCGTCAATCGGCTGGCCCAGGGGGTTGATCACGCGGCCGAGGAAGTTCTCGCCGACCGGGATCGAGAGAACCTCGCCCGTCCGCTTGACTTCGTCGCCCTCGGAAAGGGTCTCAAAATTACCCAGCACCACGACACCGATGGAATCGGTCTCGAGGTTCTGTGCGACGCCGATGACGCCGTTCGGGAACTCGAGCAGCTCGTTCGTCATGCAACCTGGCAGCCCGGAAACCTGGGCAATACCATCTGCAGCCGAAGTCACCACGCCGACCTCCTCACGGGAGGCCTCCGCGGAGTAGCTCGAGGTGTAGTTCGCTATCGCGCTACGGATCTCATCGGAGGAGATCGTCAGCTCCGCCATGTTCTTCCTGCTCTCGGTAGTTTCTTCCAGCATGTTGTTTTCTATTTGGTCGCTTGGGCCGCCATGTCGGTGCGCAGGCGGTTAATCTTCCCGCGCGTCGAACCGTCGATGACCTCATCGCCCACACGGACAACCATTCCGCCGAGGAGGCTGGGGTCAACCTCAGAGTGGATGGCCATCTCGCGACCGTAAATCTGCTCCAGCTTGCGGGCCAGTGCATCGCGCTGGGTGTCGCTGAGTGCCTCAGCGGCCTTCACGCGTGCGACAGCCTTGCCACGCAGCTCCGCGACGCCCGCGGCCAGCTCGGCCAAGTCGTCGACGGGGTTGTGGTTGGGGCGGCCGATAACCTGCAATGCCAGTGCCTCGGTGAACATCGTCACCTTGCCGTAAATCACGCTAGCCAACAGTCCGCGCTTCTGCGCCGGGGTCGCGGTGCGGTCGGAGAGCAGCTGGGTCAGCTCCTTCTCCCCTTCGAGCAGCGTGGAGAGCTGGTACAGCTCGTTTTCCACCTGCTCCAGCTGGCCCTGCTCCTTGGCACCCAGCTCCAGCGCATGACGGCCGAGGTTGACCAGACCGGCGCGGAACTCGCGCGGGGTCGACCACTCCTGCTGCGCCGCAGCGGTGAGGATGTTCAGGGTGGGCTCCGCAACCTTGTTGCCGAAGACGTCGCGAATTATGCCCTCGCGCTGCGAGGACTCCAGCGACGTGTCGGCCACGGCGATACGCAGCGCGCGCTCGGTGTCGAGCTGGTCCACGGTGAGGAACAGCTCGGTACCGATCTGCGCAGCCACGGCGACGGAATTGTCGGCGTTCCGGATCAGCTCCTCGAGCTTGCCCGTAACGTGCGACTGTGCTTCGCGACTAGCTGCCTTCATCTCGCCTACTTCCTCGTCGACACGTGGTCGAGCTCGCTCAGGAACTCGTCGATCGTGTTCGAGCGGCGGGTCGAATCCGACAGCTCGGTGCCCAGCAGACGCTCAGCCAGCGAGATGGAGTTCTGGCCCATCTCGTTGCGCAGCTCAGCGACAACCTGCTCGCGGGAGGCCAGCAGCTGCTTCTCACCGGACTCGATGATGCGGCGGGCCTCTTCCTCGGCGCGGGCACGAGACTCAGCCTCGATTTCCTTGCCGCGGGTGCGGGCGGCTTCACGGATCTCAGCGGCCTCGTGGCGCGCCTCCGCAAGCTCGGCGTTGTTCTTCTCCAGGGCAGCCTTGGCTTCTTTTTGGGCGACCTCAGCACGCTCGATGCCACCCTTGATTCGGTCTTCGCGCTCCGCCAGCACTTCCTGGAACTTCGGAATGACGTACTTCGCAAAAAGTAGGCCGACGATGATGAAAACGACAAGAGACCAAACCACGTCGTACGCTGCCGGCAGAAGAATGGAAGGTTCCTTCTCCAGCGGCAGCTTCTCGCTGGCCTCTGCGGCAGCGAGGAATGCAGTGACGTCAGTCATTGGTTGCTCCTGATCTAAAAAATGTACGGGTTACTCGTTCGTGTTTTTTAGAACAGGAAGCCGGCGACGAGGCCGATCAGGGCAAGCGCCTCAACGAAGGCGATGCCCAGGAACATGGTGGTGCGCAGCTGGCCAGCCATCTCCGGCTGGCGAGCCATGCCCTCGACGGTCTTGCCGACGAGCATGCCGATGCCGATGCCCGGGCCGATGGTTGCGAGGCCGTAGCCGATGGTGCCGAGACCCTCGTAGCGGTTCACGGTCTCCGCTGCCTGAGCAAGAATGATGTCGTTCATGTGAAAGTCGTTCCCTTTCTAGGTGCTCTCCCGCGGGGTGCGGGTGAGCGAGTGACAGATGGTGGGGTTATTCAGTTGGCCGTGTGGTCGCGCTTTGTTAGTGCGCATCCGCGTGCAGCGACAGCTCGATGTACACCGCAGTCAGCAGAGCGAAGATGTACGCCTGCAGGAAGATGATGATCAACTCGTATGCGGTGAACAGCAGCGCTGCGATGAGGGTCAGGCCACTCACTGCCGTCCATGCGTTCAGCTGCCAGAAGAAGAAGTTCGTGGCGGAGTACAGCAGGACGAGAATGATGTGGCCAGCCAGGAAGTTCGCCATAAGACGAAGAGCCAGGGTGACCGGACGCAGAATAAACGTCGAGAAGAACTCGATCGGCACCACCAGGAGGTGGAGCAGCGGCGGAAGGCCGGGAATCACGGTCGAGTGCTTGAAGTATGCGATGCCGTAGCGCTTCACGCCGGCGTAAATCATCGCAATGTAGGCCGCAACCGCCATGACGATCGGCATGCCGATACGTGCGTTAGGCGAGATGTTCAGGCCTGGGATGATCGTTGCGACGTTCATGAACAGCGTGGTGAAGAAGATGGTGCACAGCAGCGGCAGGAACCGCTTGCCGTCCTTCTTCCCCAGCGTGTCCTCCGCGATATGCACGCGGACGAAATCGACACCGATCTCGGCGACATTCTGCAAGCCCTTGGGAACCAGCTTCGGGTTCCGGAAGGCAATAACAAAGAGGAGCACCAAAATCGCCGCCATGAACAGGCGGACGAGCATGATGCGATCGAGTGCGAACCACCCATTAGCGAAGTCTTCGCCAATGAGCTGGCCGTACGTCTGCCCCGGGAAAAATTCTGGACCAAGCGAAGGTGCGTGGAATTCACCCTTCATGGCCAAAGTTGTAACGCTCAGCGTTCTCTCCCGTTCTCGGGCCGCGCTCCGATGCGCTCGGCGCGCGGTGCGATGGACGTCTTCAACAAAGACTGCCTCCGCGGCGGACTCCGTCGCACATCTGCTTCCGCGGGGGCAGGGGATGTCGTTCTTGCGCCGGTTTCCCCTGCTTACGAGGGTTAATATCGACTCGGAACAAACCCAGCGGTAATCCTAACAGGCCGTCCGCGCAAAGTAGGTTTTACCTGTGTAGTTGTCCCCCCGACGCACCACCCCAACCCACGAAACCGGGCAACTACCCAGCTCGGACGCTTTTCCGCCCTGCTGTTAGGTCTGTCACAGCTTGCGCGTACCTCTAATCCAGGTAGGTGGTGCGGGTGGTAATCAGACCCCAGGTTTCGGCACCCAGGGCGACAACTAGCGCCGCCATCGTGGTGATGCCGAACGCCTGGTGGTCGTAGAAGTCGAAGCCGCGGATCCACAGGAAAAACAGCACCAGCACACCCATCTTGAGCAGCCAGCCGCCGAGCACGATCGCCATCGTGGCGTTCGGGGTGGAGTTCGAGGTGGCCAGCACGGTTGCGGCGGTGAGCAGCACGAAGCTTCCGCCCACTGCGACGCCCATCAGCGCGGCCCAGATGCCGGGCAGGTCGCGGGCGGCGCCCCACCCCATCAGCGCGACCACAGTGAGCACCACGAGCGCCCAGCTGGCCACCTTCAGCGCGCGCACGAGAGGCTTGCGGTGGTCGGTCATGGCGTTAGCGTCGTTGACTTCAAGCGGTTTCACGCTGCGTCATCCTACCCGCCGGGCCGATCTTTCCCTTGGCCAAGGGCACCAGCGTGAGCAAAAACGCAACCAGCAGCGCCGCCACGCTTAACGACGCCGCGACTTTGAACGGCACCACGGAAAAGCTCACTGCACCGAAGGCGACGGCGGAGACCCACATGTAGAGCACCAGCACGGTGCGGCGGTGCGTGTGCCCGAGCCGAAGTAGGCGGTGGTGGATGTGCCCTGCGTCCGCGGCAAACGGGCTCTGCCCGCGCGCGGTGCGGCGGATCACGGCCCACACCAGGTCCAGCACTGGCAGCGCGATCGCGGCCAGCACAACGATGATCGGGCTGACCAGCGCCACTAGGTCGGCGGCGCCGTAGAGCGACATGTTGATCTTGCCGGATGCCGAAATCGACGCCGCGGCGAGCAGCAGCCCGATCAGCATCGCCCCGGAGTCGCCCATGAAGATGCGCGCGGGCTCGAAGTTGTGGGGCAAAAATCCCGCGCAGATCCCCACCAGGATCGCGCAGATGATCGCCGGCGGGTAGGCGGAGACTGCCCCGCCCTGGTCGTGGAGCACCGCCAGCGAATAGATCAGGATCGCAGAGCCCGCGATCATGCCCAGCCCGGCGGCGAGCCCGTCGATGCCGTCGACGAAGTTCACTGCGTTGATGAGCAGCACCGTAAACAGCGCGCTCAAGACCATGCCCTGGGCTTGATCCAGGATGAGCGTGGTGCCCTCCCCGAACGGCAGATAGAACACGGTGAAGATAATGCCCAGCGCGGTCATGATGATCGCGGCGGCGAACTGCCCGATTAGCTTGGTCAGCGCGCGCAGCTCGTACAGGTCGTCCACCACGCCGACGAGCACGATGGCGAGCCCGCCCACCAGTACCGCAGTCATTTCCGGGGTCACTGGGGCGAACCCGCGGGTCAGCGCCGGCAACTGCTGCGCGAGCCCGTAGGCAGCCAAGAATCCGGTGAACATGGCCAGCCCGCCTAGCGACGGGGTCGGCTGCGTGTGCACGTCGCGCTGGCGAATCTCCGCCACCCTGCCCGTGCGCACGAGCATGGATCGCACCGGCCCGGTGGCCAGGTACGTGACTGCGGCCGCCACGAGCAGGACCAGTCCCAGCTCACGCAGCGGAACACCGGAGGCGTTCATCGGCGGCTACTTCCTCCGCAAGCTCTCCGGGTCAAGCCCTAAGACCTGACCAATGCGTTCGGCGGAGATCGCCCCCTCGCGCAAGATCCGCGGCACGGGCCCGGAAATGTCGATGATTGTGGACGGCTCCCCGATCTCCGCCGTGCCCCCGTCGAGGTAGATGGGCACCGCGTCGCCGAACTGCTGCCGCGCCTCGGCGGCGGTGGTCGCCGGCGGGTTGCCGGAGATGTTGGCGGAGGACACGGCCATCGGCCCGGTCTCCTGCAAAAGCTCGAGTGCCAGCGGCTGGTTCGGCATACGCAGCAGCACGGTGCCGCGCGTGTCGCCCAGGTTCCACGGCAGGCTGGGTGCCTCGGGCACGACGATGGACAACCCACCCGGCCAAAACGCCTCGACCAGCGTCTTGGCGGTTTCGGTGAATTCGCGCACGAGCCCCTGGATGGTCACCCAGGAGCCCACCAGCACCGGCACCGGCATGTCGGGCCCGCGGCGTTTGGTGGCCAGAAGTGTTTCCACGGCGTCGTTGTTGAACGCGTCGCAGCCGATGCCGTACACGGTGTCCGTCGGCAGCACGACGCAGCGGCCGGCCCGGACGGCGTCGGCGGCCGCGCGCACGCCTTCGATGCGCTTCTGCGGGTCGAGGCAGTCGTACGTTTCCCTCAATGTTCGCTCCTTGGCCGTCGGGCAGTTACCGGGCTAGCTTACTCGCCGTGACAAACCGGGCCCGCCCAGTCATGTCCTCCAGCGGGCGCACGTCCGCGAAACCGCCGGCGCGCAGCTCGGCCTGCACAGCCTCGGAGGTGGTGTCGTCGTGCTCGATGCCCACCGCGCCCCCATCTTTGAGCATTTGCTTGACCGCGGGCACGAGCCCGCGAATCGCCGCCATCCCGTCCGCGCCCGAAAACACTGCCTCGTGCGGGTCCGCGTAGACCTCCGTCTGCAGCTCAGGCGTCTCCGGCACATACGGCGGGTTGGACACCACCACGTCCGCGCCGATCCCGGCGAGCAGCTCCGGGTCGGTCATGTCCCCCGCCACCACCTTGACCTGGGGCGCTTGTTTTTCGACGTTGCGCTGCAGATAAGCGCGCGCGGTCTCCGAGCGTTCCACCGCGTAGACGATCGCATCCGGCCTGTCGCGGGCCACCGCTATGGCTAAGGCTCCGGTGCCGGATCCGAGGTCGACGACGGTGGGGGCCGAAGGGGCGTCGATAAGCTTTCGCACCGCCCACTCGGCGAGGACCTCGGTTTCGGGCCTGGGGATGAACACGCCGGGGCCGACGGCGAGATCGACGCCGTAAAACGGCGCGGTGCCGATGATGTGCTGCAGCGGCTCGCGCGCGGCGCGGCGGGCGACGAGTCCGGTGTAGCGTTCGGCGAAGTCCGCCGGAGCGTCGGCGAACATGAGCTGCATCGGCGCGACGCCGAGCACGTGCGCGGCAAGCAGGCGCGCGTCCACCTCAGGCGAGTCGACGCCCGCCTCGCGCAGCGTGTTTGTGGCGCTCGCGATCTGGGAGCGGACGCTACTCTGCTTCAAGACGCTCCTGGCGCTCGTGGGTCTGCAGCGCCGTGATGAGGTCGTCCATGTTGCCGTCCAGCACCGAATCCAGGTTGTTGGACTTGTAGTTGATGCGGTGGTCCGAGATGCGGTTCTCCGGCCAGTTGTAGGTGCGGATGCGCTCGGAGCGGTCCATGGTGCGCACCTGGGACGCGCGGCCCTCGGCCTCCTCCGCCTCCTGCTTCTCGCGCTCGAGCTGGTCCAAGCGGGCCTGCAGCACCTGCATGGCACGGGCGCGGTTCTGGATCTGCGAGCGCTCGTTCTGGCAGGTCACCACAATGCCGGTGGGCAGGTGGGTGATGCGCACGGCCGAGTCGGTGGTGTTCACGCCCTGGCCGCCCTTGCCGGAGGAGCGGTACACGTCGACGCGCAGATCCTTCTCGTCGATGTTGACGCTTTCAATCTCGTCGGCTTCCGGGAAGACGTACACGCCGGCGGCAGAGGTCTGGATGCGGCCCTGGGACTCGGTGACGGGAATGCGCTGCACGCGGTGCACGCCGCCCTCGAACTTCAGCTTGGACCAGGCGCCGTCGCGCGACGGGTTCTTGGACTTGACCGCGACGGTCATGTCCTTCACACCGCCCAGATCGGACTCTGCGACGTCGAGGACCTCCCAGGTCAGGGCATGCTTCTCGCAGTACTTCTGGTACATGCGCGCCAAGTCGCCGGCGAACAGCGCGGCTTCTTCGCCGCCGGCGCCGGCCTTGAGCTCCATGATGATGTCGTCGCCGTCGTGCTCGTCGCGCGGAGCGAGCAGGTCGGCCAGCTCCTCCTCCAGGCGGACAATCTCGCCCTCGAGGCGCTTGGCTTCCTCGGCGAACTCCTTGTCCTCGTTGGCCATCTCGGCGGCGGCCTCGTGGTCCTCTTGTGCCTGGGTCAGGTCGTTGTAGACGTTGATGATCGGCTGCAGCTCCGCGTAGCGCTTGGACAGCTTGCGGAACTGGTCCTGGTCGCCCGCTACCTCCGGGTCGCCCATTTGGGCCTGGATGCCCTGGTATTCGGCGACGTAGTCGTCGACAAGCGAAACCTGCGTCTTGTCTGCCATTAGGAGTAGTCCTCCTCCATCTCGGTCTGCGCCATCGGCGCGGAGTTGGCCACGCCGATGAGGAACTCGCCGTTGGTCTTCGTCTTCTTCAGCTGCTTGATCAGCATGTCAATGGACTGCTGCGGATCCAGAGCGGAGAGGATGCGGCGCAGCTTGTGCATCACGCGCGCCTCCTCCGGGCTCATCAACAGCTCGTCCTTGCGGGTGCCGGACGGGTTGACGTCCACAGCCGGGAACACGCGGCGCTCCGCGATCTTGCGGTCCAGCTTGAGCTCGGCGTTGCCGGTGCCCTTGAACTCCTCGAAGATCACCGTGTCGCCGGCCGAGCCGGTCTCCACCATCGCGGTGGCGATGATCGTCAGCGAGCCGCCCTCCTCGATGTTGCGGGCGGCGCCCAGGAAACGCTTCGGCGGGTAGAGCGCGTTGGAGTCCACGCCGCCGGAGAGGATGCGGCCGGACGCCGGGGATGAGTTGTTGTACGCGCGGCCCAGTCGGGTGATGGAATCCAGCAGGACCACCACGTCCTGGCCCATCTCCACCAGGCGCTTCGCGCGCTCGATTGCGAGCTCGGCCACGGCGGTGTGCTCTGACGGCGGGCGGTCGAACGTGGAGGCAATCACCTCGCCGTTGACGCTGCGCTGCATGTCCGTGACTTCCTCCGGACGCTCGTCCACCAGCACCACCATGAGGTAGCACTCCGGGTTGTTGGTGGCGATCGCGTTGGCGATGTTCTGCAGAATCGTCGTCTTACCGGCCTTCGGCGGGGAGACGATCAACGCGCGCTGACCCTTACCAATCGGCATGACCAGGTCGATCACGCGGGTGGTGAGGATCTTCGGCTCAGTTTCCAGACGCAGACGGCGGTTCGGGTACAGCGGGGTGAGCTTGTGGAACTCCTTGCGCGCCTTCGCCGCCTCCGTGGTCTGGCCGTTGATGGAATCCACGCGCACGACCTGGTTGTAGCTGCGGCGGTTGCGGCCGTTGCCCTGCGAGTGGGACTGGCCGTTCGCGCGCACCTGCGCCGTCACCGCGTCGCCGGAACGCAGTCCGGACTGGCGCACCAGCTTCTGCGGCACGTAGACGTCCGCGTTGGACTGGCGGTAGCCGGTGGTGCGGATGAACGCGGAGCCGTTGTCCTGCACGTCTGCGATACCCGCGACATCCTGCAGGTCCTCCGGGTTGAAGTTCTGGTTGTCGTTGTTGGCGTTGTTTCCGCCGCCGTGGTTGTGGTCCCGGTTGCGATTACGGTTGCGGCGCCCGCGGCGGCCGCGGCGGCCCCCGCCGTGGTGGTCGTCGTTGTTGTTTCCGCCGTGGTTGTTGTTGCCGCCGTGGTTGTTGCGGCCGCCACGGTCGTTGTTGCCGCGCTCCTGATTGCCGTCCTGCTCGTCGCGGTTGTCCCGGTTGTCCCGGTTTTCGCCGCCCTGCTGCTCGTCGTGCTGCGAGCGCGCGCGGTTGCGGCGGGCGCGGCGTGCCGCGGAGCGCGACGCCCCGCGGGACTCGTCGTCGTCGCCAGGCTGCTGCTTCTCAGCTGGCTCGGCCGGCTTCTCCGCCTTCTCCGGCTTCTCCACCGGCGCAGCCTTTTCGGCGGCGGCCTTGCGCGGCACCTGCCCGGTGACGATGGCCTGGATGAGTTCCCCCTTGCGGAGCCCAGAGATCCCCTTGAGTCCCTTCTCGGCGGCGAGCTTGCGCAGCTCCGGAATCTTCATTGCGGCGAGGTCGGCCGCGGTGCCGGTTTCGGTCACGTGTGTCCTTTCGTCGCTAAGCCAGCTGCTTCATCGCGCAGATATTCGCGTTTGCATACACCGGTAGCGGTCGTGTGCGGTCTTACGGATCCCGCGGGCCCGGGGAAACGTTCCTCCCGGTTGCTCCGCCAGCACCCTCGACCGGAAAAGTTCCGGGACGGGTGCAATTCGCACGATCCACGCAAAAGTGTAGCGCATAGAAGGCCCTGCGCTAATCAGGCCCGCGCTAACATGGCCTGCATGCTTTCAACGATGCAGGAGGTGCCGTTCTCCGTCGCCAGGATTTTGGAGTTCGGCACCACCGCCCACGCCAACACGAAGTGCACGACGTGGCGCGCATCCGGCGCGGAGGAGACTACGTTCGCCGAGATTGGCGCGCGCGCCGCGGCTTTTGCGCACGCGCTGCACAGCGACCTGGGCATCGACGGCGACCAGCGTGTCTCCACGCTGCTGTACAACTGCGCGGAGCACATCGAGGTGATGTTCGCCGTCGCCGCGAAGGGCGCGGTGTTCAACCCGTTGAATGTGCAGCTCATGGTGGATCAGATCGCGTACGTGGTCAACCACTCCGAGTCCGAAGTCATCGTCGCGGACCCGCGCCTGGCGGAGAAGCTCGGCGCAATCTTGCGGGACTGCCCCACCGTGCGCGCGGTGGCGTTTACAGGCATCGCCCCGCTTGACGACGCCGCTGCGCACCTCCCCGACACAGTCCAGGTGTACAGCTACGAGCAGCTTCTCGACGGCCGGCCGACGTCCTACCCATGGCCCGAACTGCCGGAAAACACCGCCGCAGCGCTGGTGTACTCCACCTCCACCACCGGCGCCCCGAAGGGCGTGGCGTATTCGCACCGCTCCCTGTGGTTGGAGGCCACGGGCCTGCGCGCCACAGACTCGTTGGCCGTGACCCACGGCGAGACCTTTTTGTGCTGCATCCCCATCTACCACGTGCTCAGCTGGGGCGTGCCGCTCGCCGCGTTTTTGGCCGGCACTCCACTGGTGCTGCCGGATTCGGACATGTCCGCGCCCACCCTGGCCAAACTCATCGCCGGCACCCACCCTCGCGTGGCGCACGGCGTGCCCACCCTGTGGATCCAGCTGATGGTGCACTACCTGCACAACCCGCCCGAGCGCATGAGCCTGCAGGAGATCTTCGTTGGCGGCTCCCCCGCCCCGCCCGCACTGATCAAGGTTTGGGAGGAGCGCTACGGCGTGGACGTGGTGCACGTGTGGGGCATGACCGAGACCTCCACCGTCGGCACCGTGGCGCGGCCGCCGTCGGGCGCGTCGGGTGAGGCCCGCTGGGCCTACCGCGTCTCCCAGGGCCGCTTCGCCCCCACCCTGCAGTACCGCGTGGTCAACGACGGCCAAGTCATGGCGCCCACCGACCTCACCCAGGGCGAGATCCAGGTGCGCGGCAACATGGTCGCCGCCAGCTACTACCACTCGCCCACCCAGGAGCCCGGCGAGATCGCCTCGCGCTTCCGCGGCGAAGATGTCGACGACGAGCGCGAGCACTTCACCGCCGACGGCTGGCTGCGCACCGGCGACGTGGGCACCGTGACCAACGCCGGCTTCCTCACGCTCTACGACCGCGCCCGCGACGTCATCCGCTCCGGCGGCGAATGGATCTACTCCGCCCAGGTGGAAAACCTGATCATGGAATCCGAAGAAGTCATCGAGTGCGCCGTCATCGGCATCCCCGACGACAAGTGGGGCGAGCGCCCCCTCGCTGTGACCAAGCTGACCGCCGAGGTCGCCCCCACTGCGGAGACCGCCGCTCGCCTGCGCGCCGGGCTCGCCGACGTGCTGCCGAAGTGGATGGCGCCCGAGTACTGGACCTTTGTCGACTCCATCGACAAGACGTCCGTGGGCAAGTTCGACAAGAAGGACCTGCGCAAACACCTCGCCAAAGACGAGTTCGACATCATCGCCTTGCCCGGCCCCGGCAGCCGGCCGAAGGCGACGTCGTAAAGCGAAAAGTCACGGTACGATGGCGGGGCATGACAGCAAAGCCAAGCATTTTCTCCAGTCCATCCCGCTACGTGCAGGGCAAAGATGCCATCCACGAGCTGGGCAAGTACCTGAAGCAGCTCGGCGAGAACCCGCTGCTGCTTTCCGACGACACGGTGTGGGGCCTCGTCGAACAGTCCCTCACCGACGGGTTTGAAAAGGAAGGCCTCCCGGTCAACCGCGTCAAGTTCGAAGGTTTCGCAACCGCCGAGCGTGTCGACGACACGGTCAAGCTGATCAAGGACAATAACTACGACGTGGTGGTCGGCCTCGGCGGCGGCTCCGCCATCGACTCCGCGAAGGCCGCCGGCTTCGAGGCGGACATCCGCTGGGCTTCGGTGCCCACCGCGGCGTCTTCCGACGCTCCGACTTCCACGCTTTCGGTGATCTACACCGAGGACGGCGCCTTCGACGAATACCGCTTCTTCCCCCGCAACCCCGACTTGGTGCTCATTGACACCCAGCTGGTCGCCGGCGCCCCGGAGCAGTTCCTCGTCGCTGGCATCGGCGACGCCATGGCTACCTGGGTGGAGGCACGCGCGACCGCAAGGGGCAACGGCACCACCATGAACGGCGGCCACCCCACTCGCGCAGGCGCTGCTCTTGCAGAGCTGTGCGCTGACATTCTGCGCAAGGACTCCTTCGCCGCCCTCGATGCGGTTCGCGCAGGCGTAGTCACCCCGGCGCTTGACGCCGTGGTGGAGGCGAACACCCTGCTGTCCGGCCTCGGCTTCGAGTCCGGCGGCTTGGCCGCGGCGCACGCCATCCACGACGGCCTGTCCGCCGCCGAGCAAACCCACGGCCTCTCCCACGGCGAGAAGGTCAACATCGGCACTCTCGCCCAGCTGATCATGGAGGGCGCCGACTCCGAGGAGATCGAAGACTTCATCGAGTTCACCACCAAGGTCGGTCTGCCTACCACGCTGACTGAGGTGGGCCTGTCCCCCGAGGACACCGACGTCCTCGAGGCTGTTGCCAAGGCCGCGACCGCCGAAGAGGAGACCATCCACAACATGCCGTTCCCGGTCGAGCCGGCCCAGGTTGTCGAGGCGCTGATCACCCTCGAGCACACCGCCCGCCGCGTCCGCGAAGAGCGCGGCCTGCCGGAACCGAAGAAGTACGAGGCGAAGCACTAAGCTCGCGCGATCCGGGGCCGCACGATGCTTTCGTGCGGCCCCTTTTTATGCCTGTTTTTATGCCTGTTTCCGCAATTGCAGAACGTTCGGACACAATCGGACATATCGAACATACCCCCGTTTTCCATTTTCCATTTTCCATTCTGCAGTTGCGGAACGATCGGACACAATCGGACATTTCCCTAAATGTGCACTTGAGATGGTTCCGCAATTGCAGAATCCGCCCCCAGATGTCCACTAAAATAAACACAAAAATCCTTTATATCGAACACTCTTGCGTTTACGCTCGACGCCAAACAGCAACCGCCAAACCATCCCCGGGGGACCTGCCATGACAGCAGCCATCGAAACCGAGCGCACATCTCTGCTTATCGACGAGCTAAAGCACCACCACCGCAATTCCCACTTCCACCGCGCCGAAATGCTTAACGCCCTCGGCCAACTCGATGAAGCCGACATCGCCTCCCAGCGAGGTGAGACATCCACCGCCACCTGGCTCAAACGCGAGCTCAACCTTGCCACGGCCACGGCTTACGAATACGTCCACGTCTCCCGGGGTCTTCGCAGATTCCGCCTGCTGTATGAGACGTTTCGCTCCGGCATCATGCCGTACTCCACCATGCGCCTGCTGCTGCGCTACATGCACGAGCAGAACGAGGAAGAACTGGTAGACCTCGCTCTAATTCACGGTTACTCCGAACTCGAGCAGGTCCTTGCCGGCAGCGATCCCGCCGAGGAACGGGAGCCGGAGGAACCAGTGGTGACCGCGAAGTTTCGCACGGACGGCATGCTCGATTTCCGCGCACTGCTTCCGGCTGTCCAGGGCCAGGCGCTGCTCTGCGCGCTGAAAATCGCGCAGTTGGCGAACTACTGCGCAGAACTCCCCGATGTGGACGAGCTTGCAGACCCAGAGGAGCTAGAGAGGCTCATTGACGCAGTAGAAAACGAACCGGAGGCGTGCCCTGCAGACGAGACGGTGGAAACAGAACGCCCACGGACAAAGTTGGACATGGACAGCATCTTGCGGCCCCCGTCCCGCTACGGCAATCCGGAAAGGAAGGACCTCTACCCCGCTTTTGTTGCCATGATGGAGATGGTGCGTACGAACCCAGTCAGCGCCCTGCGCGCACCGGGCGCCCACGTCAATATTGTGCTCACGGAGGACGGCGGGGCATGGATGCCGCAGAACACCTCGGCTCGCTCAGCGGAGGTTCGAAGCTACATCGCAAACGCGAATGTTCGGCTGCACCTGCTAGACAAGAAAGGACTGACTATCCACGTCGGCCGGTCCCGCCGCTTCGCCACGGACGCCCAGGTGCTCGCCTTGCTCACGGCCTGGGGCCACCAGTGCGCGATGCCCGGTTGCAACCACAAGCGTTTCATCGAGATCCACCACATCCGGGAATGGGAAGAAGGTGGCGAGACGAACATGGACAACCTGATCCCACTGTGCTCGAGCTGCCACGCAAAGATTAGCCACGGGCTCGCCTATATTCAGCCGCACGGCCCTGACCTGTACTTCCGACTTCAGGACGGAACGCAGTATGTGTCTAGGAACCGCTCCCTGCCGACGAGGACGCGCGACCACACTGGTCCGCTGCGCGACACAGTTACGCCGGGTGACTCGTTCGCGGAATAGTTAGTCGCGCACGAGCTCCGCGGTGGCTGGGCCTGCGACGTCGAGTTCGATGACGCGGAGGCCGGCGGAACGGGCTTCGTCGAGAAGCGAAGGCTCCACCCCGGTCGTGGTGAGCACCAGCGCGGTCGGGCCGGCGCCGGAGAGGTAGGCGGCGTGGCCGCGGTTGCGCAGGCGGTTGACCCACTCAGCCGTCACCGGCAGGACGTCGGCGCGGTACGGCTGGTGGAGGCGGTCGCGGGTGCCCTCGAAGAGCAGCTGCGGGTGATGCTGCAGCGCGGCCGTCATCACTGCTGTGCGCGAGACGTTGAAGCGTGCGTCGGTGTGGGTGACGTGGCTGGGCAGCACCTTGCGCACGGCGTTGGTGGAGGCGTGGAAATCAGGAACGAGGGCGACGGCCTTGATTGACTCGTCCACCGGGATGCGCACGGCGCGGTAAGACGGCTTGGACTGGCCGTCGACGGGGATGTCCGTCCAGGACACTACTGCCCCGCCGAGGGCGGACGCGCCGGCGTTGTCGGGGTGGCCCTCGAACTCGGAGGACAGCTGCACGACCGCATCCTCGTCCAGCGGGAAGCCTGCCAGCGCGTTGGCGGCGACCACCCCCGCGACGGCGGCCGAGGCGGAGGAGCCGAGGCCGCGGGACTGCGGGATGGTGTTGTGGCACACCACGCGCAATCCGGGCGCGGAGACGTCGGCGGCGGACAAGCCGGACTGGATGGCCCGGACGACGAGGTTGGAGCTGTCGCGGGGTAGGTCGTCGGCGCCCTCGCCAAAGATTTCCACCTCGAGGCCGGATTCGGTGACCTCCACCTCAACGGTGTCGTAGATGCTCAGCGCGATGCCGAGGGTGTCGAAGCCGGGGCCCAGGTTCGCCGACGAGCCGGGGACGGTGACCTTGACTTTCAGGCCGGGCTGCAGATCGATAGCCATAGACGGAAACCTTAGGAGTCGAGGCGGATGACGGAGTTGACGGCGAGCACGTCGTCGTGGCCGGAAAGCTGTTCCACGATCGCCTTGAGGTCCTCCTCGAGCGCGGCGTGGGTGACAACGATCAGGTGGGCCTCGTCGCCGGACTCCTCCTGACGCACCGCGGACAGGGAAATGCCTGCCTTGGCGAAGCGGGCGGTGAGGCCGGCGAGCACGCCGACGCGGTCGTTGACCGTCATGTTGATGGTGTAGCGAGTGGTCACCTGCTCAAACGCGACGACCGGGTAGTCCGCGTAGGGGTTCTCGGCCGGGGCGCGGCCGCCGTGGACCTTGTTGCGGGCGGCGCCGACGAGGTCGCCGAGCACTGCGGATGCGGTGGGGGCGCCGCCGGCGCCGTTACCGTAAAACATAAGTCGACCTGCTGCTTCTGCCTCGACGAAGATGGCGTTGTAGGACTTGTCCACGGTAGCGAGCGGGTGCTCGTTGGGCACCAGCGTCGGGTGGACTCGGGCGTTGACGCCGGTGGTGTTGCCGGCGTCGTCGACAAGCCGCTCGCAGATGGCCAGCAGCTTGATGGTGTGGCCGGACTTCTTCGCGGCCTCGATGTCGTCGGCGGTGATTTTGGTGATGCCTTCGCAGTACACGTCGTCGAAGGTCACGCGGGTGTGGAAGCCCATGGAGGCGAGGATCGCGGCCTTGGATGCGGCGTCGTGGCCCTCCACGTCCGCGGTCGGGTCGGCCTCCGCATAGCCGAGGCGGGTGGCCTCGGCGAGCGCTTCCTCGTAGCTCGCGCCGGTGGAGGCCATGGCGTCGAGGATGAAGTTGGTGGTGCCGTTGACGATGCCGGAGATGCTCTGCACTTGGTCGCCCGCCAGCGAGCGACGCAGCATGCCCACCACCGGGATGGCGGCGGCGACGGCCGCCTCGTAGTAGAGGTCGACGCCGGCGGCATTGGCGGCGTCGGCAAGCTCAGCGCTGTGGGCGGCCACCAGCGCCTTGTTCGCGGTGACCACGGATTTGCCGGCCTTGAGCGCCTCCAGCACGAGCTCGCGCGGGTAGTCGATGCCGCCGATCAGCTCGACCACGATGTCCACGTCGTCGCGGGTGACCAGCTCGCGCGCATCCCCGGTCAAGTACAAGCCCTGGACCTCGGGAGCATCCTTATGCTTCTCGACGTCCGATACCGCGACACCCCTCACCTCGATCGGGCCGCCGATGCGCTGCTCCAAGCTGGAAGAGAACTCCGACAGCAGGCGCAGCACCTCGGTACCGACGGTGCCCTTGCCCAGCACGGCGATGCCCACGGGGGTGCCGATGCCCTTGCCCGGGTAGTTGCCGTTGTATCCCTCGGCGGTGGCGGAAGTCATGTTGCGTGTAGCTCCTTCGTCGTACGTGGCGGGGATCAGCGGTGAACCGCTTTGTCTACTATCGCGCAAATGGCACCGACGGTCAATTAATATTCGCGGGCGATGAGATCCTCGACGGCCTCCCGGCGCACCATCGGCGTGACCTCTCCGCCGCGCACGGAGACCACTGCCGGGCGGCCGAACGCGTTGTAGTTCGAGGCCATCGAGTAGCAGTAGGCGCCGGTGGCGGCGAGGGCGATGAGGTCGCCTGGGGCGATGTCGTCGGGCCAGGAGGCCTCCTCCACCAGAATGTCGCCGGACTCGCAGTGGGATCCCACCAGGCGCGTGTCCGTGGGGGCGCCATCGGTGAAACGGTTGACCACGCGGGCGTCGTAAAGCGCGCCGTACAGCGAGGGGCGGATGTTGTCGCTCATGCCGCCGTCGACGGCGATGTAGCGGCGCGAGGTGGTGTACGAGGTGTCCACGTCCTTGATCACGCCGGCGGTGTACACGGTGACCGCGGACGGGCCGGCGATCGCGCGGCCGGGCTCGACCACCACGGTGGGCGCGGCGATGCCCAGCTCGTCGGCAACTTCCTGCACCGCGGCGAGCAGGTCGCGCGCCACAGCGTTGACGTCCAGGGGCGACTCCCCCGGCATGTAGGCGATGCCGTAGCCGCCGCCGAGGTCGAGGTAGCCCAGCGCCACGCCCTGGGTCTTCCAGATCTCGGCGTACAGGCCCAGCACACGCTCGGCGGCGAGCTTGAAGCCCTCGGCGTCGAAAACCTGGGAGCCGACATGGCAGTGCAGGCCGGTCAGCTCCAGCCAGTCGGACGCGATGGCTGCGGTGGCGGCGGAAAGCGCGTCGCCGGTAGCGAGCGAGATGCCGAACTTCTGGTCCTCGTGGCTGGTGGCGATGAATTCGTGCGTATGCGCGTCCACGCCGGGCTTCACGCGCACGAAGACATCCTGTTTCACGCCAGCTTGCTTCGCGACGGCCTCGAGCTGAGCCAGCTCCTGGTGCGAGTCAATGACCACGTGGCCGACCTTGGACTCCACGCACAGTCGCAGGAACTCGTCCGACTTGTTGTTACCGTGCACGGTGATGCGCTCCGGCGGAAAGTCCGCGGCCAAAGCGATGCGCAGCTCGTTCTCGCTGGCCACGTCGAGGGCGAGGCCCTCCTCATCCACCCAGCGCGCCACGCGGCGGGTCAGGAACGCCTTGGAGGCGTAGTGCACGTTGCCCGGCGCCAGAAACGCGGCGGCCATGTCGCGGCAGCGGGAGCGGAAGTCGTCCTCGTCGATGACCACGACCGGGGTGCCGTACTCCGCGGCGATCTCGGGAAGCGGCACACCGGCAATGGTGACCACGCCGTCCTCCTCGCGCTTGGCGCAGCGCGGCCAGACGTGGTCGGGCAGGTCGTTGAAGTCGCCGCTGTCTTTCTCGTAAGGCGTGGAGACAAAAACGGTCATTTACATCCGCTCCGGTGCGCTCACGCCGATCAGGCCGAGGGCGTTCGCGATGACCTGGCGCGAGGCCATCGCCAGGGCCAGGCGCGCGGTGTGGATCGGCTCCGCGTCCTCGCCGGCCTTGGGCAGGATCTGGCACGAGTCGTAGAACTTGTGGAACGCGCTGGCCAGCTCCTCGGTGTAGCGGGCGATGCGGTGCGGCTCGCGCAGCTCGGCAGCGGCGCGCACGACGGCCGGGTACTCGCCGAGGGTGCGGATGAGGTCGCCCTCCTTGTCGTGGGTGAGCAGCGCCAGGTCCGGGTCAGCGAAGGACACACCAGCTTCCTCCGCCTTGCGGCCGATGGAGCACAGGCGGGCATGGGCGTACTGCACGTAGTAGACGGGGTTGTCGGAGGACTGCTTCGTCCACAGGTCCAGGTCGATGTCCAGGGTGGAGTCCACCGAGGAGCGCACCAGCGAGTAGCGCGCACCGTCGACGCCGATAGCGTCCACGAGGTCTTCGAGCGTGATCACGGTGCCGGCGCGCTTGGACATCTTCACGGCCTGGCCGTCACGCACTAGGTTCACCATCTGGCCAATGAGCACCTCGACGGCGTCCGCGTTGTAGCCCAGCGCCTGCGCCGCGGCCTTGAGGCGGGCAATGTAGCCGTGGTGGTCCGCACCCAGCATGTAGATGGCCAGGGTGTGGCCGCGGTCGAACTTGTCGGCCACGTATGCGATGTCGCCGGCGATGTAGGCGGCGTCGCCGTCGGACTTGAGCACGACGCGGTCCTTGTCGTCTCCGAAGTCGCTGGAGCGCAGCCACCACGCGCCGTCGTTTTCGTACAGGTTGCCGTTGTCCTTCAGCGTCTGCACGGCCTTGTCAACGGCACCCGACTCGAACAGGGAGTTCTCGTGGAAGTACACGTCGAAGTCCACGCCAAACTCGTGCAGGGACTGCTTGATCTGCGCGAACATCATCTCCACGCCAGCCGCGCGGAAGGTCTCCTGCACCTCGGCGTCGGTGCCGTCGAGAGCATCAGGATGCTTTTCGACGACCGCCCGGGCAATCTCGCGGATGTAATCGCCGCCGTAACCGTCTTCCGGGGTGGGCTCGCCCTTCGCCGCGGCGACCAGTGACCGGGAGAAGCGGTCGATCTGCCCGCCGTGGTCGTTGAAGTAGTACTCGCGGGTCACCTCCGCACCGGCGGCTTCGAGCACGCGGCCGAGCGAGTCGCCCACCGCCGCCCAGCGGGTGCCGCCCAGGTGGATCGGGCCGGTGGGGTTGGCGGAGACGAACTCGAGGTTGATCTTCTCGCCCGCGTACAGGTCGCAGTGACCGAACTTCTCGGCTTCCTCCAGCACCTTCGCCACGAGCTGGCCCTGCGCGCCGGCGGCCAGGCGCAGGTTGATAAAGCCGGGGCCCGCGATCTCGGCGGAGTCGATTGCGGGGTTGGCCGACAGGTCGTCGACAAGCCAAGTAGCAAGCTCGCGCGGGTTGGTGCCAGCCTTCTTGGCCACCTGGAGCGCGATGTTGGTGGCGTAGTCGCCGTGCTCGGGGTTGCGGGGGCGCTCCACGGTCACGGTCTCAGGGACGACGGAGGCGTCGAGTTCGTGGGCGGCGAGCACGCGGGTCGCGGCCTCTTTCACGGTGGTTGCGAGTTCAGCTGGCGTCATGGGGCACAAGTCTAAAACACCCGCCGACACCGCACGCAGCATGCCTACAGGCACCACGGTGCAATAGGTCACACCAAAGGAATACCCCTCTATTGGTCACTTCCGGGGTTATAGTGGCATATTGTTTCCCAGTCATTGCCCGTACTGACTCGAAAGAGCCTCCCCCATGGATCAATTCCAAGTGTTCACCGACGCAATCGGTGGAAGCGTGGGCCTTTCGGCACTGGTTTCCACCCTGCCGTTGCTCACCTTCTTCATCATGCTGCTCGGCCTTAAGGCCCGCGCACACACCTCCGGCGCCGTCGCGCTCGTTGTTGCGCTGCTGGTAGCCATCCTCGGCTTCAACATGCCCACCGGCATGGCCATCTCCTCGGCCTTCCGCGGCGGCCTGTTCGGCCTGTTCCCCATCGTCTTCGTGATCCTGACGGCCATCTGGTTCTACCAGATCACCGTCGCCTCCGGCCGCTTCGAAGACCTGCGCCTGGTCTTCGACAAGATGGGCAACGGCGACGTGCGCATCCAGGCGATGCTCATCGCGTTCTGCTTCGGCGGCCTGCTTGAGGCGCTCGCCGGTTTCGGCGCGCCGGTAGCCATTACCGCCACCATGATCCTCGCGCTGGGCATCCCGCCGCTGAAGGCCGCCACCGTGGTGCTGCTCGCCAACACCGCCCCGGTCGCGTTCGGCGCCGTGGGCATTCCGATCACCACCGCCGGCGAGGTCGGCGGCCGCACGGTCGAGCAGACCGAGAACATCGCGGCGATCATCGGTAACCAGACCCCGATCCTGGCGTTCTTCGTCCCCTTCATCATCGCGCTGATCATCGACGGCAAGCGCGGCGTGCGCGAAACCGCACCGGCCGCGTTCACCATCGGCCTGACCTTCGCCGTGGCCAAATGGTGGACCTCCCACTACTTCGCCTACCAGCTCACCGACGTCGTCGCCTGCATCGTCGCGCTCGGCGCGGCGTTCCTGCTGCTGCGCTTCTGGCAGCCGAAGGGCATCAACGAGATGCGCCAGCGCCTCGAACTCCCGGAGCGCACCGAGGAAGCAGAACTGCCAGGACACCGTGTGTGGATGGCGTTGATGCCGTACGCAGTTGTTGTGGTTATCTTCGGTCTGGCCAACCTGGGCAGCACCATCCCGGACTGGCTGAACAAGTTCAAGATCTCCTTCCCGTGGCCGGGCCTGGACGGCAAGCTTCTCGACGCCGCAGGTGAGACCGTCAACAGCGACTACAACTTCGCCTGGATCAACAACCCGGGCACGCTGCTGGTCATTTCCGCCCTTATCGTGTCCGTGGCCTACATGGTGTTCAACGAGAACGGCCGCTACAGCCTGACCTGGGGCCAGGTGGGCAAGGAATTCACCGATACTGTGTGGAAGATGCGCTGGTCCGCGCTGACCATCGTGCTCGTGCTGGCGCTGGCGTACGTGATGAACTACTCCGGCCAGACCGTGACCATCGGCGAGTTCTTCGCCAACCTCGGCCCGGCGTTCGCCTTCTTCTCCCCGGTCCTCGGCTGGGTTGGCGTGGCTGTGACCGGCTCCGACACTTCCGCCAACGCCCTGTTTGCCAACCTGCAGGTCACCGCCGCGAACAACCTGGGGCTCAACCCGGACCTCATGCTGGCAGCCAACACCACCGGTGGTGTTGTGGGCAAGATGATTTCCCCGCAGTCCCTCGCCATCGCCGCCACCGCGGTGAACATGGAGGGCAAGGAATCCGAGATCTTCAAGAATGTCGTCGGCTGGAGCTTCGGCTTCTTGGTTGCAGTGTGCGTGATAGTCTTCCTTCAGTCGAACGTTCTGAGCGTGCTTGCGCCGGTCGTTCCGTAACTGACAACCGAATATCGGAGCCCTCGAGGTCATCACAGCCTGCGGGGGCTTTCATTTTTCCCTGTGATCTCACAATTTTAGGAGTCCGAACATGCGAGTAGCGCTGTTTTCTACTTGTATCGGCGACGCCCTCTTCCCCGACGCGCACAAGGCTACGGCCATTGTGCTTTCCCGCTTGGGCTACGACGTTGTCTTTCCCGAACAGCAGACCTGCTGCGGCCAGATGCACGTGAACACCGGCTATAAAGAGCAGGCCCTTCCGATCATCGAAACCTACGTCGACGCCTTCTCGGATCCGTCGATCGACTACGTGGTCGCCCCCTCCGGCTCCTGCGCCGGCGCCGTGCGTGAGCAGCACGTCGAGCTTGCAGAGCGCTTTGGCTCCAAGGCGCTTGTCGACGGCGCGAAGACCGCGTCGAAGAAGACCTACGACCTCTCCGAATTCATCGTTGACGTCGCAGGCACCTACGACGTGGGCGCTTTCTTCCCGCACCGCGTGACCTACCACTCCTCCTGCCACTCCCTGCGCTTCCTCAAGGTCGGCGACCGCCCGACCGAGCTGCTGCGCCACGTCGAGGGCCTGGAGCTGGTGGACCTGCAGAACTCCGAGGAGTGCTGCGGCTTCGGCGGTACCTTCTCCGTGAAGATGCCGGAGGTCTCCTCCGCCATGGTCTCGGACAAAGTGCGCCACATCAAGGACACCCAGGCCGAGTACGTCACCGCCGGCGACTCCTCCTGCCTGATGAACATCGCGGGCGCAATGTCCCGCCAGCACCAGGGCATCCGCGCTGTGCACATGGCGGAGATCCTCGCCTCCACCAAGGAGCACCCGCTGACCCCGACGTCCGCGGCATACAAGAAGGAGAAGATGCTGTGAAGGTCGCACTCGGTCAACCCACCATGCCGCCGTACGCGAACGGCCCGTCCCACCTGCGCGGCAAGGAGAAGTTCCAAAAAGCTGCGCACCACGAGCTCAACGACGTAACCAAGCGCCGCAACTACCAGTACGCCACCACCACCATCCGCGTGAAGCGCCAGGCTGTCGTGGACGAGGTGGACGACTGGCAGGATCTGCGCGAGGCAGGTTCCACCATCAAGCGCGACGTCGCTTCCCGCATGCCCGAGCTGCTCGAGCAGTTCGAGGAGAACGTGACCAAACGCGGCGGCCACGTCCACTGGGCGCGCGACTCCAAAGAAGCCAACGAGATCATCCAGGACCTGGTCAAGGCCACCGGCGAGGACAAGATTGTCAAGATCAAGTCCATGGCCACCCAGGAAATCGCCCTGAACGAAGAGCTGGACAAGGCCGGCATCTTCGCGCAGGAGACCGACCTGGCAGAGCTCATCGTGCAGCTCGGCGAGGACTTCCCCTCCCACATCCTTGTCCCGGCGATCCACCGCAACCGTGCGGAGATCCGCGACATCTTCGCCGCGAAGATGCCGAACACGGACGAGACCCTGACCCAGGACCCGGCGGAGCTGGCCGAGGCCGCCCGCAAGTACCTGCGCCAGCAGTTCATGGAGGCCAAGGTGGCCATCTCCGGCGCCAACTTCGGCTGCGCGGATACCGGCACCGTCTCCATTGTGGAGTCCGAGGGCAACGGCCGTATGTGCCTGACCCTGCCGGAGACCCTGATCACCGTCATGGGCATTGAGAAGCTGCTGCCGAACTTCGAGGACCTCGGCGTGTTCCTGCAGCTGCTGCCGCGCTCCTCCACCGGCGAGCGCATGAACCCGTACACCTCCCTGTGGTCCGGTGTGACCGAGGGCGACGGTCCGCAGAACTTCCACATCGTCCTCCTAGACAACGGCCGCACCGCCGCCCTGTCCAGCGAGATCGGCCGCGAGGCCCTGAAGTGCATCCGCTGCTCCGCCTGCCTGAACGTCTGCCCGGTCTACGAGCGTGCCGGTGGCCACTCCTACGGCTCCACCTACCCGGGCCCGATCGGTGCGATCATCACCCCGCAGCTGACCGGCATCGACTCCTCGGACGACCCGAACGGCTCCCTGCCGTACGCGTCTTCCCTGTGCGGCCGCTGCAACGAGGTCTGCCCGGTGAAGATCCCGATCACGGACATTCTGCTGGAGCTGCGCTACCAGAAGGCGAAGAACGAGCCGAGCCACATCGAGCGCGCGGCGTTCGCTTCCCTGGCCCAGGTCTGGGGCCGCAGCGGCGTGTGGGACAAGCTGGTGCGCATGGTGGCTCTGGGCCGCGTGCTCGGCGGCTTCAACGGCAAGATCGAGCTCATGCCGCCGCCGATCTCCGGCTGGACCGAGTACCGCGATGTCGCGGTGCCGCCGAAGAAGTCCTTCCGCCAGTGGTGGGGCTCCGAGGAAGCCGAGCGCCTGCTGGCCGAGGCCCGCGAGCAGGGCGTCCCGGAGGGCCAGAAGGTCACCGGCAAGCGTTTCGAGGAAGAGGACAAGTAAATGACTACTCGAGTAACCGGTAATTCTGCCCCGCGCGACACCCGCAACGAGGACGCGAAGCGCGAGATCCTCAAGCGCATCCGCGACGCGCAGCAGCTGTCCAACACGCCTGAGCAGGTGGAAGTGGTTCGCAACTACAACACCTCCTCCGACATCTCCGGCGACGACCTGCGCGAGATCCTCATCGACCGCCTCGTGGACTACAAGGCGGACGTTGTGGAGACTACCGAGGCGACCCTCGCCGAGGACATCGTCAAGGTGCTCGCGGACCGCAAGTGCAACGAGGTCGTCTACGCGCCCGGCCTGGACGCCTCGCTTTTCGACGGCTTCGCTGGCACCGCCCGCCCGGATTCCAACGACACGGACCCGCGTGAGCTTTCCGATGTCGACGCCGTGATCACCGATTCCAAGGTTACCTCCGCGCAGACCGGCTCCATCGTGCTGGAGTCCGGCGACGTGTGCGGCCGCCGCGCCCTGTCACTGGTGCCGGACCGCCACATCTGCATCGTGCGCCCGGAATCCGTCGTCTTCGGCGTGCCGGAGATGATCTCCCGCATCGATCCGGAGCGCCCGGCGACCATGATCTCTGGTCCGTCCGCGACCTCCGATATCGAGCTCGTGCGCGTCGAGGGCGTGCACGGCCCGCGCGACCTCATCGTGATGGTTGTGAAGTAGCCAGCGCTTAGCTGGCATAGCGAAACGGCCGGTCCCTTTCGGGGCCGGCCGTTTCGCTGTCATTGTTTCCCGTGTCACGCCGTTCCCGCGGCGCGCACCAATGATTATGGGACATGGGTGTTGCAAAACCATGGGGTGAAGCTGGGAGTCGCCCTAGGGTTCGTTCCAATTTCGTTGGCTGTAATGCCGGGTGCTAACCTAGACGGCATTGTCTCCGTAGCTCAGTGGATTAGAGCATCGGTTTCCGGTACCGAAGGTCGCAGGTTCGAATCCTGTCGGGGACACCACTTGACCAGGGGGTTTCACGAAACTGTTCCAATCTTTTCACGAAACCTCCTGCCGGCCGAAGAAAAACGGCCGCGAACACAAAAATGACCCGCTCCGTTCGTTCGGAGGGGTCATTTTTCTTTGTCTGAACGCCGTTCCTGCTCGGGTTATAGCGCGGATTGTTTATGAGAGCGGACCGAGCCGCGGAAGAGTTTCCGTACTCATCTGGTGGCGCGGTTTTTGCAGCGCTTCATAGCGGTCTTGTTGCTGTGATCACGCAGGACTGGCTGCGGGTAGTTGTTGGGGTCTGAACCGAGAGGGGTACGCCCGGTCGGGGCCGTTTGGAACACTGCCGCTACGTCAGAGCCCGAAAGCTCCGCCGCTGACGAGGATCACGATGCCGAGGCCGATGAGAACGATGGGAAAGAGGATGTCCTCCCAGCGTTCGAGCACTTCCGCGATCGGGGGGCGGGTGGCGACGAACTTTGCCAGGGCCACCAGGACCGCAACGAGCGCGAGGAAGATAACGCAGTAGGCGACTACTGCGAGAGGCTCCACGCTGAGGAAGACAGGGGTGTAGACACCGATGTTGTCGCCGCCATTGGCAAAAGTGACGCCTGCGACTGTCCCCACGCCGACCTTCTTGCCGGCAACCTTGGCCTCGTCGTCATCGTCGTCATCGTCTCCGCGCCAGGCCTCCCATGCGGCCCAGAGGCCGATGCCCAGCGGGATGAGACCAAAGTATGGAATAGCTGCCGGGGGCAGAAATGCTCCGGCGCCGATGGTCACGAGGATCGCGGCGACGAGGATGCCGGCAAATCCGAGGTACTGGCCGGCCAGAATACGGGCGGTGGTGCCGCTCTGGCCTGCCCCTCGCGCGAAGAAGAGGGAGAGCACGATGATGTCGTCGATGTTGGTAGCTGCGAACAGGCCTATCGCCTGCAAGACCGTGGTGAGCATTACGCGCCCACCCCAGCTACATCGCATCCGGGAAGCGTGCAGGCGGGATCCATGCACGGGGCATCTTCGTCTACTGCCAAGGTGGCATCGACCAATGTAGTCAGCGCCTGCGCCAGGTGCGGATCGGCGATCTCGTATCGCGTCCGACGCCCCTCGGGCTCGGAGACGACGATCCCGCAATCGCGCAGGCATGCCAGGTGGTTGGACACATTCGAGCGTGTCAGGTCCAGAGCTCGAGCCAGTTCCGCCGGGTAAGCGGGATGGTCGAGCAGGGTTAAGATGATCCGGGATCGAGTGGGGTCGGCCAGTGCACGACCCAGGCGGTTCATCACGTCGAGACGCGAAGCAATAGTCAGCATGCACTGAACTATACAGCGAGCGCTGAACGTGTCAAACCCGATGTAGCGGTGCAGCTGTGTGTGCTGCTCAGGAGACAGTGGAAGGAGCAGAGCTGGCAGAGATTCCGGCAAAGTTGCGAAAACAGCGTCGCCGGCTCGAGATTCAAGTTGCGCACGAGCCTGGCGTAGTTCGGGAGATCGGCTTTCAGGCCCCAAGCAATGATCCGAACGGGACAAAACTCGATGGCCTCATCATCTTGAACCGGGAAGGCTCGAACAAACTTATCTACCTCATCCGCAGCCTCGACTCGATTCCCGTTTGCAGCGGGGACACCTCGGGGTTCGACGACGGTTCGCGCCGCCAAGGAGAGCCTTGCCGGATGGATTGCCGAGAGGGACAACGAGGGAGACAACACTGGCGACGGTGCATACTTGGTTGAACCACGCTCGTTTCTGATGATCGGCCCATGTGCGATTTGTGTGCCGCGCCCAAGGCAACCGAATTGGCTCGAAGTTCCGTAGCTTTGAAAGTTTCCGCTCGAACCGCAAGTCACCGGAGGTGCTCACCTTTGACGAGCTTGTCGAGCGTTCACGGTGGAGCGTGGAGCTTGCCGAGAGGTAGGAAGAGGCGGAAGCGGAATTTCCTGACTTCCCGCTCTAAGGAGCGCTCCTGCTCACGTCATATAATTGACTTCTGTTGTGTAACCGGAGTCGGAACCCGGTGTAACCGGGGTGTAGCCACGAACCCGCTACAACTGGTCGGGGAGTTTACTGAAAGCTCCGAGCAGGGGTTCTGGTTTCTTTTCCCGTTCAATTCAGGAAACGCTGCCAGATTTAACCCTGCTTTCAAATCGGGTGACTTTCGGAGAGACTGACCCCGACAACATTCAATCTGGCGCGAAATGATTCGCCGGCGTGCACAATCGGGGTTCTGCATGCCGGTGAGGAACTAATTGTGGTTCAATTAACCCTAGACTCCACAGCCCGAACAGTCGTGGATAATGCCATTACCGGAAGGAAGCAGGTGCATGAACGATGACTCTCAAGATGATGAGCGCCGCCGGTCGAGCACGCCGCCGGGGAGTGGACGTCATGGAGACGAACCCTCGCCCGCTGCGAACGCAGGCACGCATGAAGGCCAACGATCCCCGGGCGACGATTTACAACGGGTGGAAAGTGACGTTCAACGCAATGGACAAGAGCATTCGGACGGTTCTCCCGGCGAAGTAATTGACGCTGAACTCGTCGAGGAGGTCACCCGCCAGATTGCGAGTTCCGCTTACCTGTAGAGTGCCCCGGCACCAGCACCGGAGACGTTGGAAGCCTACCGTCAAGTTGACCCCACTTTTGCCGACCGCGCAATGCGCATGGCGGAACAAAGCATTGCAGCCTCGAACCACGAGAAAGAGTGGCTTGCCAAAGGGGATGTGGACGCCCTCAAACGCGGTCAATACTTGAGTTTCGGCATGTTCCTAACCTCGATCGGCGCAGCCTTGGCTGTTTATTTCGGCGGGGGTTCCGAGTGGCTGGCTGGCATCTTCCTCGCGCCCCCAGTTTTTCAATTCCTAGGAAAGTTTGTCAGGACTGTTCGCAGGGAAGAAGATGACAACCTCGAATGATGCGCAATCTCTGACCTAAGGCGGACCGAAGCCCCCGCCTTTAATTCACCTCTAAGCGAGCTCGTCCCATTCGGTGTCGACGAGCACGTGGCCGCCGCTGTCCATGGCGACAGGCGGCAGCACTTCCACCGGCGGCAGGCCGTACGACATGAGCATGCGGGCGAAGGAGCGGTGGCTGGGGCTGCGCTCGTCGATAAGCTCTTCCGCTTCCATAATCACCTGCTCTGTGACGACGGTGAGGCCGCGCCAGAAGTCGTCGCGGCTGCCGCTGTAGGTGAACGCTATGTAGCGGGTGGAGGCGTCCTCGACGGTGCCGAAGGTGTAGTCGCAGCCCGGCTCGAGGGCGTCGGCGGCGTGCAGCTTGGCTACCTGGAGCAGGGTGAGCAGAGGGTTGTCGCGTGGGTCGATGAGCACGAGGAACTCGGCGGGAGCGTCGCTGCCGCGCCAATGGTCGACTTCGGCGCGAAGCATGCCGGCGGTCATGTTGGGGTTCGAGTTAGCGATCATCGGCGGTCACCTTCCACTGCGGCGGGATGCGGAAATTGCCATCGCCCAGATGGTGGTCCTTCCAGTTCGCAATTGCGCGTGTCCAGCGGCCCGGATCGGTTTCTTTCCAGCTGTGGTCGCGTTCGATGGAAAGGTGCGCGTCCAGGAGGCGGGTGGTCGCGTCGGTGACGTCGTCGGCCAGGGTGTGGGCGAAGTCGCCGTCGAACAGCTGGTCAGCCCAGCGAATGAACGGTAAGAACAGCGGGTCAGCGAAGTCTTCGCACGGCGGGTCGATGACAGTCCCGTCCGGGAGGTACACGTAGTCGATGACGTGCTGGTTTTGCGCCATTTCCGTCTCCGCAATGTCCATCAGGCGGATCAGGCGCGACGTGTTCAGTATCAGCGCTCCGTCGAACTCTTCGCCGTCCACGCGTGTGATCCAACCGGCATTGACCAATCGCTCGATACATCCTTTGAGCGGAAAGTTGGGTTCGCGCCACCAGGGACGCTCATAGGCCTCCTCCGGGATGTAGTGGATCATCCCGATGCACCCGCGGCGGAAGTTCCCGTGGCGATCAATGATCTCGCCGGTGTAGTCATCGGCGTATTTGCTCACATGTGCGAGGGCCGTTTTGTCTTGGTACTCCAGTGATGGGGTCATCACCTGCATCACTGCGTCAGAAAGTATTTCTCCCAAATGGTTCTCCTTTGAATCCGTCGTTTTTCTAGACCGATCAGTACGGTAAGACCCGCTAGGGGAATTGTCAAGAACATATGTTCGACATAGTAGGTGCCGGCAGGAGAACTTGTTGACACGTCACCATGGCGCGCGTAGCATCACTCTCGTTCCATAGTTGACCCATCAACAAAATTCGAAGGAGACAATCATGCAGACCGGTACCTACGCTCTCGACCCCGCCCACTCCTCCATCGGCTTCACCGTGCGCCACGCCATGGTGACCAAGGTCCGCGGCGAGTTCACCGACTTCGACGCAACCGTGACTATCGCGGAGGAGCCGTCCGCAAGCACCGCTTCCGGCACCGTGCGCACCGCGAGCGTGGACACCCGCAACGCCGACCGCGACGCACACGTGCGCGGCGAGGACTTCTTCGCCGTCGAGCAATACCCGGAGATGACCTTCACCGCCACCAGCTTCGACGTCGACGCGCAGGGCAACGGCACTGTCACCGGCGACCTGACCATCAAGACCACCACCAAGCCGGTCACCTTCGACGTCGAGACCTTCGGCGTCGAGGAGGACCCGTTCGGCAACACCCGCCTCGGCTTCGAGGCCCGCACCACCATCAACCGCAGTGAATACGGCATCGACTTCCAGGCGCCGCTGAACTCCGGCGGCATGCTGGTCAGCGAGAAGGTGGGCATCGAGATCGAGGGCTCCGCGATCAAGCAGTAGCTTCTCGACGAGCACTCCGCTCCCCCACCCACTAGAATTTCAGTCTGTGCTGAGCAGGAAAACCTTCATGTCCGCCACGGCAGTGGCGGGCTTTTCTGCGTTGGTGGGGTGTGCCGGCCCGCGGGGCACCACAGGCATAACTGTGACGGAGACGGCGACCACGACGGTCCGTGAGACGGTGACGGCGTATCCCGGCCCGGAGCGCTACGCGGGCCGGGTGCCGCAAGCGTTCGGGACTTCACTGCGCGGCATCGTGGAGACGGTGCCGGTGACCCCGGGCAGGCGCACGATTGCGCTGACCTTCGACGCCTGCGGCGGGCCGAGTGGTTCGGCCGTGGACCAGGGGTTGATAGACGCGCTGCGCGAGCATGCCGTGCCCGCAACGCTGTTTTTGAGCGCCACCTGGATCGACGCGAACCCGGAGGCGACGCGGAACTTGGCGGCGGATCCCCTGTTCCGCCTGGAAAACCACGGCACTCGCCACCTGCCGCTAAGCGTCAACGGCCAGGCGGCTTACGGCATCGCGGGCACTGCGACGCCTGCGGAGGCCATCGCGGAAATCGACGGCAACAGGGCGCTGCTGGCGGAATACGGGGTGGATTCGACGTGGTTTCGCTCAGGCACGGCCCACTACGACAACGTCGCCGTCCACATCGCCCGCGAGCGCGGGGTACAAATCGCGGGCTATTCCGTCAACGGCGACGCTGGGGCGACTGCGGCGGCGGGCCATGTGGCGTCGACAATCATGCATGCCCCCGACGGGGCGATCGTGCTGGCGCACATGAACCACCCCTCCTCCGGCACCGGGCCGGGTGTGCGCCGCGCGCTGGAGCAGCTGCGCGGCGACGCGGTGCGGTTTACGTTCCTCGACGGGAGCGGGCCCTAAAACTCGGCCGGCATGATCATCCAGGCCACGCCGTAGGCCAGCAGACCCGGGAACAGGCCGATGAGTGCGAGCAGGACGAAAACGACGCGCACGACGGTCGGGTCCACGCCGAGGTACTGGGCGATGCCGCCGCACACGCCGGCGATGTACTTGTCGGTCATGGAGCGCTCGAGGCGCTTCGGGGAGTTGCCGGGGTTGATGTTCTGCGGGTTGTAGGGGTTGGACATTGCGGGGTCCTTTCATGCTCGGAATTGGTGCGTCCCATCCAACCCCCGTTCGCGGAAGCCCGCAAGGACGGGCGTCGTGCAAAACCGTGTTAGCACTGGCGAGTGGGTAGTTCTTGGGCGCCGACTACGTCGGCGAAGAACTCGCGGATCTTATCGGCGCGGTCCTCGTTGAGGTGGTCGAAGATGAGGCGCCGGACGGTTTCGACATGGTCCGGAACCGCGTCCTCGAGATGCGTCATGCCCTGGTCCGTGAGCGTGACCAGAACGCCGCGGGCGTCGCCGGGGCACTTGCTCTTGGTCAGCAGACCCCGCTTTTTCATGCGGGTGACCTGGTGGGAGGCGCGAGAGCGGTCCCAGCCGAGCTCGTCGCACAACTCGCGGAGACGCAGCGTGTGGTCTTCCGCTTCCGACAGCGCGACGAGGACAGAGAATTCAGACGAAGAAATCTCGCTGCCCTCTTGGAGGCGGTCGTCGATGGTGCGGGAGATCTTGTTGAATCCGGCCAGGATTAGCCGCCACAGTTGCTGTTCTTCGTCGTCAAGCCACCGCGGTTGTGTAGTCATACCGGCAGATCCTAGCCCATGGTCGCGGTTTTCAACTCGTCCATGGAGTACGTGCGCGCGGCGGCGACGCGGTCGAAGCGCTGCGGGAAGCAGGTCAGCACCAGCACCTGCGACGTCTTCCCCACCTGCGAAAACAGCGAGTTCATGCGGGCGAGGCGCTCCGGGTCGGTGGCGCCGAGGGCGTCGTCGACCACCACCGGCACCGGGGTGGTTTCGCCGGAGGCGGTGACCAGGTCCGCGATTGCGAAACGGGTGAGGATGGCCAGCTGCTCCTTCGTTCCGCCGGAAAGCTGGTCCAGCGGGACGCTCATCCCGTCGACGGTGCGCTCGGTGACGGTGAGATCGTCGCCGAAATTGAAATCCACGGTCGGGCCGAACAGCACCCGGGCCCGGTTGCGGATCGCGGCGTTGAACGGCGCGGTGTAGCGGGCGCGGGCGGCGTCGCGGTGAGTGTGCATCGTCTCGCGCAGCAGGCGCACTGCATCGGCGCGGCGGGTGGTGCGGGCCAGCTCGGTCTCCGCGGCGTCGAGCTCCGCGGCAGCGCGGTCCGCTTTCTCGGCGGCGCCGGCGGCGATCTCGATGCGGCCGGTCAACTCAGTGATGCGGTTTTTCGCCTCGGCCTGCCGCTTCTCCAGGTTCTGCCGGCGTGCCTTCGCGCCCTCGAGCATCTGCTGGGCGATCTCCGGGTCGGCGGCGGCGAGCTCGGCGGACAGCACCGCGTGCGCCTCGTTGGCCTCGCGCTCCTGCTCGCTGGCCGATTCGAGGGCGCTCTCGAGCGTGGTCTTCGGTGCGTTGTCCTCGGCGTGTGCCAGCTCGTCGGCGGCATGGCTGGCCTCGGCCTGCTTCGCCTCGAGTTTGGTCTGCACGACGGTCAGCTCGCTTGCGGCGGTGCGGTCGGCGTAGGGCTTGAGCGCGGCGTCGGCGGCGTCGACGTCCTTTTCCGCCTTGTCCAGCGCCTTCTGTGCGTCCTTCACGGCCAGTTCCGCGGCCTGCTCGGTGTCGGGGAGCTCGGCGGTGTCGATCGCCTCGGCGAGTTCCTCTAACTGGGAGGTGAGGCGGTCGCGCTCGGCCGCGAGCTCGTCGGCGTCGGTGCCGGCCAGCGCGTCGTCGCGGCGCTGGCGGGCGGACTTCACCTCTGCCTCGTGCGCCTTGCTGGCGTCGCGGGCGGCGCGGGCCTCGTCGACGTCCGCGCAACCGAGCTTGGACAGCAGGCTGGAAAGGGCGTCCTCGGCCTTTTCCACAGCGCGGCGGGGGTCCTCCGACCCCTGGGCGGCGCGGAAGACCACATCGAAGTCGTCGAGGGTGAGGCGCGTGCCTTCGTAGACGGCGACGGACTCGGTGCCGTCCACGCCCACGCTTTCGCCGTCGACCTGGATGGTCTTTCCATCGGCGGTGATCTCCAGCTTGGCGGAGGCCGCCTCGCGCAGGCGCCGCTGCAGCGTCAGCTCGCTTTCGGCCTGCTCCAGCTTGCGCACGTCCGCGTCCGTGACCTGCAGGGCGGGGGCGTTTTTGAGCAGGGTTGCGTAGGCTTCCTCTGCTTTGCCGATGAGGGTGAGTTGGTCGGTGACGACCGTGAGGCGCCGAGAGGCACGCACGTGGTCGCGGACGTTTTCGGCGCCGCGCAGGGTGGTGCGAGCGGTGGCGAGGCGGGTTTTCGCCTCCTCGACCTGCGCCGTCAGCTCGGTAATCTTCTCGCGTTCGGCATCGCGCGCCTCCTGCGCCGGCGCAAGGGCGGCCTGCAGGTTCTTTTCCTCCTCGCGCAGCTTGGCCACGCGCTCGGAGAGGGCGGTGCGCTCGGCGAGGTCCTGCTCGGCGCGCTTCCTGGCGACGGTGGCGCGCTCGAGCTGCTCAGCCGCAGTTTTGGCTTTCTCGGCGAGTTGGCTGGCCTGGGCGAACTCGGCCTCGCGCTCGGCGAGCTCCTCGTGGGCCTGCGGCAGCTCCGTGTCCACCGCGCGGATTTCGTCCTCGCGGCGGGCCACCTCGTCCACAAAGGTGGCCAGCTGCTGCACCTCGGCCTCGGCGGCGCGCAGCGTTTCGCGGGCGGTGTCCACTACGTCGGACTTGGCGGTGAAGGAGGCTTTGGGCTTGGGCGGGGTCGCGGCCGTCCAGTAGCGGGCGTACTCCGCCTCGATGGCGGCCATAAGCTCGGTGTCTTCCTCGCCGGAGCGCTCGGTGCCATTCTCCGCGTCGAGCGCCTGCGAAATCGACGGGATGCCGGCGGCGGCGATGCCCGGATCCAGCTCGCCCTGGCGCAGGAACAGAGTCTTGGCCAGGCTGGTGTCCATCTGTTCGGCGATGATGCGGGCGAGCTCATCGTCCGCCTGACGGCCGGTGAAGTTCTTGTGCACCGGCGAGAGGATCTCCAGCTCTGAAAGCTTGCCCTTGAGCCAGCGCTTGTGGATTCTAAAGGTAGTCTCCCCCACCGTCGCGGTCATGGTGACCTCGGGGGACGCGTCGCGGCCGACCGGGGCGAAGATCTTGATCTTCTTGCCGCCGGCGGAGTGGCGCTCCTGCAGCACGGTGTCGATGGCGTCCAGGATCGTGGACTTGCCGGCCTCGTTCTGGCCGTGGATGACAATCACACCGGTCTCCGGCAGGTCACGCAGCTCCAAGTGCTCGATGGCGCGGAAGTTGTCGATGACAAGGTCATGGATGCGCATGGTCTAGCCCACCTCCTTGGACAGGCGGAACAGCAGGTTCACGGCGTCGCGGGCAGTGGCGTTGTCCTCGGCCGCCTGGCCGATCAGCTCGCGCATCGCGTCCTGGGCGAAGCCGGTTAAGGGCAGGTTTTCCAGCTCTTCATCGTCGGGTTCGAGGTGCAGGCTCATCAGCCGCTCGCGCGGGTAGAGCGCCGCGAAGACCGGCTCGAGCTCGCCCAGTTCGCGCTCGAGAGTGCGCGTGTCCTCCAGACCGAGGGTGCCGGAAAGCGCGTACTTGATCACGGTGCGGTCCTTCTCCTGGTAAGCCTTGAGCTCCTCGACCACCTCGGCCACGTCCTCGGCGCCGGCGACCTCCCAGAAGCGGGCCTCGAACGTCCAAGCGCCGACCGGGACCTTCTCCACTGCAACCTCGGCGCGCCCGCCGCTTTTGTCCACGGTGACCACCAGCGCGTTGCCGGAATCCACCTCGCCGCCGGTCACGCCCGGGGTGCGGTCGAAATAGTCCGTGGTCTCGGGGGCACCGGAGTACCAGATCCGCTCGGAGGCGGACAGCGCCGCGGTGGAGTGGGTGTCGCCCAGCGCGACGTAGTCGATCGTCCCCTGGTCGATGGCGGTGTCGAGCGAAGCAACGTCGATGAGCGACTGCGCATCCTCTTCCCCGAAGCCTTCCACCGCGCCGTGGCCGACGAGGATGCGGATCGCCTCCGTCGGCTCTAGGTCGCGGATTGCCTTGGCACACAGGTCCTCCGAGGCGTGCTTGGTTAACAGCGGGGCACCCACCACCTCGACGCCCTCGCGCACGACCACAGGAGTAGAGTCCGCGAGCACCGTGACGCCTTCGAGCCCCTCGGTGCGCTGGAAGATACTGTCCGCCACCAGCGGGTCGTGGTTGCCGGGAAGCAGGTAGACCGGCACGGGCAGTTTGCGCAGCGCCTCCAGCGCGCGGCCGAGTGTGGTCGGCTCGAGCGAGTTGTGCTCGAACACGTCGCCGGCCACCACGATGAATTCGGCGCTGCGGTCCTGGGCTATCTCCCCCAGGCGGGTGACGGCGCGGAGGCGTGCGTCGTCGAAACGCGACTGCGCTTCGAGCGACAAGAATTTTCGGCGCATGCCTAACTGCAGGTCGGAGGTGTGGATGAAGGTGGTGTGCGTCATGTCTTATACACCTACCACCGCGGCCGACACGCCAGCGCAAACGTTCGAACACACGAGCTAACGGGTGAGTTCGTCGTAGAGATCTTCGATGTCCGCCACGGCGCGCAACTGGTCGATGTTGGTGAACGACACGGTCTGCATCGCGCGGTGGAGCAGGTCGATGTCGGAGTCTTCGATCATCGGCGCCACCTTCGGACGCGGCAGTTCTGGAAGCTCGCGGCCGGACCAGAAGTACTCCGAACCGGGCTCGGCGTTTTCCCTGGCCAGGTCATCCGCCTGGTTGCGCTTCCGGTTTTCCAGCTCCTCCAGGCGCAGCCCGCGCATGGTGAAGATGACGCTCGGGTCCTTATCTATGAGCTCCGCGGTGCGCTGCGCCACGGCGACGGCGTGCTTGCACACGGCCGCGCCGTCCGGGCAGTCGCAGTGGAAGGTGACTTCCTGCGGAGTTCTGCACAGCAGAATCTCCAAGACATCCTCGGCGAGCGTGCCAGCCTTCGCCGCGGCGATGGACCCTGGCGCCCGCACGATCGCGCTGGTGGCCTCGCGGATCTCCTCGGCGTGGCGCCGCGGCAAGTACATAGCCACCCGGAACGGGTCATTCTGGCTGCCCACCACCGCCGCGCGCACACCGTGGGACACCGCCTGCAGCTCCACCACATGCCCGCGGGCGGCGTACTCCGCACCGCGCTTCGCCCGGCCCACGTCCGTCTGGCGCACCGCGGCGTTGTAAATGGTCATCGCCGCGGGCGACAGCGACCGCGGACGGAACGCGGAAATCTCCGCGCCACCGGTTTCCGCCGCGCTGGACACACGTTTGCGCGCGCCGAAGTTGGCGTAGATGACGTTGTTTTCCTGCGGGCGCTTCTTCTTCTCAGTCATTTTGCCCCCTGTAACTGATCAATTGGGCGAGCTCTCCGGTTCCCAGCTCGGTGATCCAGCCCTCGCCCTGGCCCACCACGGCGCCGGCGAGCTGGGTCTTGCCGTCCAGAATGTCCTGGATGGATTCCTCCATCGTGCCGCGGGTGATGATCTTGTACACCGTGACGTTCTTCTCCTGCCCGATGCGGAACGCGCGGTCCGTGGCCTGGTTTTCCACCGCCGGGTTCCACCAGCGGTCCAAGTGGATGACCATGGACGCCGCCGTCAGGTTCAAGCCGGTGCCACCGGCTTTCAGGCTGAGGATCATCGCGCGCGGCCCGTCCGGCTGCTGGAAACGCTCCACCATCGCGTCGCGCGCGGATTTGCCCACGCCGCCGTGGAGGAACGGCACGTCCTCGCCGAGGCGCTCGGACAGGTAGGGCTTCAAAATGTCGCCGAACGCCTTGTACTGGGTGAAAATCAGCACACGCTGGTCGGACGCGGCGGCTTCTTCGAGCAGCTCCATGAGCTTTTCCACCTTGCCGGAGCGGTGGCGGCCTTTGTCGGTGACCGCGGAGCCATCGCCAAGAAAGTGCGCCGGGTGGTTGCACACCTGCTTGATGCGGGTAATCGTGGCCAGCACGAGCCCCTTTCGCGCAATCCCCTTGCGCTCGTCCAGTTCCGCCTGCGTGCTGTCCACCAGCGCCTTGTACAGCGCGGCCTGCTCCGGGGTCATGTCCACGGCGATGACGTGCTCGGCCTTGTCCGGCAGGTCCGAGATGATCGCCGTGTCCGTTTTCAGGCGGCGCAGGATAAACGGCGCGGTGAGGCGCTGCAGCCGCTCGCCCATCTCGTCCGCAAGCTCCGGGTCCCTGCGCGACTCGATGGCTTTGGCGAAGTGGTTGCGGAAGAAACTCTGCGAGCCCAGCATGCCCGGATTCACAAAATCCAGGATGCTGCGCAGCTCAGAAAGCTTATTTTCAATCGGCGTGCCGGTCAGCGCGATGCGGTGTCGTGCGGGAATTGCGCGAACGCTTTTCGACGACTGCGTGCCCGCGTTCTTGATCGCCTGCGCCTCATCCAACACCACGTGATCCCACTGCACCGACGCCAAATCCTTGGCGTCGCGCGCGGCGGTGCCGTAGGAGGTGATGACGATGTCGGAGTCTTCGGCGGCTGCGAACAAGTCGTCGCCCTTGAGCCTGCCCGCGCCGTGGTGCACGCGCACGCGCATATCCGGCACGAAGCGGGCGGCCTCGCGCGCCCAGTTGTTCACCACCGACGTCGGCGCCACGATCAGCGACGGGCCGCGCCTCGTGCCCTTCGCCTTTTCCACCGCGAGCAGGGTGAGCAGCTGCAGGGTCTTGCCCAGCCCCATGTCGTCCGCAAGCACCGCGCCCAAGTTGTTGCGGGACATGAAGTACAGCCAGTCCACGCCGCGGCGCTGGTACTCGCGCAGCTCGGCGGTGACGGTGTCCGGGATGTCCACCCGCTCCGGCGCCGGGCGGTCCGTGCCGCCGACCAGGGAGGTGAACCAGGGCGAGCCGGTGAACTCGATCGGGCTGTCCGTGCCCGACTCCAACGCGAGTTGGCGCAGCTCCGCGGCAGACACCACGCCCTCGCCCTCGGCGGCCTTCAGACGCTCGTACTCCGCCTGCGCCTCCTCGGCGAGGCGCTGCAGCTCCTCGGCGTCCTCTGAGCCGGCGGCCTGCGCGATGCGGGCGCGCTTGATGGCGCTCTCCGCCTCCAGCATCGCGTTTTTCAGCGACGTGTCACGCAGCTTCTCCAGGTACTTCGCCGTCTTGGCCACCTCGCGGCTATCCGCCAGCACCCACTCGCCGCGCAGCTTGATCAGGCCGGACTTGGACTTGACCAGCTCCGCCATCTCTTCGTCCGAAAGCTCCACGCCGCCGACGGACAGCCGCCAGTCGTACTTGACCAGGGCGTCAAAGCCCATCATGGTCACGGTGGAGGAATCGTGCGGGTCCTGGTGCTCGCTGACCTTGAGCTTCGACGCCGTCTCCGCCGTCGCCCACGCACGCGGCAGCAGCACCACAAAGCCGTGGGCCCGCAGGGTCGCGGCGCTTTCGCGGACGAACTTCACAATTTCGTCGCCGTTCAAGTACAGGTCCCAGTCGCCCGCGTTGGGGTCGAAGCCCTGGTCCACGGTGGAGCGGAACCGGCCGTGCTGTGCCGGATCCGCCAGCGAGGTCACCGCGATTGCCCGGTCGAGCTGGCCGCGCAGGACGTCGGCCGTCTTCGAGTCGTAATCCCCCAGCCGCACCGGCCGCGGCGAATCCGCGCTGGAACGTACCTGCACCCGCACCGGCCACAGCGTGTCCGGGCCCGACTCCTCGGCCCCGTCTGGCGACTCCACAATGAACACCAGCTGCATGTTCACCGCCGTGATCGTGCCGTTCCAATCCCCCATCTGGCGGGCCAGCACCGCCCCGCCGCGGCGCAGCGGGATGCTGTAGAGCAGCGACTTCACAAAATCGTGCCATGGGTACGGCCTCGTCGCCGCCTTCTCCACCGCGCCCTGCAGGCGTTCCGTGGCGATCCAGTGCGTGAACATCTGCGCGCAGTCCTCGCTCAGGTTCGCGTTGTTCACTGTGAGCACACCCGGCGAGGCGGCGATCATCTCCGCCAGCCAGCTGCGCTCCTCCAGTCCGGTGCCCAACTGCCACTGCGCGTACCACAGCCCGTCGTGGTACGGCACGTTGATGCTCACGCGCCCCGCGCGCACGAACTGGGTCAGACCCCGATACATGCGCAGGATCCAGTACATGTCCGGCGCGACCGCCTCGCGCTGCGCGGGCGTTGCCGCCGGCGAATCCCCGTCCAGGTGCGCCAGGTTGTCCAAAAAGCGCACCGCATCCTCGGGCGCGAACTGCGCCAACGGCGCCCGCAAGCTGACGTGCCGGCCCTTCGGGGTTTGCAGGATCAGGGTATGGAAGTGGCGGAACCTTTGGTCGTCCAAAAGCGAATGCACGATCGGCGGAAACGTGCCGGGCGGCACGTCATCCATGGTCACAATGCGGTGTCCCTGTACGCGCTCAACCCACACCGAAAGCCCGGACTCGGGGAGCCACAGGCCATGGAGAAGGTATTCAGGCATACCCACCCTTATACCACCGACACCGACATCGCCCCCGCCGAGCGTTCGAACAAAATCTTTCAGCCCACACTCAGCCGATTCTGCAAATCAATACAGCGCGACGGAAGGATGCGTTACAGTGTGGCGAAACTTACACCGACCACCGACGTAAGGGAGTGCACATGTCCGACAGTTTCTGGCTAGTGCTTGCCATCGTCCTGTATTTCGGGGTGATGGTCGCCATCGGGTTCTACTCGTGGCGCAAGACAACTAAATACGACGACTACGTCCTCGGCGACCGCGGCCTCGGCCCGCTCGTCGCCGGCATCTCCGCAGGCGCATCAGACATGTCCGGCTGGCTGCTCATGGGTCTGCCCGGCGCACTGTTCGTCGCCGGCATGAGTGAGCTGTGGATCGTCATCGGCCTGTTCATCGGCACCTGGGCCAACTGGAAGTGGATCGCACCAAGGCTGCGCGCCTACACCGAGGTGGCCAAGAACTCGATCACGCTGCCCAGCTTCTTCGAAAACCGCACGCACGACACCTCGCGCGTGCTGCGCTTCACCTCCGCCGTGATCATCATCTTCTTTTTCACTTTCTACGTGTCCTCCGGCATGGTCTCCGGCGGCCGCTACTACGAATCCACCTTCGGCGGCGAATACATCCACGGCGTGCTCATCGTCGGCTCCATCACGGTGCTCTACACCTTCATCGGCGGCTTCCTCGCCGTGAGCTACACCGACGTTGTGCAGGGCGGCCTGATGTTCCTCGCCCTGATCACCGTGCCGGTCATGGCGCTGATGTCCCTGGACAACCCGTACGACATCTTCAGCTGGGCCACCTCAAACCCGTACGGCCCCTGGGAGCACGGCAACCCGGACTACTTCAACATGGTCGCCGGCGTGTCCGCCGCCACCATCATCGGCAACATCGCATGGGGCCTGGGCTACTTCGGCCAGCCGCACATCATCACCCGCTTCATGGCGCTGCGCTCCCCGTCTGAGGCGAAGGCGGCCCGCCGCACCGGCACCATCTGGGTGGCTATCTGCTACCTCGGCGGCATCTTCACCGCCCTGGTGGCAACCGTCTACTTCGGCCAGAAGTCCGCGTCCGTGACCGACCAGTCCGGCTACGAGACCGTCTTTTTGGACCTGGCCCGCATCATGTTTCACCCGCTGATCGCCGGCATCGTGCTCACCGCCGTACTCGCCGCGATCATGTCCACCATGTCCTCGCAGCTTTTGGTCACCTCGTCCGCGCTGATCGAGGACATCTACCGCATCTTCAAGAAGAACCCGAACAACACCACCCTGCTCGTGCTCTCCCGCGCCATGGTCATCGGCATTGCCCTGATTGGCATGCTGCTGGCTCTGAACCCGTCCGACACCATCCTCGGCCTGGTCGGCTTCGCGTGGGCCGGCTTCGGCGCCGCGTTCGGGCCGGTGGTTGTGGCGTCGCTGTACTGGAAGCGCCTCACCTCCCAGGGCGCGATCGCCGGCATGATCGTCGGCGCCGTCACCTCGTTTGTCTGGGGTTCCGTGGACGCGCTGTCCGGCATGATCTACGAGATCGTCCCGGGCGTCATCCTGGCTACTCTGGCCATGGTCGTCGTCTCCCTGGCCACCCGCCCGAAGGAGGGTGTGGAAGAGGAGTTCGACACCGCCGCGGCCGCCACCGACTATGCGCTCGCCCACCCCGACGAGGACTTCGCCGCAGCGCTGCGGAACCGCGGAGGCTCCACCGCAGTCTAAGAAGGTATGCGCCGATACCTTCTTATTCTCTCCGCCCTCACTGTGCTGGTGGTGCCGTTCCCCACGGGGCGATTGCCTATCGACGTCCCAACGGTGCCCCACCGCACCACCATCCTCGGCTACGACAGAGCCGAGTTCGGCCCCGGCTGGGCCGCCGGTACCGGCGGGTGCGACACCCGCGCCGCGGTGATGGCCGCCGCGTTTGACGCGGACTGCGCCCAGCCCTGGCCGCAGTGGGGCAATCCCCGGGTTGTGGATCCCTACACCGGGGATGATCTTCTGCCGCACGACGTGGAGATCGACCACGTCCTGCCCGTCTCCGCCGCCTGGGACTTAGGCGCCCACCGGTGGGACGCCGCCACCCGCGAGCGCTTCTACAACGACCCGCGCAATTTGGTCGCCGTGTCCTCCGCCGCCAACCAGGCCAAAGGCGACAAACTCCCGTCCGAATGGATGCCCACGGATAGGCGCGCGCGGTGTGCGTATGGGCGCCGGCTCGTGGACGTCGCAAAGCACTATGCCCTTCCTTTGCCCCGGGCAGACCTGCGGGCGGTGCGGCGCGCGTGCTCCGGGGTCGCCGGGCTGCTCGCGCGCGGCGAGCTGTGAGGATTTTCCCACCATGCCGTAAGGTGTGGGCACATGACTACATTCCTCATCTTCCTGCACGTGGTCGCGGCCATCCTGCTGCTCGGCCCCGTTGTCGTGTCTACCTCGATGTTCCCGCGCCAGGTCGCAGAATCCCGCGCCGGCGGCGAGGAGGCCACCGGCCGTGCGTCGGTGCTCTACCGCATCACCAAGACCTACGGCATGCTCTCCCTGCTCGTCCCGCTGCTCGGCGGCGCCGTGCTCGCCTCCGACTGGGAGACCTACAAGGCCAACTACTGGTTCCACACCGCCATCGTGCTCTCCGTGATTGCCTGGGCGATCCTGCTGGGCATGGTCATCCCGCAGCAGCGCAAGATGATGGGCACCCTCGGTGCGCTGCCGGCCGCCGACGCAGACCCGGCCGACCAGACCACCAACTTTGAGAAGTCCAAGGCAAAGGCAACCGCCGGCGCCGGCATCTTCAACCTGCTGTGGATGCTCACCCTGATCCTGATGTTCCTGCCGACCCCGGCGTAAGGGACGCGCGGGCGTTTCCGCTTGAGACAGGCCCAGCTATTCCCTATTCGGCGAATGGCTGGGCCTTGTTGGTAGGGCCAGTTTCGCCCCGGTTGCCGGAGCTCGAGACGCCTCCCCCGCGCACAGACCCTGGGAGGCAAACCCTGGCAATGGCCAAAATCGGCGCGATCCCAGGCTTTGGATCCCAGGGTCTGTGCGCATGAGTCGTTCTGCCCGGCCCCCTACGTGTACCGCAGCGCGGAGGCGCCGCCGAGGCCCAGGCCGGCAAGCACGCGGAAGATCCCGTCGACGGCCTTCCGCAGCACCTCCGCCACCGGACCGGTCAGCCCGGGGAACAGCGCGTTTTGCCCCCACACGCCGACGAGGCGGGCTTCGGGGACGGCGGGGCCGTCGTGGGGCACGATGCCGATGACGTAGTCGCCGCCGCGCAAAAACGGCAGCGGGTTGGAGGTCCACATGCTGGAGACCACGCCGACGAAGCCGCGGCCGGGCACCCACATGGGCCCGCCGGAGTCGCCGGGGTGGCTCAGCGGCGCGGCGAGGAAGAATGTGCCGTCGGCGGAGCCGGAGAAGCGCCCGCAAGTTTGCGCGCCGCGGGTGCGGGAGAAGTAGCAGATGGTCTCGCCGAGGCGCACGTCATTTGGGTGGACCCACGCGTCGCCGGAAAAGCGGTTGCCGCCGACTGCCACGCCTGCGTCCCATTGGATGGCGGCCCAGTCGTTGCTCAGGTGGCCGTCGTAGGCCTTGGAGCGGAATAGTGTCCCGGTGGCGCCGCCGGCGTTGACTCGCGCGCCTTCGGCTCCGCAGTGCGCGGCGACGAGGCTGCGGTGGCGCGCGGGGTCGTTGAAGCCGATGGTGCAGGTGCCGGTGCCGTCGATACGCACGGGCGCGCCTTGCTCCACGCGCGGCTGGGCGTCGGCGGGCGCGGCCTGCATCCCCAGCGCCACGGCCGCTGCGAGGAGAGCTCGGGAAATTCGGTGCGTGCGCTGGGAAGACATGCGCATTAACCTAGCACCCCTGCCTATCGACGCCCTCCGGTCCCCCACCCAAACCCAAAGCAGCCGGCACGCTGCTTGTGAGCTGTGCCGGCTGCATCAGGGTGAGGGGTTAATCCCAGCGGTCGCGCCTGTCGTCGCGGCCTCGGCCGCGTCCGCCGCGGTAACCGCCGCGTCCACCGCGATCGCCCCTGTCCCCGCGGTCCCCACGGTCGTCGCGTCCGCGCCCGCCGCGGTAGCCCCCGCGGCCGCCACGGCCACGCCCGCCGCGATCGCGCGGGGGTGCGCCGTGGTCGCGCTGGATGTTGATCAGCTGGCCGGAGATGCGGGTGTCCTCCAGGCGGTCCAGCACGGCCTGGTCCAGGTTCTTCGGCAGCTCCACCAGGGTGAAGTCGCCGCCGATGGTGATGCGGCCGAAGTCCTTAGAGCTCAGCCCGCCCTCGTTGGCCAGGGCGCCGACGATGGCACCCGGGCGGACGTGCTGGCGCTTGCCCACGTCCAGGCGGTAGGTGTCGAAGTTGCCGCTGTCGTCGAAGCGGCGGCCGCGGCCCCTGTCGCCACGGTCGTCGCGGTCGAAGCGGTCGCGTCCGCGCCCGCGGCGATCGTCGCGGTCGAAGCGGTCACGGTCGCGGCGGTCGCGCTTGTCGCGCGGCGGCTCCTTCATCAGGAACTCGTCGCCAGCCAGGGCCTGGGTGGCCAGGGCGGCGGCGATGTCGTCCATAGGCACGTTGTTCGCCGCGGAGTACTCGCGGACCATGGTCTTGAAGATCTGCAGGTCGGTGGCCTCGAGCGACTCGGTGATGGAGTCCATGAACTTGGCCTTGCGCGACTCGTTGACCTCGTCCACGGTGGGCAGGTCCATCTCTTCGATGGTCGCGTTAGTCACGCGCTCGATGGAGCGCAGCATGCGGCGCTCGCGCGGGGTGACAAACAGGATCGCCTCGCCGGAACGGCCCGCACGGCCGGTGCGGCCGATGCGGTGGACGTAGGACTCCGTGTCGTTGGGGATGTCGTAGTTGAGCACGTGCGAGATGCGCTCGACGTCCAGGCCGCGGGCGGCGACGTCGGTGGCCACGAGGATGTCCAGGCGGCCGTCGCGAAGCTGGTCCACGGTGCGCTCGCGCTGCTGCTGGGCGATGTCGCCGTTGATGGCGGCGGCGGAGAACCCGCGGGCGCGCAGCTTCTCGGCCAACTCCTCGGTCTCGTTCTTGGTGCGCACGAACACGATCATTGCCTCGAACTCGGTCACCTCGAGGATGCGGGTGATCGCGTCGAGCTTGTTGCGGTGCGCGGTGAACAGGTAGCGCTGGGTGATGTTGGTGTTGGTGCGCGTCTCCGACTTGACGGTGACCTCTTCCGGGTCGTTGAGGTAGTCGCGGGAGATGCGGCGGATCGCGTTCGGCATCGTCGCCGAGAACAGCGCCACCTGCTTGGAATCCGGGGTGTCCTCCAGGATGCGCTCGACGTCTTCCTGGAAGCCCATGTTGAGCATCTCGTCAGCCTCGTCCAGCACCAGGAAGCTCAGGTTGGAAATGTCCAGCGAGCCCTTCTCCAGGTGGTCGATCACACGGCCCGGGGTGCCCACGATGACCTGGGCGCCGCGGCGCAGCCCGGACAGCTGGATGCCGTAGGCCTGGCCGCCGTAGATCGGCAGGATGCTCACGCCGTCGATGTGGTCGGCGAAGCTCTGGAAGGAGTCGGACACCTGCAGCGCCAGCTCACGCGTCGGCGCGAGCACGAGGGCCTGCGGGTAGCGCTTCTCCGGGTCGATCTGGGACAGCACCGGCAGCGCGAACGCCGCGGTCTTGCCGGTACCGGTCTGCGCGAGGCCGACCACGTCGCGGCCGTCCATAAGCAGCGGGATGGTCTGCGCCTGAATCGGCGACGGCTGTTCGAAGCCGACGCGCTTGACCGCCTCGATGACCTCGTCGGGCAGGCCGAGCTTCTCAAAGCCGTTTTCGGGCTTCTCGGGCTCGGCGGCGGGTTCGGCCGAAGGCTCGTCGTTAAGCTTCAGCACATCATTGTCGTTTTCAATGGCCACGGTGTCCGCGGCGCCGGTCTCCTCAGAAACCCCCGCATCCCTGGTGTCCTCTACTACGGCCTCAACGATTTCGGCCGCGACATCCTGCGGGTCTTTCTGGTTTTCCGACACATTCATATCCGGCTCATTCTCGCCGCCGGTGGCGTTTTCGGAAATGCTCATCGCTGGCCCAGCGTACGCCATTGTGCGCCCCGGTTAGTATTCCTGCGGTTTGCCGGCGGGCGAAGTCGCACACCCTCCCGTAAAGTGCGTGGTGCAGGTCACATTGCCTATCGACGCCACCCCTGCCCCACACCTCGAAGGAGCCCCGACGATGGATCCCGGCGCGGGCGGCAACGAGTGCTCCGGACAGTAGGCGCGTGGGAGCCGTTAGAGGATCACGACCACCTCAGACCTAGCTCTTCGAGCATTGTGGCAAGTAGTTTCCACAATCCGCTGCGAAGGCACCACCCGCCGTGCTACGGTCGTCGGCATGATCAACAGCACCGCATTTGCGACCTCGGCCACGGCCGAGCGTTCTGCGATGCTGAATACCCAGCCGGCCCGCCTGCATCATCATCTGTAGCGCGGTGTCGGCCGACTCCAGCCCCCTGCGCTAACAGCCTCTGCTGCAAGCGCAGGGGGTTTCTTGTTAGCACGGGCAACACTCAAGGCTTATGTCGTTCGCGCCGCGCCCCCGGATCCGTCCGCGAAGCAATGCACTTTGCCTATCGACGGCCAACCGGGACGCCGCCGCCCCCAGCTTCGGGCACACCTCAATCCATTTCCCTTACGCCTCCGATTCGCGCATTGCTTCCCGAAAGAGCACAGTTATGTCCGTTATGACTGCACCATCAGACAACGCCACCAAGCCCAAACCGAAACGCAGCGGCTTAAACACCCGCCACATCCACTTCATCGCGCTCGGTTCCGCCATCGGCACCGGCCTGTTCTACGGCTCCGCCGGTGCGATCCAGGCCGCCGGTCCATCCGTGTTGCTGGTGTACCTGCTCGGCGGCGCAGTGGTGTACTTCATGCTCCGCGCGCTCGGCGAGATGAGCGTGCGCAACCCGGTCCGCGGCTCGTTTGCCGTGTACTGCCGCAAGTACCTCGGTGGTTGGGGCGGCTACATCACCGGTTGGATGTTCGCCTTCGAGATGATGATCGTGTGTCTGGCGGACCTGACGGCCATCACGATCTATATGAAGTTCTGGTTCCCCACCACGCCCGCGTGGGTGTGGATTACGGTCACGCTGCTGATCATTAGCGCGGCGAACTTGGCTGCGGTCCGTCTCTTCGGCGAGCTGGAGTTCCTGCTCACGCTGATCAAGGTCGGCGCCGTGGTTGCCATGATCGTGGGCGGCGCCGCCATCCTCGCCTTCAACCTCGGCTCCCAGCCGGAAACGATGGGCGTGAGCAACCTCTGGAGCGACGGCGGCTTCTTCGCTAACGGCATCTCCGGCATGGCAGCGTCCTTCATCCTCGTGCTGTTCGCGTTCGGCGGCACCGAGATCATCGGCGTCGCCGGAACGGAGGCTGAGGACCCGGACCGCTCCATCCCCAAGGCGGTCAACACTGTCCCGGCGCGCATCCTGATCTTCTACGTGCTGTCCATCCTGATCATTTTGATGATCAACCCGTGGCGCACCATCAACGGCGAGGACTCCCCCTTCGTCCAGATCTTTGACACGCTCGGCGTCAGCTGGGCGGCCGCGCTGCTCAACGTAGTGGTGCTCAGCGCGTCGCTGTCCGCCATCAACGCCGACCTCTTCGGCACCGGCCGCGTCCTCGCCGGCCTAGCCAAGGAGAAGCTGGCGCCGCGGGCGATGGCGAAGACCTACCGCGATGTGCCGGTGATGACCGTGGTCATGTTAATCATCGCCCTGATCGTCGGTGTGATTTTGAATCAGCGCTACCCCGACATCTTTGAAACTGTCGCGGCGCTGGCCACCTTCGCCACCATCTTCGTGTGGCTGATGATCTTGCTTGCGCACATTGCTTCTCGACGCAACATCTCCCCCGCCGAAGAGCAAAACCTGAAGTTCCCAGTGCCGTTCTGGCCGTACGGGCAAAGGTTCGCGGTCGCGTTTATCCTGTTCACCTTCGGCACGATGGTGTGGATGGAGGAGTTCCACACCGCGCTCATTGTCGGCGTCGCGTTCCTGATCCTGATGTCGATTCTCTACTTCGTCACCGGCCGCCCGCAGGCGATCGCGGAAGATGAGGTTGAGTACGAGGCGAAATAGCCCCGCAACCGAATGGACCCAGCGCTGCCCCCGCAGCGCTGGGTTTTCTTACGCATGGACGGGTGGTTGAGCTGCGACAACACTGAATCTATTCTCAAAGCATGAACGACATGCAAGAGCTGTATGAATCTGCAGCCAAACTGCAGGAGGTAGCGCCTGACGCAGTACTCGTAGGCGGGAGCGCAGCTGCGTTCTATGCGCACCACCGCATGTCGTTCGACCACGACCACGTCATTGAGCATCTCCAGAGCCGCTACGATGCAGTTCTAGAAGCTGTCGTGGGTTTGGACGGGTGGTCGACAAATCCCCGCGCGTCCCGTCCGCCGATGACCATCATGGGATCGCTAGACGGTTATCAGGCTGGCTTGCGCAACTTGCGCCGCAAGACCCCTCTGGAGGTGGAGACAGTCAAACTGCCTAACGGCTCTCAGCTTCAGATCCCTACGATTGCCGAGGTTCTGCGCACCAAAGCATTCTTGATCGTCCAGAGGAACCAGGTTCGTGACTACCTCGATGTCGCAGCGGTAGGTTCAACACTCGGAATTTCCACCGCGTGCGAGGTTTTGAAAGACATAGACTCGTTCTACAGCGAGTTCACCAACACCGACGGTTCGGTTCTATCGGAGCTGGTTTACATGCTTTCGGCTCCTAACCCTGCTGACAGTCACAATAAGGATTCCCTTGGTAGCTATAAGGGCGTCGTGTCCGGGTGGGATTCATGGTCAAAGGTTGAATCGGTGTGTAAGGAGATCGCAGCATGCCTGACATGATCAGTGAGGCGATGTTCCGCAACGTAGCGGCTTCGCCGTCGGATCCCATCACGTCTTGGCCGTATGAGGTCTACGCTGCCACGCTCCAGTACGGCGACATTTTCGACTGGAGGGTGTTCGCACAAGAGATTCGTGAGCAGCCTTGGGGAGATGTGGCAGCGACGATGGAGCAGGTAGTCCGCGAGCTACCCAACTTGGATGCTGCTCAGCTGTTCTTCCTCATACTGGGTCAAGCGCGAGGAGACGAGCAGATTTTTGAGAAGTCTCTCCCAGGACGCGACAACGACTACGAGTCCTGGTAATCGTCCCGCCTCGCTCGGATGGCCTCACCGTGTGCTGGGAGTCGCTCGGCGTCGGCAAGGGTGATCACGGTGTCTGCCACACCCTCCAGCGCGTCCGCGGAGTACTCGACCACGTTGACGGGTTTGAGGAAGGTGTGGGTGCTCAACCCCGCCGCGAAACGGGCCGTGCCGGATGTGGGCAGCACGTGGTTGGATCCCGCGGAATAGTCTCCGAGCGGCACCGGCGCGTGCGGCCCGACGAAGATCGCGCCGGCGTTGGTGATCTGCGCGGCTACGTCACCGGCGTTGCCGGTGTGGATTTCCAGGTGCTCGGGTGCGTAGGCGTTGGTGACGGTGACGGCGGACCGGAGGTCGTCGACAAGCAAGATGCCCGATTGTGGGCCCTCGAGTGCAGCGCGCACGCGCTCGGCGTTGAGCGTGACCTGGTAGCGCTCGGCGATCTCGCGGTTGACCGCCTCGGCGAGTGACGGCGAATCAGTGACCAGGATCGACGCGGCGTGCTCGTCGTGCTCGGCCTGGGAGATCAGGTCGTACGCCAGATAGACCGGGTTGGCCGTCTCGTCGGCGATGATCGCGATCTCGCTGGGGCCAGCCTCCGCATCAATGCCCACCACGCCGTTGACCACGCGCTTCGCGGCGGCGACGAAGACGTTGCCGGGGCCGGTGACCATGTCCACAGGCTCCAGGTCCTCGTCGCCGTAGGCCAGCAGCGCGACGGCCTGTGCGCCGCCGACAGCCCACACCTCATCGATGCCCACCAGCGCGCACGCCGCGAGAATCGTCGGGTGCGGCCAGCCGTCGAAGTCCGCTTGTGGCGGCGAGCACACCACCATCGACTCCACGCCCGCTTCCTGGGCGGGAATCGCGTTCATGAGCACACTCGACGGGTAGACGGCCTTGCCGCCGGGGACGTACAGACCCACGCGCTGCACCGGGCGGAACACCTCGGTCACCGTGGCGCCCGGCGCGAGCTCGGTGGTGTGCTCCACGGGCTTCTGGTCGCCGTGTACGGCGCGGATGCGCGCGATCGAGGTCTCCAACGCCGCGCGTACGTCCGCGTCGAGACCGTCCACGGCTTCCGTGATGACCTCGTCCGGCACACGGAGCGAAGCCGGACGCACGCGGTCGAAGCGCTCCCCGTACTCCAACGCCGCCTGCGCGCCGCGCTCACGCACCGCCTCCACAATCGGAGCCACCTGGGGCACCACCGAGTGCACGTCCGCGCCCGCGCGAGGAAGCACCTTCCGAAGCTCGCGCACGGTTAACGCTCGGCCCCTGAGATCTGTCACCGACAGCATGTCGCTCCCCCTTTTTGTCGCTTCCAAGTCTTCCCTGCATGGTATCCGCGCAGCGCCCCCGCCGAGGCCGTTTTCCGTCCAACCCCAC